>NZ_JBGCDQ010000028.1:0-82152 GCF_045105575.1 Winogradskyella sp. | reverse complement strand
GACTATCTCTCGAAAAAAATTACTAATTTTGCAATCATTTTATCAAAGACAAATACAAATCCGATAAAGTATTTATAATTATGGCAAAAAAAGCTGAAGTTTCTGTTGAAGAGCGATTGAGAGCACTATATGATTTACAATTAATTGACTCTAGAGTAGATGAAATAAGAAATGTCAGAGGTGAGCTTCCTTTAGAAGTTAGAGATTTAGAAGACGAAGTTGAAGGACTCAACTTAAGAATGGAAAAGCTGAATGACAGTTTAGCTATCATTGATGATTCTATTAAGTCAAAGAAAAACTTAATTGAAGAAGCAAAATCTTTAATGACCAAATACAGTGAGCAACAAAAGAATGTTAGAAATAATAGAGAATACAACTCATTAACTAAAGAGATTGAATTTCAAGAATTAGAAATTCAATTAGCTGAAAAGCACATTAAAGAATTTAAAGTTCAGATAGAGCAGAAAAAAGTAGTAATTTCTGAAACTAAGGACCGTTTAAAAGATCGTAATGCACACTTAAAGCACAAAAAAGGTGAGCTTAATGAAATTTTAAAAGAAACGGAAAAAGAGGAAGAAGCACTTAACGGTGAATCGGAAAAATTTCAAAAGAAAATTGACGAGCGTTTAGTAAAAGCCTACCAAAGAATTAGAAACAACGTTAAAAATGGTTTAGCAGTTGTGGCTATTGAGCGTGGTGCATCTGGAGGATCTTTTTTTACTATTCCACCACAAGTACAGGTAGAAATTGCATCTCGTAAAAAAGTAATTACAGATGAGCACAGTGGACGTATCTTGGTTGATGCTGCTTTAGCTGAGGAAGAAAAAGTAAAAATGAATAAATTATTTGCTAAATTAAGCAAGTAGTCATTTCACAAGAGATAAGACTTAAGCCTTTGCAAATTGCAAAGGCTTTTTTTATTTAAGATAACTTTAGAATAATAAAATTTAAGGATTTGTAATTTTACACGACTACCGAAAAAAGAAAACTATAACCTCAGGATTTTGTTTAATAAGATCCTGAAATAAATTCAGGATAAATGAAAAAAGTATTAAGTATTTTAGTTATCGCACTATTATTTAGTTGCCAAAATCAGGCGCAAAATAATCCAAAACAACAAGCTGTGATAGATGCAGAACCTGTGGTTGTGCCATTACAAGATGGCAAAGCCAGAGCTTATTTCGCAAGTGGCTGTTTTTGGTGTGTAGAAGCTATTTTTGAAAGCGTAAAAGGTGTGGAAGAATCTATTTCGGGTTATGCTGGAGGTCACACAAAAAACCCAACATATGAATCGAGTAACACAGGCAGAACAGGTCATGCCGAAGCTGTAGAGATTATTTATGATCCAAAAGTGGTCAGTTTCGCTACCTTAGTAGACGTGTATTTTGGTTCTCAAAACCCGACTCAGGTTAATGGTCAAGGACCAGACAGAGGCTCGCAATACCGTTCTATCATTTTTTACCAAAACGACGAACAAAAGAAAATTATAGAAGAAAAAAAAGCTGCTTTGGCCAAGGAACTAGATGCCACCATTGCTGCGGAAGTGTATCCGTTTCAAAAGTTTTGGGTTGGTGAAGATTATCATCAAAACTATGAGCGTTTACACCCTAATCAAAGTTATATCAGAAATGTATCTATTCCGAGATTAAATCGTTTTAAGGCTAAATTTCCTGAGTTGTTGAAGGATGAAGAGAAGCATTAAGACCTCGCAGGTTTAAAAAACCTAGCAGGTCTAAAAATTCGTTTAATTTAATATTAAAGACCTGCGAGGTTTTTTAAACCTGCGAGGTCAAATAACGGTTTTCCCCTCTGGGGAATTAAAGGGGCTTCTTTTTAGTCGCCTTCAACTCAAAAATCATAGGATACAATTGATTTTTCATCTTATACATTCCAGATTCGGTTTTTATTAAATCAGGAAATACATCATATGGACTTTCATCATATTCATTCAGATATTCAATTTGTAATCCGGCTTCAATAAGTGCATTTACAACTTCACTTAATCCATGATTCCAGCCATATTCCTTACTCACCATTTTTGAAGATTGATCAGCATAAGTGCCCTCGTATTCTTCATAAATCGCTTCTTTTCTATTATAGTGATATTTCATTTTTGATTCACCATCAACATAATCAAACATCCAAAGTATCGGATGAAACTCCACAATATAAAATATACCACCAACATTAAGACGCTCAGTAATCATTTTTGCCCAAGGTTTTAAGTCTGGCAACCAACCTATCACACCATAGCTTGTATATACAATATCAAAAGTTTTAGAAACATATTTAGAGGTATCCAAAACATTACAACAAACAAAATCTGCATCAAGGTTTAGTTCTTCATTTAACTGCCTCGCCAACGTTATACCTTCATCGCTTAAATCTACACCAACACATGTCGCTCCCTTTCTACTCCAACTCAATGTATCTTGTCCAAAATGACACTGTAAATGTAAAAGCGATTTATCCTTCACATTATCTAAAGCTTTAAGTTCATATGGCATTAATGATGTTTTTCCTTTTTTAAAAGCATTCATATTGTACATGTCACTTTGAGCATGTATGGCTACTTTTTTATTCCAAGTCGCTTTATTTACATCAAAATAATTAGTGTCGTCTTTCATGGTTGGTTAATTTTGCCTGTAAATTAAAATATATTTTTCACATGAAATCATTATACATAGGTCTAATCTGTTTATTACTAGTTTCAGCCTGTAAATCTGAAACCTCAAAAACAGTTGAGCCAGCAGAAACAAAAGAATTAAGTATTGCTGAAAAAATTGCAAATGCTCATGGTTTCGAAAATTGGAAAAATGTTAAAGATGTTAAATTCACCTTTAAAGTGGATAGAGATACCATTAAAGGCGACGGACGCTCTTGGGAATGGTTTCCTAAAAAAGATAGTGTTGTTATGAAGGCTGGCGAACAACATGTGAAATTCTTAAGATCAAACCTAGATAGTGTGCCACCAAATGCAGATCGGAACTTTATTAATGATAAATTTTGGGTATTTGTACCTTTTCAACTCGTTTGGGATGCTACAGCAACAATCTCAGCGCCTAAAAAAGCAACAGCACCAATTAGTAAAGATGAATTAAACATGATTACCATTTTGTATCCAAATGAAGGTGGTTATACACCAGGTGATGCTTATGATATTTTCTATGATGATACATATCTCATTAAAGAATGGAATTTTAGAAAAAGTAATGCAGCCGCACCAACCCTATCCACAACTTTTGAAAATTACAAAGATTATAACGGTATTAAAATTGCCACTGATCACAAAATGGAAGGTGGTCATTGGAATTTAAATTTCGCAGATGTCAGCATAACATTGCAGAAATAGAATTATCACACTACTTTTACAAGCTATAATGTAAGTTTCACGAGAAGAGTTCACACTTAAAACGTATAGCTTACATTTTCCGCCTTTTGGCGTCTATTATATATTAAAAAGCGCTTTGTTTTCAAGGCGCTTTTTTTGTGCTTTTAAATCCTTATTTTTGTTACAAACCGAAAATCAATTCAAATTGTCCAACTATAAACCTGGTCTTGATTACGCAAAAGAACAAGACACTTTAGACGAATTAGCAAGCTATAGACAGCAGTTTCATATTCCGAAAGATAAAAACGGAAAGGAACTTATTTACTTATGCGGAAATTCACTTGGATTGCAACCAAAATCGACAAAAACTTACATAAATCAAGAATTAGAAGATTGGGCAAACCTTGGTGTGGATGGACATACACATGGCAAGAATCCATGGCTAGGTTATCATGAATTTTTAACAGAATCCACAGCAAAATTAGTAGGTGCAAAACCTATTGAAGTCGTCACCATGAACTCTCTAACAGCGAACCTTCATTTTATGATGGCTTCATTTTACAAGCCTACAAAAGAGCGTAATAAAATACTTATTGAAAGTGATGCATTTCCGTCAGATAAATATGCTGTAGAATCGCAATTACGGCATCATGGTTACGATGACAAAGAAGGTTTAATCCTTTGGACACCAAGAGAAGGTGAAGAATTATTACGTTATGAAGATTTAGAAAGCCTTTTAGAAACGCATGGCAAGGAAATAGCTTTGGTTATGATTGGCGGAGTTAATTATTACACAGGGCAATTTTTCGATTTTAAACGTATTACAACATTAGGTCACAAACATGGCTGTATGGTTGGTTTTGATTGTGCACATGGAGCCGGAAATGTCAATTTAGATTTACATAACTCAGGTGCTGATTTTGCCGTTTGGTGTACTTACAAATACATGAATTCTGGCCCAGGAAGTTTATCTGGTTGTTTTGTACACGAGCGTCATGCACACAATAAAGATTTAAACCGTTTTACAGGTTGGTGGAGCCACAACAAGGCGACACGTTTTAATATGCGACACGAGTTTGATGTATTACCTGGAGCAGAGGGTTGGCAATTAAGCAATCCTCCGATTTTATCTATGGCTGCTATAAAAGCATCCCTAGATTTGTTTAGCGAAGTAGGCTTTGATAAACTGCTTAAAAAATCCAAAAAACTCACTGGTTATTTTGAGTATCTCTTAAAAGCATTAGGAGAGGATACGATTAGAATTATCACACCTGAACATCCTAATGAACGTGGTTGCCAACTCTCAATTCAAGTTTTAAAAGCAGATAAAACATTACACACCAAATTAACAGAAGCAGGCGTTGTAAGCGATTGGCGAGAACCAGATGTGATTAGATGTGCACCTGCACCATTATACAATTCTTTTACAGATGTGTATTTGATGGTTGAAAAAATGAAAACTATTTTAAACTAAATGTCACCTCGAGCGCAGTCGAGAGATCTCTAAAAGGTCTCGACTGCGCTCGACCAGACAGAATAACACATATGAACAAACAACAAAACATACTCATCATTGGCGCAGGACTCTGCGGAAGTTTACTAGCTTTAAGACTAGGACAACGCGGCTACAACGTTACTGTTTACGAAATGCGAACCGACTTACGCAAAACAGACATTTCTGCTGGTCGTTCAATTAATTTAGCATTTTCAAATCGTGGTAACAAAGCGATTAAACTCGTCGGTTTAGAAGACAAAGTCAATGAACTTTGCATACCAATGAATGGTCGTATGCTTCATGATAAAGATAGCAACACGTTTCTATCTAATTATAGCGGACGCGATTACGAATACATCAATTCCATTTCGCGAGGACAACTCAACGCTTTACTTTTAGACGAAGCCGAAAAACATGAAAATGTAACCATCCATTTTAACAAAAAATGTAAATCTGTTGATTTTGAAAATACAACCGCAACGTTTCAAGATTATGAAACAAAAGACGAATTTATAGAAGATGCAGATTGTATCATCGCCACAGATGGAGCAGGTTCGGCACTGAGAAGAAGCTACTTTTTAGAACGTAAATTCTTATTCAGTTTTTCGCAAGACTATTTAACACACGGCTATAAAGAACTTAGCATCTTACCTACCGAAACAGGAGACTACAAAACCTACAAAAACGCTTTGCACATTTGGCCAAGAGGTGATTTTATGGTGATTGCATTACCAAATTTAGATGGTAGTTTTACAGTAACCCTATTTTTGAGTTATGCGGAAGGTGAATACAATTTCAATAACTTAACTACACCAGAAATTGTGACCGAGTTCTTTCAAAAGGAATTCCCTGATGCTTTAGAATTAATGCCGAATCTCGTTGAAGATTTCTTCGACAACCCAACAGCACCTTTAGGAACAGTGAAATGTTCACCTTGGCATTATAAAGGCAACACCTTATTAATGGGAGATTCAGCACACGCTATAGTTCCGTTTTACGGCCAAGGGATGAATGCCTCTTTTGAAGATGTTGTAGAATTTGATAAAGTACTCGACCAAAATTTAGACAGTTGGGAAGCCACTTTTGAAGCTTACGAAAAGAATCGAAAAAAAGATACAGATGCCATTGCAGATTTGGCTGTTGATAATTTTCACGAAATGAAGAGTCACGTTGGTCAAGCCATTTTTCAAGAAAAACGAAAAATTGAAATGGCTTTGGAAAAGGAATTTCCAAAAGACTATTCATCAAAATATAGCTTAGTTACCTTTAATGAGCACATTGGTTACCGTGAAGCCATGTTAAGAGGACGTGCACAAGACAAAGCGATTTTAAATATGTTATCTGATGGAGAGGTCTCGACTACGCTCGACCTGACAGACCAGACAGTCATAAAAAATATTTTAGATAAAGTAAAAACTGAAACCGAAGCGATTTTAGAGGAGGATAGGGTTGCAAAATTCGGCCCATCCTAACCTTCCCAGAGGGAAGGAACTAATTTCTAAATAAAAAAATAATCAAAACTCAAATTCCCGCTTTGAGTTTTTCCCCTCTGGGGAAATTAAAAGGGGCTTTTTTTAACATGAATGAAGTAACACCAAGAGGAGCATATCCTCACGTTAAACAAGTCGGCGATTTTATTTTCGTCTCAGGCACAAGTTCTCGACGACCAGACAACACCATTGCAGGTGTAGATATTATTGACGAAATGGGAACCAAAAAGCTAAACGCTTATACCCAAACCCAAGAAGTCTTAAAAAATATTGAACTTAATTTAGCTAAAGTGGGAGCATCCTTAAAAGATGTGGTAGATGTCACCTCATTTTTAGTGAATATGAACGATTTTGCAGATTACAACAAAGCTTATGGCGAGTTTTTTGATAAAGCAACTGGACCAACACGCACAACGGTTGCTGTGCACCAGTTACCACACCCTGATTTGGTGATTGAAATAAAGGTGATGGCATATAAAAAGCAATAGATTTAAGACCTCACAGGTTTTAAAAACCTGTGAGGTCTAGAACACATAAACATTAGTGAATTCGTGGCAATTATAAAAAACTACATCAACGGCAATTTCTATAACCCTATTGAAGATAATTGGATTGACAACTACAACCCTTCAAACGGAGAAATCTATGGACAAATTCCAAACTCTTCAAAAGAAGATGTAGAAAATGCATATAAAGCTGCAAAGTCTGCCTTCCCAAGCTGGTCACAAACTTCTTTAGAAGAACGAAGTCGTATTCTAATTAAAATTTCAGAATTACTAGAAACTAACTTACAGCGTTTTGCTGAAGCCGAAAGTAAAGATAACGGCAAACCTGTGTCTTTAGCAAAAGCGATTGACATACCAAGAGCTGCAAGTAATTTTAGATTCTTCGGTAATGCCATTACGCAGTTTGCTAGCGAAAGTCATGAAAGTGTTGGGCAAAACGCTATCAATTACACATTAAGACAACCTATTGGAGTTGTCGGTTGTATTTCTCCATGGAACCTCCCACTCTATTTGTTTACTTGGAAAATTGCGCCAGCACTAGCAGCAGGTAATTGTGTGGTTGCCAAACCAAGTGAAGTCACACCAATGACGGCTTATTTGTTAGGCGAAATTTGTAACGAAGCGGGTTTACCTAAAGGTGTTTTGAATATTGTTCACGGACTAGGAGGTTCAACAGGTCAAGCCATTGTAGAACATCCAGATATTAAAGCTATTTCTTTTACAGGTGGTACGGCAACTGGTGCTCACATTGCAAGAGTCGCTGCACCACTATTTAAAAAACTATCTTTAGAGCTAGGAGGTAAAAACCCAAACATCATTTTTGCAGATTGCGATTATGACGATATGTTAAATACGACAATACGTTCGTCATTCGCCAATCAAGGTCAAATCTGTTTATGTGGAAGTCGTATTTTTGTAGAAGCGTCTATTTATGAGAAATTTAAATCAGACTTTGTTTCAAAGGTAAACGCATTAAAAGTTGGTCATCCTTCAGAAAAAGACACCAATATTGGAGCACTAGTATCAAAATCACATTTAGAGAAAGTAAAAGACTATATTACAATTGCAAAAGAAGAAAACGGAGTAGTTTTATGTGGTGGAAATGAAGTCAATGTTCAAGGTTATGAAAATGGTTATTACTTGAAACCGACGGTAATTGAAGTTCCAAATGATAACTGCAGAGTGAACCAAGAAGAAATTTTTGGACCTGTCGTTACCATTATGCCTTTCAATACGGAAAATGAAGTACTAGAAATGGCGAATAAAGTAAAATACGGATTATCCGCTACACTTTGGACGAACGACTTAAAACGCACTATGGGCATGAGTAACCAACTACAAACAGGAATCGTTTGGGTAAACACTTGGATGATGCGTGATTTAAGAACGCCTTTTGGTGGCGTAAAAGCGTCTGGAGTTGGTAGAGAAGGAGGTTTTGAAGCCTTGCGCTTTTTTACGGAAGCTAAAAATGTTTGTATAAAATATTAGAAGCCCATCTTCCGTCTTCCCAGAGGGAAGATACTTTATTGAACAAAAAAATTAAAATAAAACTATAAATAAAACTCTTATTTACCCGATTAAGAGTTCCTTCCTGAAGCCTGTGCTGAGCGCAGTCGAAGTAGGAAGGTTAGGATGGGCTTTTTTATGGATTTACAATTAAACAATAAATACGCACTAGTCTGCGGAAGCACAGCAGGAATAGGTAAAGCAACAGCAATGGCATTAGCTGCAGAAGGTGTTCAAATCACACTAATTGCAAGAAACGAAGAGAAGCTAAAAGCTACACTCGCTGAGTTACCTCAACAACGCCATCACGATTATATTGTTGCTGATTTTTCAAATCCAATGGAACTAAAATCGAATGTTGCCGATTATATCTCTAAACATCATGGTTTTCATATTTTGGTGAATAATACAGGAGGTCCAAAAGGAGGGCCTGTCTTTTCTGCGGAAGTTGATGAATTTGAAGCCGCTTTTACCCAACATTTAAAATGCAACCACGTCTTAGCGCAAGCCGTCGTTCCTTTTATGAAAACTGAAGGCTATGGCAGAATTATCAACGTAATTTCAACTTCGGTTAAACAACCCTTGGACGGACTAGGAGTGAGTAATACCATTAGAGGAGCTGTAGCCAATTGGAGTAAAACCTTGGCAAATGAATTGGGTCAATTTGGTATCACCGTCAACAATGTATTACCTGGCGCCACAAGCACAGAACGTTTGACTGAAATCATTAAAAATAAATCAAACAAAACTGGCAAAACCGAAGAAGAAGCTGCTAATGCTATGAAAAGTGCTGTGCCTGCAAAACGTTTCGCTAAACCAGAGGAATTAGCAGATGCTATTACGTTTTTAGCAAGCGAACGCGCAAGCTACATTAATGGAATTAATCTTCCTGTTGATGGAGGACGAACAAAGAGTTTGTAAAAGCACATCCTAACCTTCCCAGAAGGAAGGAATTATTGCGCAAAATACATTATATTTATATCAGTATTATTTTTAACCAAACTCAAATTCCCACATTGAGTTTTTCCCCTCTAGGGAAATTAAAAGGGGCTTCTCTTTATCATGAGCAAACTATTTCCACCCATTAATTTCAAAGCATGGATTGAAGAAAATCGTCATTTATTAAAACCACCTGTTGGCAACAAAGTGGTTTGGAAAGATGGTGATTATATTGTGATGGTCGTTGGTGGACCCAACAGCAGAAAAGACTACCACTATAATGAAACGCCTGAATTTTTCTATCAGATTGAAGGCAATATGGTGTTAAAGGTTATAGATGACGGTGAACCTAAAGATATTCATATTAACGAAGGTGATATTTTTCTATTACCACCAAAAGTCCCTCATTCACCGCAACGCGGAGCCAACACTGTAGGTTTGGTAATCGAATATCCAAGAGAAAAAGGAGTGAAAGATGCGCTCCTTTGGTTCTGCGAAAGTTGCACGACTAAACTCTACGAGGAGGATTTCACTGTCGAAAATATAGAAACCGATATGCCTGTAATTTTTGACAAATATTATGGAGATGAAGGCAAACGAAAATGCCCAAATTGTAGTGCAATAATGCAACCACCAAAGAAAGTGAAAAGCCCATCTTAATCTTCCCAGAGGGAAGAAACCAAAACTAATTATGAATAATAGTAACGAAAATAGTTCTTCTCCATTAGGGAAGTTAGAAGGGGCTCGAAAACTTAGAATCAACGGTCACTCACACCTTCTTCCTTATCCCGAAGAAATTCCGCAATTCATGAAAGATAAAGGCATCTTTTGGGTGGATAAAGACCGAAAATTCATGCTTCAAAAAGATTGGAACCGTCCTATTACAGATTCTAGTTTTTTCTTGAATGAAAAGCTGGCTTGGATGGAACGTTTTAAAATTGACCATGCGGTTGTTTTAAATCTGTCTCAACTCTATGGCAACGGTTTGCGCGTTGAAGAAATGAAGCAGGCGTTGCGTTTTCAAAATGATTTTAATGCTAAAGTACAACGTGAAAACCCAAGTAAATTTACTTGCGGTTTTGTGGTACATCCTGGTTTTGTAAGAGGTGCCTGTTGGGAAATTCAGCGTTGTGTTGAAGAATTAGGTATGCAATTACTCTGCTTACCTACGCATTATATGGATACCATTGGGACTTGGCGTTGTATTTTTGATGAAGAAAATGAGCCAATTTTTGAGTTGGCCGATAAATACAATCTAGCGGTTGAAATTCATCCGTATGATGGTGAAAAATTTATAAAATTAGAAAATACCTCTTGGCGTTTTCATTTAATTTGGATGTTGGCCCAATGCGCAGATGCCTACCATTTTTTAACCTTAAATGGCTACCAAGATAAATACCCAAACATGCGAACTTGTTTTGCACATGGTGGACAATTGGCTCAAATTAATTTAGGACGACGTATTCAAGGTTTTGATGGACGACCAGATTTATTTGAAGGTAAAAGTCATCCTAGAAAAGCCGTTGGACACAAAAATATTTTCTTTGATACCTTAGTACATGATACTGGTGGCTTAGAATTATTAATTAAAAACCAAGGTTCTAAACAAGTTTTAATGGGTCTTGACGATCCTTATCCTTTAGGTGAAATGGAAAGCGAAAAACAATCGTCTTATCCTGGTAAAATTTTAGATTTAGCTATGGAGAGAGAAATCATTACCGAAACGCAACGCGATGCCATTTGGGAAGACAATGTCATTCAATGGTTGTGTGGAGATGATACTGCAATGAAAGAAAAGCTCGTCTCTCGGATATTATCATAAATTTGAATAGTTACTTATGAAAAGACTCGGCATTTATTTAGCGCTATTTGGTATTGCTGCCATCGTTCTACCTTATTTTGAACGACAACTTTTTATTCTATCTTGGATTGATAATTGGGGAACATTCGTTTCTTGGGTTATTAAAATCGGACTTGTTATTGTTGGTGGACTCGTGTTTTTTTCGAGTCAGTTAAAATCAAAAAAGGTAGATGTATCTCAAAACGATACCGACCTTTAATTTATTAGTTATGTATTTTCTTCCTGAAGCTTTAGACGATTATGTAGTATCACATTCTGAACAAGAACCAGAATTACTGCAACAACTCACCAGAGAAACCTACCAGAAAATATTACAGCCCATTATGCTTAGTGGTCCTTATCAAGGACGTGTTTTAAGTATGATTTCTAAATTAATTCGTCCGAAGTCCATTTTAGAATTAGGCACTTTTACAGGCTATTCCACTTTGTGTTTGGCTGAAGGTCTGCAAGACGATGGAGAACTTCATACTATAGATATCAATGAAGAGTTGGTGGATTTTCAACGTAAATATTTTAACAAATCAACTTATGGACCGCAAATTATTCAGCATACAGGATCTGCTTTAGATATTATCCCAAAACTCAATCACAGCTTCGATCTTATTTTTATTGATGCTGATAAACCTAATTATTCTAATTATTTTCATCTCATCATTGATAAACTGAATGCAGGAGGTATTATTCTTTCTGATAATGTGTTGTGGCACGGCAAAGTGCTAGAGCCTTTAGATGACAAGGATAAATCTACAAAAGCCGTTTTAGATTATAATACACTTCTTAAAAATGATACGCGTATAGAAACCGTTCTTTTGCCCATAAGAGATGGTTTAACCATTAGCCGAAAAATATGATTGCACAATCTAACACTCTTGATATTAGAACAGTTGATGTCGTTAAATACATTACGCCTTTGCGAGAAGGAGGCTCTTTACCTGCTATCGTTGAGGCTAGTGATGGCTTTCTATATGTTTTAAAATTTAGAGGTGCTGGACAAGGAAAAAAAGCCTTAATCGCTGAATTTATTGGTGGTGAAATTGCAAGAGCCATAGGTCTAAAAGTACCTGAATTGGTTTTTATGAATTTAGACGATTCATTCAGTAAAACAGAGCCAGACGAAGAGATACAAGACCTACTTAAATTTAGTATTGGTTTAAATTTAGGCTTACACTATTTAAGCAGTTCTATTACCTTTGATCCTTTAGTTTCTGTTGCCGATGACCTAACCTCTTCTAAAATAGTTTTGCTCGATAGTATTATTAGCAATATAGACCGTACCGTGAAAAACACCAATTTACTCAACTGGAATAATGAACTTTGGGTTATAGATAATGGCGCAAGTTTCTATTTTCATCATCATTGGGATACGTGGCAAAATCACCTTACAAGAACATTTCCACTTATAAAAGATCATGTGCTTTTAGAACGTGCAGACCTATTAGAAGAAGCGGCTCAGGAAATCACGAAAACACTTCAAAAAGACACTATTAAAAATATTGTTGATAGCATTCCTGAAGATTGGTTACTAAATGAATCTGACACGCTTACGCCAAGTGGCATGAGAGCTGCCTATATGGAATATTTACATTCAAGACTTTTAAAAATAGAATCATTAGTTAAAGAAGCGAACGATGCCAGATAGAGTTACTTTTGAGTATGCCATTATTAGGCTGGTTCCTAAAGTTGAGCGCGAAGAATTTTTCAACATTGGAGTGATTTTATTCTCGAAAAGAAAAAAATTTCTGGACGTCATCTATAAAGTCGATGAAGACAAATTAAAGGCTTTTTCGTGTGAACTGGATTTAGAAGCTATTGCGGCGTACTTAAAATCTTGGGAATTAATTTGCAAAGGAGATATTAAGGCTGGTGCAATTGGTGAATTTGAAATTTCTGATCGTTTTAGATGGTTGGTAGCGTCTAGAAGTACTATTATTCAAAGTTCGAAAACACATTCTGGACTAACCGAAGATCCTGAAAAAGAATTAAAAGCAATTTTTGAAACCTTTGTTTTGATGCCTTAACAGCATTTTAGCTTGTATAAAACTCAAAACGAAGCGCAATCAACACTTACTTATTCCGCTTTAACGATCCTGTAAAATCTTCGAGATCATCTTTTACTTTGTTGATTTCATCTTGAATTCCTTTAGCAGCATCAGTATCTACAATATTACTTTCTTTGGCACTTTTAGTGACTTCGTGCTTAATATCGTTAGTGGCATCTTTAAGTTGACGCATGCCTTTACCTAAACCACGTGCAATTTCAGGTAGTTTATCTGCACCAAAGACCAGTACCACAATAAACAGTACAAAGACTATTTCGGTACCTCCTATAAATAATAATGTTGGTTGTTGTATCACGTTGCAAATATAGTGAGTTTGTAATTATTGTGCTTCAAATAAAAAATAAAAAAAGCCAACTCAAAAAGTCGGCTTTAGTTTATAACATGAGACGTGTTGGGTAATTAATCTTTCGTCTTATTCTTAAAGTTATCAAATTCACTTTCCTTCACCTCTTTAGGCCAAGTATTATTACTGGTATCTACATCAGCCGTTTCTAAATCTGGATCTACAATAATAGATACAATCTCTTTATCACTGGCTTTAGCCTTACTCACTTCTTTATCATTAAGTCTCCAAATTTGTGCAGGATAGGTTTCTCTTTCTTTAGTACCATCTGCATACGTGTACTCAACAATAATTGGCATTACGAGTCCACCTGGCTTATTAAAAGTAACTTGATAAAAATATTTAGGGGATTTTTTTAAAGCTTTTTGCTCATCTGGAGTAAAGTTATCCATAATATATTCCTTTACTGTTGGCAAATTATCGATGGCTTCGGCATTCTTCATAGCATCCTCGTAACCTTCAGCTCCTTCTTCAATAAAGTAAACCAGACTATTTGGATCTCTATTGTAGCGCTCTGCTAATTGTTTTCCATTTTCATTTGGTGTTCCTGTTACTGCAAATTTCTTAACTTCTTTAATACCGATATCGGTATAATCCGTTGTGTAAAACCAACCTCTCCAGAACCAATCTAAATCTACAGCAGAAGCATCTTCCATGGTACGGAAAAAATCTTCAGGTGTTGGGTGCTTAAACATCCAGCGATTCGCATATTCTCTAAACGAATAATCAAAAAGCTCACGACCCATAATTGTTTCTCTTAAGATATTTAAAGCCGTTGCTGGCTTTCCGTAAGCATTGTTACCAAACTGGTACGTGTTTAAACCTTTGGTCATAATAGGTGCAATATAATCTTGGTTGCCTCCCATATATCTTACAATATTTTTAGCAGGTCCTCTACGAGATGGATATTTTTTATCCGTTGGCGAAAGCGCTGCTGGATACCATTCTGCAAAATCTTGTTCTGCGACATACTGAGAAAAGGTATTTAACCCTTCATCCATCCAAGTCCATTGACGTTCGTCACTATTGACAATCATCGGAAAAAAGTTATGTCCTACTTCATGTATAATAACGCTAATCATACCATATTTTGTTCTATCAGAGTAGTTTCCTTTTTCATCTGGACGACCAAAATTGTAACAAATCATTGGATATTCCATTCCCATTGGTGCGTGAACCGAAATAGCCTTGTGGTAAGGATATTCAAACGTCATACGTGAATAGGTTTTTAAAGTACTTGCTACGGCTTTAGTTGACCATTGTTCCCAAAGTGGATTCCCTTCTTTAGAATACATTGATACAGCCATAACATCTTTATCACCAACTTTAACTGCCATCATATCCCACAAAAACTTACGAGAGGTTGCGAAACCAAAATCACGTACCATTTGTGCCGACAGTTTCCAAGTTCGTTTGTCTTTACTCTTCGATTTTTCTGTTTTCTCTGCTTCCTTTTGCGTCACAATCATAACAGGTTCGTCATATGATGTTTTCGCTTTGTTGTAACGTTTCATCATATCTTTAGTAAACACTTCTTCTCTATTAACTAAATAGCCTGTACCATCTAAAATATGATCTGCAGGTACTGTAATATTTACGTCAAAATCTCCAAATGGTAATGCAAACTCATCGCGTCCCCAAAATTGAGAATTCTGCCAGCCTTCCACATCATTATAAACAGCCATACGTGGATAGAACTGTGCCATAACGTAAATGCGATTGTCATTTTCTTCAAAATACTCATAACCAGAACGACCACCATCTGTAACGTGATTGTTAATTTGGTACCACCATTTTATTTGGAATGAAAATTGGTCTCCAGATTTCATAACATTTGGTAATTCTACACGCATCATCGTGCGGTTGATGGTATGAGGCAGATCTTTACCATTAACATCCTTAACATGCTCTATATTAAATCCACCATCAAAACGCTCTTTTAAATAAGATCTTACAGCTCCCGAAGATGATGATGCTGGTGCAATTCCTGAACTACCTATTAAAGGAGTCTTGGAATCTTTAGCACGCATGTTTTGATCTAATTGTACCCAAAGATATTTTAAATCGTCTGGCGAATTGTTCGTATAAGTAATGGTTTCATCTCCGTACAATTTTGCATTGACATCGTCAATTTCAATATCCATTTTGTAATCCGCTTGTTGCTGATAATAAGCCGGACCAGGTGCTCCAGATCCTGTTCTAAACATATTTGGAGTGGCAAATTCATCATATAACTGTTTGAATTTGTTTTCGTTAGTGTGCCCTTGTTGGCGCTCTTCCTTAACCTCGTCTTGAGCATAAGTCGTGTAAGATGCCAGAAGCATTGAAAATAAAAAATACTTAAAAAATTTCATAGTTAGTTATTAGTGTTTTTATGTGAGGACTAAATTAGTAATTTATGATGGCTTTATTAGGGTTTTATTCAAAAGTTTAACAAGCAAGCATCGTTTTCTGGCACTAACAAAAAGCTCTTGTTTTTGTTTAGTAGCTTTAAACGTAGAATATTTTGTTGCTCGGCAAAGGCATCAAATAAAATTTGATTGGTGACTGCAATAGACTTTATATCTGAAACATTCTCCACTTCTAAATAACAATAGGTAATATCATCTTTGTATTCTTTGCCTATAAATTTGAAGGTTACCGGTTGGCCATTCACTTCAACTTTAAATTTATCGGTTAAATACCGATTCATGTATTTTTCGATGCTAGCAGATTCATTTTCAGCGTCTAAAGTAATGGTTTCATCAAAACGCTTTCGCAATAAGGTTTCAAAATCATCTATAAATATTTGACTTATAATTTGAAGTGATTGTTGTTTCTCGGAATATTCAATTTGCGTGACACTCACATAATACTCATGTTTATGACTGTTAGAAATTAAAACAGGAAAAAGAAAAAAAGCGAATAAAAGGGATTTTAATGTCATTGATTTGTATTAGGATTCATAATGGAATAGCAAAAGGTATTCCAGAAAATTAATCTTTTACTGAATTTAGATTTTCTCTATAAATTAGGAGCTTTGCTTGTAAAAATTCTATCAGCTTAATATCGTTGTTCTGCTGGCACAAGGTTAAGAAATCGTCATCTTCTTGGCAAAACAAATAATATTCGGTTTTTAAATTTTCGGCTAAGGTATCATTTTCAAAAATAAGCGACTCGTAATTATTTTTTAAACGTTGTATGCAAGCATCTCTATTATCGAGTTCTACAATAGCTTTCAACTTTTTTGTTCTGCCAGTTACCTTGTTTAAAAGTTTATGAAGATTGACTCCAGCGCCAGCACCAAAAGGACCTCCACCTATAAAACCATTTGGTCCAGAATCGGCGTCAAAAAGCTTACGTTCGTTCTGTGTGAGTTGTTTTCCGGTATATCCAGGAATACCTAAGTCGTAAAAGTTAATTTCAGGTTCGGCATCAGAGTTTTCTAAATCCGACTCTAAACTTCCTGTTAAAATCTTGCCGACCACAACTTCGCGTAACTCATTAACGTCTTCAACAAGAGTCACCCTTACTTTTTCCGCCTCCATCATGGCTGCACTTATTATCACCTCTTGTAATTTATACTTTACACCAGAAATGACCAACGTATCTGATACGCTTGCAGGAATCACAAAACTACCACCTTCGTTAGATATGGTATATTTTATATTTGTTTTATTTAAAATATGAAGTCCCTCTACCTCATCATCTGCGATAAGTTGTCCTTTGATTTCTTTAGTTTGCGCTTCTGCAAAAAGGCTTAAAAGAAAGGCAACCGCGTATATGAGTATTTTACTTCCCTTCATCTAATTGATTTTTAAAACGACTTAGTTTTTCTAATAGAAAACTGACATCATTTAACTCATTGTCATCAGCGCATATGGCATTAAAATTTTCATCTTCTAGGCAAAACTGAAAAAACTCTGCTTGGTGTTTTTTAGGAATTTCGATAGCTTCAAAAATAGTATTTGCATAATTATCTTTCAACCTGTTTACACATTTTTCGTTAAACTCGGTTTTAACACGTGCTTTGTATTCTTTAGTATCACCGTTAACTCGGTTTAAAATTTTATGCACATTTATCGCGAGACCGATTCCATAATAGTAAACAAACTGCCCATGGTCCGCGTCGTGTAGACGCTGTTCGCTTTGAGTTAGTGGTAAATTTGTGTTTCCTGGAATTCCCAAATCGTAGAAATTAATTTCGGGCTTGGCATCAGAATTTTCAATATCAGACTCTAAACTTCCGGTTAAAATTTTACCGACAACCACTTCATTAAGCACATTTATATTTTCTACAAGTTTGATGCTTAATTCACCTTTAGCCATCATGTCTGCTGTAATCACAATTTCTTGTGGCTGATATTTTACACCAGAAACATAAAGCCTATCAAGAACTTCCGCAGGCATATTAAACCCTCCGTTTTCATCTGAAATGGTATATTTTACTGCTGTTTTATTGAGGATATGAAGTCCTTCGACATCATCATTGGCAATTAGCTGTCCCTTCAGTATTTTTTGTTGTGCGGCAACAGAAAACAAAGTTAAAACCATTAAAAAAAGACAAAACGGTTTACTCTTTTTCACTTATCTCTTTTAAAAACGACTTACTTAAAACAGAAATGCGTTCTAAAAGTTGCAGCTCTTTGTTGTCTTCAAATAAGGTTTCGTCCACTCCTGCTTTTTCAACGAAATCGGTAAATGCTTCGATTTGGTTTAAAGGAATATTAAAATTGGTATGTATGTAATTAATACTGTATTCGTCAATGGCCTTCTTAAAAGGAGTGAGTTTTAACTTTTCATCTTTTTTAGAAGTTTTATCAATACCAACCACTTGTTTGAGTAAAAAACCTGCCACATTGACTAGGTTTACCATATTTTCTACACTCGGATTATTTTCATTAAACGCCAAATTATCGGCTCTAGTTTTATAATCTGCAGAGAATTCAAAATCTTCAATATGGTCCAATCCAAAATACACATCATCAAGACTGACGTTATAGGTTCTTACGTTTTCTAAATCTGCATTAAAATTTCCTGTAAGATCAAACGGTAAAATAACCACCTCATCTAATTTATTCACTTCTTCAACAAGAATTACTGTTAAACGTTTAGAGTTAATAATTTTTTCTGAAATTCTTACTGTAAAATCTTGAAACTGCAATGCACCAAACTGAACAACATCATTTAGTGCCACACTAAGTTTAAAGTAACCATCTTTGTCTGTAACTGCTCCTTGATTGGAAGACGAGTTATATACCGTAACTCCTTCCTTATCTTCTGTTGAAACAATAATTTTACCATTAATAGGTATTCTTTTAATGTCTTGACCAATGGCTGATAAGGCAAAAAATGTAAATAAAATGAGTACTATTTTTTTCATAATAATTGCGGTTGTAGTAAATTTCGACTTTATTCTTAACTTTTCATAGTAATCTGTTAATAAATGTTTGTTAAATAGTAATGAAGCCTCAACAAAACCTTTATTTTTCTTTAATTTTTAATACTAAAATACTTCTATTTTGAAATCAATGCTTATAGCGAGTACCTCAACCATTCACGGAAGTGGTTATTTAGAATACCTTTTAGACAGACTTAAAATACATTTTAAATCTACAGAAGAAATTCTATTTATTCCATATGCAAGACCTAGAGGCATTTCTCATAATGAGTATACAACCATAGCAGTTAAAGCGTTTAAAAACATTGGTAAAACTGTAAAAGGAATTCACGAATTTGAAAGTCCAGAGACCGCTATAACAAATGCAAAAGGGATTTTTGTTGGAGGTGGCAACACTTTTGTTTTAGTGTCTCAGCTATATAAGAATTCTGTTTTGTTGCCCATTAAAAATGCTATAAAAAACGGCACTCCATATCTAGGCACAAGTGCTGGTAGCAATATTTGCGGATTAACCATGCACACTACAAATGATATGCCTATTGTATATCCTCCAAGTTTTAAAACCTTAGGATTAGTACCTTTTAATATCAATCCACATTATTTAGATCCAATTGAAGGCAGCAAACATATGGGCGAAACACGAGAAACACGAATAAAAGAATTCCATGCCTACAACACACCACCAGTTATTGGCTTGCGCGAAGGCAGTTGGATTGAAGTTAAGGGGAACCAACTCACCTTAAAAGGCACTTTAGAAGCGCGTATTTTTGAATATAATAAAGCGCCTTATGAAATTGCCACAGCATCGGATTTAGGTTTTTTGTCATAATACTTAGAAAAAAAACCTGACACTAATTTCATCAATCATTACATAAAAAACAGTATGGAAACCGCTTTTGAAACTCAAATTGTAAAAACTAAAGCCTACAATAAAATCACTGTAATTATTTTTGGCATTTTATATTTAATTTCTACGTTTTATATTTTTCTATATGATAAGGAAAATCAAAATATCTATTTAAAATTTGTAGCACTTGCCATTTACATTAGTGGTATTTATTTTTTGTTTGGTCAATCGTTTATTAAGCCAAAAAAAATCGGTACGCTTAGAATCACCAAAGCGCACATAGCTGTTGAAAAAAATGATTTGAATAAACATATTGCTCTTGAGCAACTTGAGCATATTGGACTCAACTATCTCGATTATGGAAGTTGGGCTACCCATTCCATCTATGGAAACAAAAATTATTTAGAAATTACAGAAACATCTGGCGACACCCATAAATTTGAAATTCTTATTAAAAATAGACGTCATAAAAATGACTTAAAAACCATTTTAAGAAGTCCTGAATTTGATGAAAAGTTTGATATTATAACGATGCCACTATCTCGGAAAGTGTTTTAAAATCAAGCAATTATTAAAGCTTTTTCAAAAAGTGATACCCTAAAATTTCATAACCTTGGTTATAGTAAAACTTGTGCGACGGATAATTTTGAACATAAGTATTCAATTCCATAGACTGACAGTCTTTTTGGGATACATAATTTTGTATCCACGCCATAAATTCCTTGCCTAAGCCTTTATTTCTGTGTTCTGGTTTTATGTAAACATGATCTAGCTCCACAGATTTTCCAATATAATGCCGTGTAGAAAACCACAAACCCGTAATCGCAATTAAATCGTTATCTAGAAAGACACCAGCACATGTGTAGTTTTGTTGTTTCATTTCATTGAAACGTTCTTTCAGAATAGCTTCGTCCACCTTGCCTTCGTTAAGTTTAAAAACAAGCGGAATAATTTGATCTAAATTTTCGTTTGGTATAATTTTGAATTGATAGTCCATGTCGTAATATTAATAGTATAAAAGTACGTATTTCATACGGTTTTAAATTTTTACTAAAACTTATAAACCATATCTATTTTAGCAAAACAGTTGAGTTTTAAATACTTATTGTGTCAAACTTTTGTACATTGAACTTATTAAATCAATCATTTATGAGAAGAGGAAATTTTAAAGTCCGTATTTTTATTGGTGTCGCTATTATCGCGTTTGCCTTTATTCGTCGGTGTAGCCAAAAAGAAACCAACCCTTATACAGGTCGTACGCAAGCCATATCCTTATCGCCAGATCAGGAGATTGCTATAGGTTTGCAAAGTGCTCCTGGTATGGAGCAACAACATGGAGGTCTGCATCCTAGAGGCGATTACCAAGCGCTCGTAGATAATGTGGGAAACAAATTAGTGCAAAGTAGTTTAGCAAAAAACACCCCTTATAGATATGAGTTTCATTTACTAGCAGACGATAATACTATTAATGCTTTTGCCTTACCTGGTGGCCAAATTTATATTACGCAAGCTTTATTTTCGCAACTTGAAAATGAAGACCAACTTGCTGGAGTTTTAGGTCATGAAATTGGACATGTATTGGGCAAACACTCTAACGAACGTATTACGCAAGCTGATTTTTGGAAGTATTTTGTTATGGGAGCCGGAGCCGTAGATATGGGTGCAGTAGCATCTCAAATTGGTAATGGTACACTTCTTAAAAACGGAAGAGATGATGAATTGGAAAGTGACGAACTCGGAGTGATGATTATGATGGATGCTGGCTACAATCCTGAAGAAATGATTGGAGTTATGAAAATTTTAAAAGCGGCTGCAGGGCCAAATCGTGTGCCAGAAATGCAAAGCACACATCCAGATCCAGAAAATAGAATTGAAAAAATACGAGAAGCTATTAACAAATACAAAAAAGCGTCTTAAACAGACGCTTTTTCAACTAACTAACTCAAATAATAGCCTATGTGTTAGGCTGTTTTCTTTTTAAAACGTTTTAAGAATAATGCTGCGTCTTTGGCATGAGATTTTTCTGCATGTCGTAATGCTGTATAGCCTTTATCGCAAGACTCGTGAATCTCAGAACCTGCAGTAATTAACACCTTAATTAGTTCTACACGATTGTATTTTGCCGCATAATGAATAGGCATCATGCCATTAGATTTAGCATTGACATCTGCTCCATTACCAATCAATCTATTGACTTCGTCTGTGTTACCAGTGGCAACTGCTTTACATAATGGACTGATTTCAATCGTTTGTTGTAAAGATGATGCGCTCTGCATTGAAACCCGAAGCTCATTTGATGCATTTAAATTAAAAATTGAAAAGCCTAATGCTAAGGCCAAAGCTACTGTTGATTTTTTCATGATGAAAGATTTTAAATTTAATTGATTTGTTTTTTGATTATACTTAATAGACGACCATAATTTGAAGTTGTTACATCTAAAAAATAAAATAACATACTTTTAACAGTTTGAAAATGAATGAAATAATAACAACTGAATTAAGATGCAATATGATAACTCAAGCCTATTACTTCTTAAAATAAATGCGCGATTTATTATTTTTACGGTTGACAAATTTGAAATACACGAGTAAGTGTTATATTTGAATAGAATAAATAGCAATACATGAATAAGAAGGTAATTTTGATGATTTTAGATGGTTGGGGAAAATCGCCCGACCCTAAAGTATCTGCAATAGATAATGCACAAACTCCATTTATAGATGCACTTTACACCACGTATCCCAATGCTAGTTTAAGAACTGATGGGCTTCATGTTGGCTTACCAGAAGGACAAATGGGAAACAGCGAAGTTGGCCATATGAATTTAGGTGCTGGCCGCATTGTATACCAAGATTTGGTAAAGATTAATTTAGCGGTAAAACATAAAACTTTACGTGAGGAGGTCGTTTTAAAATCAGCTTTCGAATACGCAAAAACTAACAATAAAAATGTGCATTTACTTGGTTTAGTGAGCGATGGTGGTGTACATTCTCATATTAACCATCTTTTCGGACTGTTAAATGCCACTAACGATTACGGACTAGAAAATGTATTTGTCCATGCCTTTACAGACGGTAGAGATGTAGATCCAAAGTCTGGTTATGGTTTTATTTCAGAATTAGAAGATCACATAAAAAACACTTCAGCAAAACTAGCCACTGTAACAGGTCGTTATTATGCTATGGATAGAGATAAACGCTGGGAACGCGTAAAACTCGCTTACGATGCTTTAGTAAATGGAGAAGGCGAAAAAACGCAAGATGTTTTAAACGCTATTCAGACGAATTATGAAAATGATGTTACAGATGAATTTATAAAACCTTTAATCATTTCAGATCAAAACCAAGAACCTGTGGCTACCATTAAAGAGGATGACGTTGTTATCTTTTTCAATTTCAGAACAGATCGTGGTCGCCAATTAACGGAAGCCTTAACTCAAAAAGATTTCCACGAGTTTAACATGCACAAAATGAAACTGCATTACGTCACGATGACTAATTATGACGACAGTTTTACTGGCATGAATGTTATTTTTAATAAAGACAACCTTTCGGAAACTCTGGGCGAAGTTTTAGAAAAACACCATAAAAAGCAAATTAGAATTGCCGAAACAGAAAAGTATCCACATGTTACCTTTTTCTTTTCAGGCGGACAAGAACAAGCCTTTGAAGGCGAAACGCGCATTTTAAAAAACTCGCCAAAAGTAGCCACTTACGATTTAAAACCAGAAATGAGTGCTTTTGAATTAACAGAGGCCTTGGTGCCAGAACTGGAAAAAAGTGAGGTGGATTTTGTATGTCTCAATTTTGCCAATGGAGATATGGTGGGCCATACAGGTGTGATGGAAGCAGCTATAAAAGCATGCGAAGCTGTTGATACTTGCGTAAAAAAGGTCATTACCACAGCTTTAGAAAATGACTACACTACCATTTTAATTGCAGACCATGGTAATTGTGAAACAATGATTAACCCAGACGGTTCACCAAATACTGCTCATACTACAAATCCTGTTCCTGTTATTTTAATTGATAAAGACCTTAAACATATTAAGGATGGTATTTTGGGAGACATTGCTCCTACCATTTTAAAACTCATAGGTGTGCCTCAACCAAAAGTAATGACACAGGAAAGTTTGGTTTAATTAATGTTAAGCGCAGAGACCATTTATTGTGTTTTTAATTCATCGAGAAGGAATTCAATTTCGCAATACAAGATTGGATATTCAAATTGGTATAAAGCACTTAATATTGTAACTTTGCGTTCCAATTTATTAGTATCATGAATTTTGAAAATAGATTAATAGTAGCGGTAGATTTTGATGGCACCATTGTAGAAGATGCCTATCCAAAAATTGGAAAAACACGTATTTTTGCATTCGAAACCTTAAAACGGCTTCAAGATGACGGTCATCGCTTAATCTTATGGACTTATAGATCTGGTAATAAACTTGACGAAGCAGTTGCTTTTTGTAAAGAAAATGGTATCGAATTTTATGCTGTTAATGCCAGTTTTCCGGAAGAAAAATATGACTACAGTCGCAGTCGAAAAATACATGCCGACATTTTTATAGACGATCGTAATATTGGAGGCATTTTAGGTTGGGGAGAAGTCTACCAAATCATCACCAAAGAAAAACCAACTATTACAGCTCCTTCAAAAAAATGGTGGCAGTTTTAGATCTTATTAAAATACGATTTTTCAAGCTCTGCTCTGTGATCAGGATGCGCAATATCTACTAAAGCCTTCACACGATTCTTTATAGTTTTTCCATATAAATTAGCCACACCATATTCAGTAACCACATAATGTACATGAGCTCTTGTGGTTACCACTCCAGCGCCAGTTTTTAACGAAGCTACAATTCTACTGATTCCTTTTTTAGTGACAGATGGTAAGGCTATGATCGCTTTACCTCCTTGACTTAGAGAGGCTCCTCTAATAAAGTCCATTTGTCCACCAACACCAGAATACATACTAGACCCTATTGAATCTGCACACACCTGACCAGTTAAATCGACTTCAATTGCAGAATTTATAGCTACCATTTTTGGATTTTGCTTAATATAAGCGGCATTGTTAGTATAGTTTGATGCACGCATTTCCACAAAAGGATTGTCATCCACATAATCATACAAACGTTTAGATCCCATTAGAAAAGTAGTGAGTGCACGTCCGCGATTAATCTTTTTATAATTCCCATTAATCACATCACTTAAAATTAAATCAATAACACCATCTGAAAACATTTCTGTATGCAAACCCAAATCCTTATGATTGGTCAATTTTGCTAAAACAGCATTTGGAATAGAACCAATCCCCATTTGCAACGTACTGCGATCTTCAATTAATTCAGCGACATACCGACCGATTTTATTTTCAATAGCATTAGGCTCTGCCATATGGTGCGTAGGGAGCGCTTCATCAGATTCTACAAAGTAATCGATTTCAGAATTATGAATAATGCCTGCACCATGCGTTCTTGGCATTTGTGGATTTACCTGAGCAATTACAATCTTCGCATTGTCAATAGCCGCCAAAGTTGCCTCAATAGAAACTCCTAATGAGCAATAGCCATGCTTGTCTGGCACAGAAACATGAATTAACACCACATCTAAATTAACGATACCTTGTTGAAATAGCCTTGGCACTTCACTCAAAAATACAGGTGTGTAAGAGCCGTTTCCTGCTTTTAAGGTATGTCTTACATTATTTCCAATAAAGAAGGAATTCACATGAAAACTATCTCTTAAATCCGGATTAGCATACGGAGCTTCACCTTCGGTATGGAGCTGACATATTTCTACATTTCGTAATTCTTCATGTCTTGCCGACAATGCTTTTATAAGCGTTTGTGGTGCAGCTGCAGCTGCTTGAATATAGATACGATCATTAGATTTTACAACTTTTAAGGCTTCTTCTGCGGTGACGGTTCTGTACATGGTTGATTCACATTTAGATTACAAATTTATAACAGATACTTAGCTTAGAAACTGTTATTTATCATGTTTTCAAGAATTATTAAATTATTATTTATACCTATCTTTGACGCTCAACAATTTTAAGACATGATTATAGTAAAAACGGCAGAAGAAATTGAGTTAATGCGTCAAAGTGCGCTTATTGTATCCAAAACTTTAGGCATGCTCGCTAAGGAAATAAAAGAAGGTGTTACCACCAATCATTTAGATGCCATTGCCGAAGAATTTATTAGAGATCATGGTGCGTTGCCTGGCTTTAAAGGACTTTACGATTGTCCGTCTACCTTATTATGTAGTGTTAACGAAGCTGTTGTCCATGGTTTACCTACTGATATTCCATTAAAAGATGGTGATATTGTTTCTGTAGATTGTGGCTCTTTTATGAATGGCTTTTATGGCGATCATGCCTATACTTTTGAAATAGGTAACGTTGCTGAAGAAACTAAGAAATTAATTAGAATTACCAAAGCATCTCTTTATGTTGGTATTGCTGAATTAAAACGTGGTAATCGTGTTGGTGACGTTGGTTTTGCGATTCAGCAATTTTGTGAAGCCGAAGGTTATGGTGTGGTGAGAGAATTGGTTGGTCATGGATTAGGCAGAAAAATGCATGAAGATCCTGAAATGCCCAACTACGGAAAACGCGGTCGCGGCAAAAAGTTTATTGAAGGTATGGTGGTTGCTATTGAACCTATGATCAATTTAGGAACACATAAAGTAAAACAACTAAGCGATGGTTGGACCATTGTAACCCAAGACGGCAAACCAAGTGTACATTTTGAGCATGATATTGCTATTGTAGATGGGAAGCCTGAGATACTTTCTACTTTTGGGTATGTGCATGAGGCTCTTGGGATTCTTTCTGATGAGGAAGATGCTTATAGACAGAAGCCTTTGGTGTTGTAATTTTTTTTTGACACGAATTACACGAATTTTCACTAATCGGAGTGATGAAAAATTACTTAGATTTGAATAAGGAGTTTAAAACTATCTAAATCAAATAGTTCGATAAAAATTTAATGATTTTGTTCGTTTCTTTAACAAATAAATCGAAAGAATTAATGACTCAAAATTTAATTTATAAAGAGGAAGCTTATAAAATAATTGGAATATGTATGGAAGTACATAACCAATTAGGAAAAGGGTTTAATGAAGTTGTATACGCAGATGCCTTAGAAATTGAATTTATTGATAACGATATAAAGTATTCCAGAGAGACAAAATTCGCTATTAGCTATAAAGGAAATATTTTACCGCATAAATACAAAGCAGATTTTATTGTTGAGGATAAAATTGTACTAGAAATTAAGGCGATTGATTGCTTAGTTTCAGCACATCTTAAACAAACATTAAATTATTTAGCCGTTTCAAAATTAAAATTAGGACTTCTCATTAACTTTGGAGAAGATAGTTTAAAATATAAAAGAATCGTTCTTTAGCGATTTGTGAAAATTCGTGTAATTCGTGTCAAAAAAACTCTTTAAATTAATCCTAAACACCATCCCAAGACCTCTACTCATAAGGCTAAGCTACCTAGCACGTCCTATTTTAACATTCGTCTTAAAAGGAAATACCTATACAGACCCAATAGATGGCAAGCGGTTTAAAACCTTTTTACCTTATGGTTACGGCAAACAACGACCAAATGTGCTTTCACCCTCTACATTAAGCCTTGAGCGTCATCGCTTATTATGGCTATATCTTAAAAACGAAACTGATTTTTTTACAAGAGATCCTGAATCAAGTTCAGCACTTCGGGTACTTCATTTTGCGCCAGAGCAATGTTTTTTAAAACGCTTTAGAAAACTTAAAAATATCGATTATACTACGACAGATCTGCTCTCGCCTATTGCAGATGTTAAAGCAGATATTTGCGATCTTCCTTTTGACGATAATAGCTATGATGTGATTTTATGCAATCATGTTTTAGAACATATACCTGACGACACTAAAGCGATGCAAGAATTATACAGAGTTATGAAACCTGGTAGTTATGGTGTTTTTCAAATTCCACAAGATTTAAATCGTGCTGAAACGTTTGAAGATGATTCAATCACTGATAAAGCTGAACGTGCTAAAATTTTCGGACAATACGATCATGTTCGTATTTATGGTCGTGATTATTTTGATAAGCTGCGTTCTATTGGTTTTAGGGTTGAAGAAGTAGATTATACGGCTCAACTTTCAGAAGATGCTATTGATAAATACAGACTGGCTAAAGGGGAAATTATTCCTGTAGTCTATAAATAAAAATAGCTTTTAACACCCATAACCAATGACACAACAAATTATAATTATTACTGCTGCTTTATTTGGAATGCTATCCGTAATATTTGGTGCTTTTGGCGCACATGCTTTAAAGAAAATATTGTCTAAAGACCAACTACATAGTTTTGAAGTTGGTGTAAAATATCAGATGTATCACGCTATTGTTTTACTCGTTTTAGGCTTTAACTCTGATTTCGTTAGCACTGCCACTTATTGGTGTTTTACTATTGGGATTATACTATTTTCGTTTAGTATTTACGGATTGGTACTCTCTGACGCTAAGGGTAGAAAGTTGGGATTTTTAGGCCCTGTTACTCCACTTGGAGGATTGCTTTTGGTGGTAGGTTGGTTATTATTACTCTTACAGAATCTTTAATTAGACACTGTAGTTAAATGCGGTTGCTAGTTTCATAAAACTATCATTTCGTAGCTTCATCAACAAAATGTTTTTGATTTAACAATGCCGCATCGCCAAGCACCAAAAAATCTTTACCATTTCTATTTTGAATTATAGCGTAAGTACCATCCGTGTTTTTCACAAATCTTGAAGCACCATTATAAATCCCATTTTCGTTTACATTAGTTTCGCGTCTTAAACCTTCTTCATCTGCCCAAAAACGTTTTCCATCCTCAATTAATTCAAAATTACCATTATAAAAACCGCCTAAAAAATTATACGTATTAACATCCCAAACCCTTCCGTTTGCTGTATTTAAGTATCCAAACCGTTGCGAATCTAAATCATAAAGCTCATAAATTTGAGCTCCGAGATGACTTCCTAATGTAAGCCAAGTTTTATTAATGCGTACTTGCTCATCTTTATATTTTTCGATAATGTCGTTTTTCTTCAATGTTTTTAAAAATTCTTTTAGATCTTCAATATCTGAAAATAATTTTTCTTCTATATTGTAAACAAAAGCTTTGCTTGTAGTATTTGGGTAGGTCACTATTAGACCATTTGCTCTAGGTAACATCACTTTACCATAATTTGTTGCATTTGAATCTAAAATAGACACCTGTGGAAGTAATCTCCCTTTTCTATTGACACAATTGTAGACAAAAATTTTTGTTGGATTCGTTTCTTTATCTAAAAAAAGTATGTAGCCATCGTAAGTAATAACATATTTATATGCTTGTGGTTGTTCTACAATATTACCGACATCATCTATGATACCCAACTGCCCATTCTTAGAAAAAACCGCTAAATTGTATTTGTTAAACTGATAAATACTATCAGCAACAACAGCAAATGCCTTAGACTTATCTAACCATAATGTATTTAAAGAATCTAAACGTTGAGCAGCTCTATCCTCAGCCTGACGTTTTAATTCTAAAGCCTTTTGTTCCGCGATGTAAGATTCAATTTCTTCTTGTATATCAACAAATGTGGCCAACATCGTTTGGTAATCCTCGGATGATTTATCTTCTTCCAATTCAAAATAAGATCTAGCATAAGAGCGTGCTTCAAAATATTTTTGATGCTCAAAGTGAAGGAGTGTTCCTAATTTGGCGACACGACTATTAGGTACACTATCCATATACTTTAAAGCCTTATTAAAAATATCTAAGGCCTTGTCAATTTCTAAATCGTAGAAATGCTTTTCTGAACGCTCTATATATACACCTGCAATTTCACTGTTAGTTTGACTTGACATTAGTACAGGAAGACTAACAATAAAACATAGGATTACAAATTTTAGTTTCATGCGTAAACTTTTAATATTTTGACACTTTTGTAAGCGTTAAAAATTATTGAAAATAAAAGAAACATCGAAAGTTTATCGACACTATACTCAATATTAGGGCTATTCTGTAAAATTTTGCTATTCGTAATTACTTTTTTATTCAGGAAAACCATTCAAACTCAACGTTTGTAATGTATTATCATCATCCTCATAAATGAAATACACCTTTAACTCTGGTCGTCTTTCTACGAATTCCGATACTTTTTTAATTCCCATGGCTTGAAATGCAGTGGCATAAGCATCTGCAGTCATACAATCCTCTGCGATGACGGAAACACTTAGAATGTTTGTTTTAGTTGGATAACCTGTTTTGGTATCTATAATGTGTGCGTAACGATTGCCATTCTCGTCAATTTTAAATTTTCTATAAGTACCAGAGGTGGCCATGCTTTGATCTTTTAAATCGATTACTTTGGAATAGGAGTCAGGTCCTTCAAAGTTTGGATCAAAAATACCAACGGTCCAAGCTGATTTTTTTTCAATATTTATGCCTTTGGTACGCATTTCACCACCAATTTCTACTAAATAATCAGTTACATTTTTTTGTTCTAAAAATTGGGCAATCGCATCGACACCATAACCTTTAGCGATGGCATTGAAATCTAAAAACGACTGATTACTTTTAATAACCCTATTCTTCTGTAAACCCATTCTGTTAAAACCAACAGATTTCATTAAACTATCAATTGCTGTGCTATCTATATTTGTAATTTTACCTTCTGGACCAAAATCCCAAGCGTTTACAACGGCACCTATGGTTGGGTCAAAAGCGCCTTGTGTACTTCTATAAATGGTTTTTGCACTATTAAATACACGAAGAAAATGGGCATCCACAGCCACATCTTCACCTCTATTTAATCTTGAAATTATAGAATTTGGAATGTAGGTTGACATAGAGTTATTCACCACATTAAAAAGACTATCAAATTGCTGCTGATAATTAGTTTCTTCTGTAGAAGCAAATTGAATATTGTAGGCTGTTCCAAAAACAGGACCCGATGTTTTAATGATTTTTAGCTCTTTTTCGCAAGATACTAGTAAGACAATGCATAATAAGTAAAGTATGTGTTTCATATATTTTTTATTAGCTTCAATTTTCCTCATGCCTACATTTTCATTCACAAATAAAGCGATTAAAACTATCGAAGCAAAAATTGTTTTTTTCCGAATATCAATTTAAATTCATTTCAATGACTTGGATGCCATTGTATTCTATAAGGTACTCTTCGTTTAAATGAATAGGTAAGCCTTCACCTTTAGGATTTCCTATTCCTACTCCTGCGTACAATACTTTCGCATCTTTATCGTAAGCATGCTTTTTGAAGGTTTCCATCCAAACGATATCATAGTTATTTGGATTCTCAGGAAGTATCACAGCTCTTACTACCACAAAAAAGTATTGACTGTTTTTATCGATACACACAAATTGCGGATGTCGTTTTAACTTACTATTAATGGCGATAAATTCAAAACCTCGCGCTTCGAGATCCTTACCAACATGGTTCATGGCAAGATTATGAATTTGTTGAGGTGTTAGTTTTTTACTCATACTGCAAAGATACAAACTTGCTTAGAAATGGTAATAAAAATTGCTTCAAAGAAAAATGAATGATGACATTTTAAAAAAACTTCGATATAGACATAACAACACGTTAAACATTCCTTTTTTATGAAACCTTGCCATCTTTTAAAAATTAGTTTACTGTTTATTTGTTTTAATTCTTGCAGTAAAAATTCTACCTCTGATCCTAATAATCTTAGAAATTTCAATTCAGAATTATGTTTAAATATTTCTGGACCCACGGCTGCCTATTGGGATAATGCACACGGTTTACCTTTACCATTAACAAGCATACCAACCTTGTCTAATCCTGGGCAACAATTTATCCACAGTCAATATCCTGCATTAGGTTTTATTATGCCTCAAGGTTATAGTGCATCTGAAGCTCAGACAGGATTAGGAGTTAATGTTTTTAGAAATGACAACCAAGTGGTTTGGCGTTACGTTCCTGGACTCACGGCATTTAACCAAATAAATATATTAGACATCGTTGCAGCGGAAGTCAACCAATTATTTGCGTTTTACGGACATACAGGAAACTTCACTGTGGATTGCGAGCAAAATACAACTCAACCATTAGGCAATTTTATTAGTAGTACAAGTACACGTTTAATACGCTTTGGGAATTTCACTGCTTTAGTCGCTATTAATTCATTTTTTGATACTTCTTTAGGTTCAACATTTGCTTCAGTTTCTGTGGCGTCTGGGCCTACAGCAGAATATGACAATTTAGTTATGAACGATTTTTTACCAATTCATTGGCAACTTTTAATTATTGACAATAGTGTAAGAGATTCAGATTTAGATGGAACTCCTGATAACCAAGACAATTTTCCTTTTGATCCAAACAGACAATAATTTATTAAAAACAAACTTCTAATATTATGAAATATTCACTCACACTATCAGTTATATTCATCTTTAGCATCTTTTTTACATCTTGCCAAAATCAACCACACGCAAATAATTCTGTTCAATTTTATAATAATGTTTCAGAATTTAAAGGCGCAATTAACGCAAACACAACTAGCAGAACATCTGCAATTCCCGCAAAATCTATTCAATTTAAAACCTTTAGAGATGACCAACTTAATATGGATATGTTTCAGATGCCAGTGCCATCAGATTGGAAAATGACTCCAAAAAGCCCAAATGCTCAAACACAAATGACTGGTAATAATGGGTTTAAGTTTTTTGGCGAGCAAGGTGCAATGTACACTTACTCAAGCGATCCGTTTATAAACCAAACCGCTGCACAAACTGGTAATGCAGTTTTGCCTGTAAAAACACCAGAGCAAGTCATTAAGGAAATGATTGCTCCAACTTTTAAACAAGATGGTGTAGAATTAGTTAAAATGTATAAAGTACCAGAGTTGATTGCTTATGATAAAAATTACGAACAGTTTAAATTTAAATCTGGCTATGAACAAAGTAAAACAATTGATGTTGTTGCTTCAGAATGGAAGAGTAATACAGGAACATCTTCTTTGATTCTAGTGCACTATTCTGCGGCTTATGATAACCAACAACAAGTAGCTTGGGGATTTTATTTACAAGGTATAGACGTAGATACCAAACACTTTGAGCAAACAAAAAAGGATTTTATCTATGCCCAAGCTAACAAAAAATACAATCCACAATATTTGCATTATTTTTATATGAAGGATGCAAACTTTGCCCGACAAAGTGGCAAATTACATCAACAGAGAATGGCGAATTTACGTGCTGAAGGACAGGCTATTATTGAACGCGGAAAACAATATAGCGCTTCGGTGGACCGAAATCATCAGAAATTTATGGATGCACATCTCGAAAGAACTACAGTAACTAGCAATTCTGGACAATCTTATAAAGTCGATGCTGGTAGCAATTATTACTGGATGAATAATGATGGTCAATATATTTCTAGTAACGACCCAAATTATGACCCTAATAAGGATCCAAATTATAACAATAGAGACTGGAATAGTACAACAATTAATAACTAATAACCCAGTTAGCAATTTGAAAATAAACTTCTATGACTATGAATGCTTAAGAATAGTAAAGATTTGTAACAGTAGGAGCACCAGATTATATTTAGTCAAAATTCAGGAATTATAAATCAAGTTTATAACAGTATTAGATAGCCTAAAAACAAATTAAAATGAAAACATTAAAACTATTATTAACAGTTTTGATTCTTGCAAATGGATTAATGATTTTTTCACAATAATCTAATCAGAAGATAGAAATGACTTTAGATGCTATTGGCAATGCTAAAATCAATATTTCAATGACTATGAATGCGGCACAATGGAACGAATGGAACACCAATTATGATAATAATCCTTCAACATTAAAGCGCGATAAAGAACGTGGTATGCAGCATTCATTTTAGATGATTTTAAACTCGATAAAGATGATATGAATAGGTCTTTTAACTTAAGTTTTAACGCTTATGGTGTTTGCAAAATAGATAAACGTGGCAAATGGATTATAGAAACAGATGAAAAGGATGCGCAAGTTACAGCGCTTACAGATCATAAATATATGCTTGTAAGTAGTCCGCCAGAATTTGGCGATAACCTACAACAAACTCATATAATTAATTTTCCAGAGGAAGCCAATACTATTAAAATTGATAAAGACGCATTTGGAAAATCTGTGTTTGAATTTAAGATGAATAATCCATCATCTGGTTTTAATTTAATGCGTTGGTCTGGATTGCTCTTTATTATTGTTGGAACAGGTTGGGCTGGAAAAAACATGATTAAAAAAACTTAAAAATTTCAATTTCAGCAATTATAATATGTAATTAATCGCTCATCGTTTGATAAATCATACGTTTCTCTTATATTTAGTGCTCAATGCAAGAGAAAAGTTCTATCCTAACTAAAAATCAAGGCTTTATAGAAGCTATACAGAACAATAATACGCAAGTATTAAAAAATCTGTACACCTCTAATTACCCAAAAATTGAAATACTGGTTTTAAAAAATAATGGTTCTAAAGACCAAGCAAAAGACATCTATCAAGATGCCTTTTTAGCCGTTTGGCAAAACATTAAGCAAAACAAATTTGTACCAAGAAGTGAGTCGTCCATAAACGGATACCTCTACACTATTGCTAAAAACAAATGGATGGATGTTCTAAGGTCTCAAGGCTATAAAAAAACAATCGTTGCTTCTCAATTAAGCCATTTTGAAATAAAAGATGAAGAAAACAATGGAATGGATGATGACATTTTAAAAGACAAACGATTAGAAGACGTAATGCAAGCCTTTAAAAATTTGGGTGATGCATGCAAAAGCTTACTGCGTAAGTTTTATTTTGAAAAGAAATCAATTAATTTAATTGCCAAAGAATTAGCATTAGATTCGGCTTCTACACGAAATAAAAAATACCGATGTATGCAAAAATTAAAAGAAATAGCCCTAAAAACTGATTAATAACAATGGACTTAAGTGATATATCACAAGACGAATTTGAAAAAATTGAGGCCTATCTCAATAGCAAACTAGAGCCTAAACATTTGTTAGAGTTTGAGGCTAAACTAAAAAATGATGCTGACTTTAAAATTAAAGTAGAAGACATTAAAACTGTTTTATCTGGTATTGAAACGCAAGCACTAAAAGAGCAGTTAAATGTTTTTCATAATGATTTAGAAATAGAACACAGAACACAACCAATTACTGATACCGTTAAAGTCCGTTCTTTAAATTGGAAACGCCTTTTAATTGCAGCAGCTTTAGTGATTGCTGCAGGTAGTTTTTGGTTTTTAAACGGAAACTCTAATGAGCGCCTGTATGCAAAATACTTTACACCAGATCCTGGTTTACCTACAACCATGAGTACCAACAATAACTACGACTTTTATGAAGCTATGGTTAATTACAAACAAGGCGATTACAAAACGGCGATTTCTAAGTGGGAAACATTACAAAAGTCAAAACCAAATAATGATACATTAAATTACTTTATTGGTGTCGCTTATCTTGCAAATAAGAAAGAAGGAGATGCTATTTCCTTTTTAGAAAAGTCTATTAAAAATTCTAATTTCCCTTTAGCTAATGACGCCTATTACTATTTAGGTTTAGCGTATTTAAAAGAAGGAAATATAGAAAAAGCGAAAGCTAATTTACAAAATTCAACTATCGATAACAGTAAAGTCCTCCTATCTAAACTGAACGATTAACTTTCTCACTAACCAATTGATTATGAAACGATTTAATAATTGTATTAGGATAACTATGCTGTTTTTTGTTCTATTGAGCTCTCAACATAGAGCTCATTCTCAGAATGACCAAACTTCTCATTTCAAAAGGATTAATACACTCATTGATCAAGACTCTATAACACAAGCTGAGTTGATACTAGCTAAGCAGATAAAAACTTATAAAACAGAAAAGCAATACGATTCTTTAGTTAAATATTTAGCCATAACTAGTAGCTTAAAACTAGCAAACAATGACCTAAATAAAGCCGTTAAAAGAACAGAAGATTTAGTTGAGTTTATAAAAAAATCGAATCATCCAAAAACAACAAAAAATGCTTTGATAGAATTAGCAAATTTATATGCAACAGCTAGATTATTTGAAAAAAATTATAAATTAAACCAAGAAGCATTAAGTTATGCAAACAGAATACTTCCTTTAGCTCAAAAGGACATTGCACAAATAGAATACAATTTAGGAACCTGTGCAATTAATTTGAGTGATTTAGAACTCGCTAAAAAACATTTATACAAATCAAAAAGTATACTTGAGGCCAACCCAAATATTGAAGCTGAACAATTTTACCTTACTTATAATTCTATTGGACGAATCAAAGCGAGTTTGTTAGAACTAGACAGTTCAAACTATTACTACAACAAATCACTTAAAGCTCTGCAAAAAATGGAAGATTCTCCAATGAATGCATATTACAGAGCAGCCATTGTAAAACAAAACATAGGTCTAAATTCATTTAATTCTGGAAAAATTGAAGAATCTATAACCATCATGAAAAATGCAATCACCGATTATCAAAGCTATGTAAACGTTGCAGAAAATGAATCTAAAAAAACAAGAGCTGCACGATTTCGTTTAGGAACTATAGATAATCTAGCAGGTTTTTATTCAGGTATTGGAGATAACAAAAGTGCTATTGAAGTCGCTACTTACTCCTATGATCAAAAGCGTAAAACCATGAGTAACGAAGATCCAAACGTTATTTTATCAGCCCTAATTTTAGGACACATACATCTTGTTGCCAAAAATTATGAGGAAGCTGGCTACTATATAGATTTAGGGTTAAAATCAATAGAAAATACGCCTTATTATCAAGATTACGCCTTACTATTAAGAGCTTCTATCTACGAAAGCGTAAACGATTTTAAAAATGCAGAGAAAATCTACAAGAAAAGTGAAGCACTTTACAGGGAAAAAGATAAAAATAATTACTCCTTTAATTTTTTAGAAGCTATTGTAAAAATGTCACAATTTTATGCTCAAAATGGCATGAATGAAAAAGCGATACAATTAGCTGAGGAAAGTTATTATCATACAAAACAAGCTACTTTTAAAAATTTAATAAGCAAATTTAAACATACAGAAAACTTAGCGCTTGTTCATTATAAATCAAAAAACTATACTGAAGCACTAAAATACAGTAATGAAGCACTGTCATTTAATTTAAAAATGAATAATGCTTTAGACTCTATTCAAAATGAAATGAACAAACCTAGAGCCTTGCACATCAATGCAAAATCTAGATACCAGTTAAGTACAACTAAAAACGTAGATTCTCTTCAATTCCTATTAAAGCAAATTAAAAAAGGAATAAAAATCTTAGAACAAAGAAAAACTGTAGTAAATGCATCAGAAGATATCTCTGCGCTTATCGAGGACAACAATGATTTATTCAACATAGCAAAGCAACTCTGTTTAGATTTATACGAATTAACCAACGATGAAACCTATCTCAATGATATACTTTCCATGCATGAGTCTGGCATATATAATCGTATTCGTTCTCATTTAAACATACGCAATAACATCGCTTTTTCAGATATTCCTAGCAACATTATTGAAAGAGAAAAAGAATTAAAAACATCTTTGTATGCAGCATTAAACAAGTCAAATGATATTAACACCTTTTTTAATGCACAAGAACTTTGGAAGTCTTTTAAAGATTCCTTAAAACAGAGTTATCCAAAATATTACAAAATGCGTTATGCTACAATTGAAGAACCTTTAACTGATTTACAAAACAATATTCCTAACAACACAACATTAGTTCGATATCTGTTTATTGAAGAAAATCTTTACGCTTTTATTGCCGGTAAAAAAGAAAAAAAATTATTTAAACTAGAGTCTAAAAACTTAAAGAATAACATCAATGCGCTTGGGAAAAATCAATATGATATTACAAAAATGAGCGAGCTATATCATAAGTTATACAAAGCATTATGGCAAGATTTTGAAAGTGACATAAAAACAAAAAATATCATTATTTTCCCAGACGGTGAATTGTTCAATTTAAGTTTTGAAATCTTAACACCTACCAAAATAAATACATTCAAAGGCCTTGCCAAAAATAGCTTATTGGCTAAATACAATATTTCTTATAATTATAGTTTGCTATTACTCGATGAAAGCAAAAAAACGATTGATTATAGTAACGATTTTATAGCCTTCGCCCCAGAGTTTAATAGCGAAATGAAAGCAAACTATATGGTTACAATTACAGATTCTATAAACATCGATAGAACATATTTAAAACTACTACCACAACCATTTACAGCGGACTTAGCTAAGGAATATTCAAAATTATTTAAAGGAACCTCTTTTTTAAACGAAAAGGCATCTAAGCAAATATTTACAGAACGAGCCAAAGAGCATAAAATAATTCATATTGGCACACATGCAGAATCTAATAATGTATCACCAGAATTATCGCGACTTATATTTGCTAAAAACGTTTCAGATGAAGACAATTCACTTTATACTTACGAAATATACAATCAGAATCTATCCTCAAATCTTGCCATTTTAACAGCCTGCGAGACTGGGAAACCAACGCATCAGTCAGGTGAAGGGATGATTTCTCTAGCACATGCTTTTAATTATGCTGGTAGTGAAAGCATACTAACAAGCTTATGGAAAATTGATGAGCAGTCTAGTGCCAAAATAATAGAACATTTTTACAGGTATCTTAAAGAAGGATTACCAAAAAATGAAGCTTTACAAAAAGCAAAATTGGACTATATATCCAATGCTAAAGGCAGAACCATAGCACCTCAATATTGGGCAGGTTTAGTACTTATTGGCGATACTAATGCTATTCACTTAAAAACGAGTTCTCATATGGTGATCTGGTTAGCAATTGCATTAGTACTATTAATTATAGTCGTTATAGTCTTAAGAAAAAAACGTAAAAAATATAATTTACCCTAAAAACATGATGACATAATTGTTTTTGCGCGATGTATTGTTAAATAACCAATAAAACAAAACACATGAAACATTATGCCTATCTATTTGTATTATCATTTTTCTTAGTAAATTGTTCTTCGGAAGATGATGGTAATAACCCAAATGAAACTATACCTGGACCATTTTCAGTCACTATTCTCGAAACCAGAATGGATGGTGCTAATATTGAATGGACAGAAGCTATAGATATTGATGACGACCCAATTACGTATTCTATTTATTTAAATGACCAACTTATTTCTACAGGAGGCACTACCCTGTCTTATAATTTTACAGGATTAGAACCTGAAACGAGCTATGATGGATATATAATTGCAGATGATGGTAGAGGCGGCACATCTGAAGCTGGTTTCTTTTTTGTAACGGAACCAGAAGTAACTATTGAAACAATAAATGCAGTTTATTGGCTTCATGACAGTTATCCTGAGGGTAATGGTACAAGAATGGAATGGCGTATGGGTTTTTTAATACCATTTGAAGAAAATGCGACCTTATATCAATTACAAATTGATGAAATCGTTTATGCTGGCTATTCATATTCTCAAAACAAGGAATCTACTTGGACCAATGAATCTCAGCCTTCCTTTACCTATTTTGATGAAGAAGCAAATGGTTATAGAGTTTGGGAATTACCTGGCGGTATAAACACTACACATCCAGACTATGATATATTCTTAAACGATTTAATGAATGTATCAGGTACCGCACAACTTACAATTACTTTTGGTAGCGATTAGATGATAAGCAATTAAGTTTCTCTTTGTTGAATTAGTCTTTTAGCAAAGAGAAACTTATTTAAAACGCACAAACTTAGCACTACTAAACGTATAATTAGAAACAGGAATTGTAGCATCATCTTCTAAATGATACCAAGGAGAAATATCTGAATCTTCGAGATTTTTCACTAAATGCACACTTTGAGCTGGAGTATTTCCCTGAAACAATAAAAACAGTTTTTCACCATTGTCATTTACAACTTCATCCGCCAACATTACAATATGACCTGGCGAACCTCCTTTAATCAACATATCGCCTATTTTTAAATCTTCGGCTTTAATCGCGTCTAATTCATTATAAAGTGATAACGTTCCTGAATACATATAAATAAGATTCAGGTATTTATAGAAATTTTCTTTAGACCCATTTGCCAAAGCTGTTTTATGAAACGACACTTTATTACCATTAATTTTAGGTCGGTAGCCTTCAGCATATTTAGTCCAAGAGCAATAATGTCCAGAGGTGAATTTAAAACCTATTTCATCCTTTCTGTTAGTATCCCAAAGGTATTCGCTCCTAATTCTAATTAAGGCATCTGCACATTGTTGTAAGCCGTTTTTTGGAACAGGAATATCTAAAATACCGATATGACCTCCTTGCCAAAAATATTCAGAATCATCGTAATTAATAATTTTACTTCCAAAGGGTTTAAGCTTATATCGTCTAATATAATTTTCAAAACTTCCTTTAGGATAATCAACTCTTTTATAACCTACTGGAATGTTAACTCGAGATTCTATCGTTAAACTATCCTTATTAATTAAATTTGGAGTTTCAATTATGGCCGTAACAGTGTCAACCGCTTTTTTAACTGGTTGCAATTGAAATGCTAATAAGCCTAACGCTAATAATAAAAATACGATCAGTAGTCCCTTCTTCATAAGTATTAAAACGGCAAATATTTAAAGTTCGTATTTAATATCTATTTTTACCTAACATGAAAAATAATTCACTAACCAAACGCATCGGCTTAATATTAGCACCTGCGCTATTTATTATACTTAAAATACTACCAATTGAACTGATATCAGTAAAAGCAGATGCAGTAATAGCTATCGCATTATGGATGATTATTTGGTGGATTACTGAAGCGGTATCCATTTCTGTTACTGCATTATTACCTTTACTATTATTTCCTCTTTTTAAAATAATGCCTATTGCCGATGTTGGCGCCAATTATGGTAGTCCTATTATATTTCTGTTTTTCGGTGGGTTTGTGTTGGCTTTAGCCTTAGAAAAAGTTAATCTTCATAAACGGATTGCATTAACCATAATTAACTGGACAGGCACTTCACCAAACAAAGTTATTCTTGGATTTATGATTGCCACAGGATTTATGAGTATGTGGATTAGCAATACAGCAAGTACAGTTGTAATGTTGCCCATTGCCATATCAGTTATCAATCTATTAATTAATGATACGGATGGATTCAGTAAACAAGATCAAAATTTTGCATTAAGCGTAATGCTAGGTATTGCCTTTGCTGCAAACGCTGGAGGTATTGCCACAGTGATTGGAACTCCACCTAATTCTGTACTTATTGGTTTATTAGAAAATGAATATAATACTGAGATATCTTTTTTAAAATGGATGTTAGTAGGTCTTCCTTTTTCAACAACTCTAATTGCCATAATTTATTTTGTATTGATAAAACTATTCCCAAATAAAGGTATTGCATTTAAGGCTTCAAAAGATGTCATAAGCAACGAATTACATAAACTCGGCAACATGTCTGGCAAAGAAAAGCAAGTACTTTATACATTTACCATTATAGTTTCTCTTTGGATTTTTAGAACAGTCATAAATTCTTTAGTTCCGAGTTTAGGCTTATCAGACACAATGATTAGTATTTTCGGAGCCATAGCATTATTTGCAATTCCTTATAATTTAAAGAAGGGAGATTTTATATTAGAATGGAAAGACACGCAAAAATTAGCTTGGGGAATCTTAATTTTATTTGGCGGCGGTTTGGCACTTGCTAAAGGCATGTCTTCTTCTGGTATTGTAGATGTAGTTGCCAACGGAATATCAAACGCTAAGATTAGTATAATACTTACAGCATCACTACTAATTCTACTTATGTTATTTATGACAGAACTGATGAGTAATGTGGCTCTAACAGCGGTATTAATTCCAGTAGTTGCAGGAATTGCGATTGGACTCGAAATTCCTATTCTATATTTACTAATACCAGTAACTATGGCCAGTAGCTGTGCTTTTATGCTCCCAATGGCCACTCCACCTAATGCCATAGTTTTTGCCAGTGGATTTGTTAAAGTGCATCAAATGGCTCGCATTGGTATTATATTAAATCTAATTTCTGTAGCATTGCTCATACTTCTATTTCAATTTTTTATTCCACTGATCTTCTAAATCAAATAATTTTCAATGAAACTCCCTCAAAAACTAGACTGTACTTATTTGTATTTGGTTCTATTACTTTTATTGGTTACATGTAAAAATAAACACATTTTACCAGATCCTTTAGAAGCAGGTTGGAATGGAGAAGCCGTTTGCGAAGTTATTGAGGACAACGAAAACCTGCGTGTTCTAAAATGTACTTTTGCCCCAAACGTTGGACACGAAAAACATTACCACAATCCGCATTTTGGTTATACACTGGCTGGAGGTAAATTCAGAATTACAGATACCACTGGTACACGAGAGGTTGATGTGCCAACAGGTTATAGTTTTAGTAAAGATGAAGTCACCTCTCATGAGGTTTTGAATATTGGAAAAACAACTGCTGTCTTTTTGATTATGGAATACAAGAAATAAAAAATAGTTAACTCTAAAATTATCTTTTAAACTTTCATTCCTTTTTTGTATCTTTTATCTTGAAAAAGAAAACAGATTCATTATGACGACTTCCACACGTTTCGATAGTGCTATTGATAAGCTCTACGCAGCCTTTCATAGCAACACCTTAAATCCTGAAGACTGCAAGCAATGTGCCGTTGGTAATATTGTAGATAACCAAGATGCATGAAAACACCTTACAGATCAACACGGTTCTGTAACGTTGAATTATTTAGGATTGCTTCACCAAAATCTAGGTAAACGCTTTAACGGTTATACACCAATTGAACTATTAAAAATTGAACATGCTTTTTTAAAAGGCTGTGGTTATAAATTTACGTCTAGCCATCGTTTGCATCGACCGCATGTTATTGATTCTAACATCTTATTTAATGGCCTGTGTGAGGTAGTTTCACAACTCTGTTCTATAGATGGGATTGCTAATGTTATGGATTGTTCAGTTTTGTTTGAGTTTGAAAACAGTAAAAATGATTTAGAATTCGCTTAATAAAATACCTGATGTAAATTGAAAAAGCCAATACTCTATAAAGTATTGGCTTTTTCTATATTTAGCGACTCTCTTTAAAAGATTCCTGCTTTCGCAGAACTGTTAGCCACCGAAATCATCAAAACGAATATGCTCATCTGGAATTCCGAAATCCTCACCCATTTTCTGAACCGCTTGGTTCATTAATGGTGGTCCGCAAAAGTATAATTCTATATCCTCTGGTGCTTCATGATGACTTAAGTAATTATCGATAACACAGTTGTGAATAAACCCAACAAAACCATCTCCTTCTTCGTCATTAATATCTTTTTTAACTTTCCAGTTGTCACTTTCTAATGGCTCAGAAAGCGCTAAATAAAACTTAAAGTTTGGAAAATCTTTTTCTAAATCTCTAAAATAATGGATGTAGAATAATTCAGCTTTAGAACGTCCTCCATACCAATAAGTTACTTTACGACCCGTCTTTAAGGTTCTAAATAATTCGTATAAATGTGAACGCATTGGCGCCATACCAGCACCACCACCGACGTATAACATTTCACTTTCAGACTCGTTAATAAAGAATTCACCATAAGGACCAGAAATAGTTACTTTATCACCTACTTTTTGATTAAATATGTAAGATGATGCAATACCAGGATTGACGTCCATCCAGCCACCTTTGGCGCGATCAAACGGAGGCGTAGCTATACGCACGTTAAGCATAATCTCACGTCCTTCAGCAGGATATGAGGCCATTGAATACGCTCTTTCAATCGTTTCAGTATTCTTCATTATTAAAGGCCAAAGACTGAACTTATCCCAATCGGCTTTAAATTTATCTGGTTCACCAGGATGATCCGTTGGATGCGCAGACACGTCCATATCCGCATATTTTATTTCACATTCAGGAATTTCAATTTGAATATACCCACCTGCTTTATAATTCATATCCTCAGGAATCTCTACTACAAATTCCTTAATAAAGGTTGCAACATTATAGTTTGAAACTACAGTGGCTTCCCATTTCTTAATTCCAAATACTTCTTCAGGAATAGTAATTTCCATATCCTGCTTCACTTTTACCTGACAAGATAAACGTGCTCCATGAGCCAATTCTTTTCTTGAAAAGTGTGGAGTCTCTGTTGGTAAAGCTTCGCCTCCACCAGATAAAACGTGACACTCACATTGTATGCAAGTTCCACCTCCACCACAAGCAGAAGGTAAAAATATTTTATTACCACCTAATGTAGCCAATAATGTACTACCAGAAGCGACTTCTATTTCACGTTCACCGTTAATGGTAATCTTTACAGGTCCTGATGGCGATAATTTTTGTTTTACAAATAATAACAAACTTACCAGCACCAACGTTATTAATAAAAACGCTGCGACTGTTGCTATTACTGTTCCTGTTGTTCCAGCTGCTAAAATCATATTTACGCTATTTTTTAGTGTTATCTGCTAATTTCTTAGCTTCTTTTTCAGTTTCAACTTGTTCAATTTGTACTGTTGGTTCCGTTGCAGGCTTCTCTTCTTCGTCACCACCTGTTAACATGCCACCAAAGCTTAAGAATCCAATTCCCATTAAACCAGTAATAATAAATGTAATTCCTAAACCTCTTAAAGGTGCAGGCACATTACTATATCTAATTTTTTCACGAATAGCTGCTATGGCTAAAATTGCTAAAAACCATCCAATACCAGAAGATATACCATAATTAAGAGCTAAACCTAAAGTTTCAATCTCACGAGATTGCATAAATAATGAACCACCTAAGATGGCACAGTTCACAGCAATTAACGGTAGAAAAATACCTAAAGAATTGTATAATGATGGTGAAAACTTCTCAACTATAATTTCTACCAATTGTACCATGGTTGCAATCGTTGCAATGAACATAATAAATGATAAGAAACCTAAATCGTAATCGGCATACTCAGAACCTAACCAAGATAATGCGCCTGGTTGTAATAAATACTGATCTAATAACCAGTTTAAAGGTACTGTAATGGCCAGTACAAAAATTACGGCTGCTCCGAGACCAACGGCTGTGGCTACCTTTTTAGATACGGCTAAGTACGAACACATACCTAAGAAAACGGCAAATACCATGTTATCGATAAAGATGGCTTTGAATGCTAATTCTAAATGCTCCATTGTTTTTATTTTTTTTCATCCTGAACTTGTTTCAGGATCTTATTATTTTTTGTTTTTATGAAAAGAATTACTAAAACGCGATCAGAACAATATCAGAAATTAATCCTCTATTAAATCTTTATTTCTGCTACGTTGCACCCAAATGATTAAACCTACAATAATTAAGGCCATTGGTGGCATTAACATAAAACCATTGTTTTCGTAGCCTGTAGAAAATAATCCTGTTTTTTCAATAGGATCACCTAAAACAGGAATTCCCATTAATGTACCAGCACCTAATAACTCTCTAAATACACCAACAATAATCAAAATTACAGCATAACCCATGGCGTTACCAATACCATCTAAAAATGATCTGTACGGACCGTTAGCTAAAGCGAAAGCTTCAAAACGTCCCATGATGATACAGTTGGTTATAATTAATCCGATAAATACCGAAAGTGTTTTACTTAATTCAAACGCATAAGCCTTTAATACTTGATCTACCACAATAACAAGCGATGCTACAACAATCAATTGTACAATAATTCTAATTTTTGATGGTATTAAGTTTCGTAATAATGACACCACGACGTTTCCAACTCCCATTACAAATAATACAGCCACACTCATTACTAGAGATGCTTTTAAATCTGCAGTAATTGCTAAAGCCGAACAGATACCTAAAACCTGAATGGTTATTGGGTTATTATCCGCTAACGGGTCTGTAATTAACTTAGCGTCTTTTTTTGATAGAAGTCCCATACTAATTTAAGTTTGTGTTTATATTCTGAAAAAATGGCATGTATAATTTCAAATCTTTTTTAATCATTGTAGAAATACCATCACCTGTAATTGTTGCGCCTGCTAAAGCATCAACCGCATGATCTTCTTTTCGCTCATTCTTAGGATCATTATTTCCTTTAGCCACTTTGATACCTTTAAAGACACCAGCTTCAGTTAATAAACGTTCACCGTAAAAATCATCCATGAAATAACGTTGTTTGATATTAGAACCTAAACCAGGTGTTTCACCAGCATGATCAAAAAATGTGCCTTTCACCACCATATTTTCATCTAAAGCTACAAAACCCCAAATGGCATCCCAAAGTCCTTTACCTCTTATTGGTGCTATATAAACTGTTTTATCGTCTTGCTTACCAAGAAATAATGGTAAAAATCTTGACTTGCCTTCTTTCGCTCTCGTTTGTTGTTTTTTTACATCAATTAAATAAGGCTCAATACCCATACCCTCTTCTTTAGAGTCCATGAATTCTTGACGCGTCATTTTTCTAATAATTTCCCCATCCTTTGATTCTAGAACTAATTGTTCAGAAACATTAGCAGAAAACTTATCGGCAACTTCTTTTGTAGATACAAAGGCAATATCACCTGCACCTTCGTTTTCATTTATTCCTAAAGCATACAGAATGTTCTGTTGCTTCTCCATACGCTCGTTTTCTTTAATTTGAGGCTTCAAAGAAGACGCTGTAAATGCCAATAAAGAACCTACAACCAATACCATAGCTACTGCAAAGAGTATTGTGTACGAGTTTTTATCTGTGTTAATTGCCATAATTATGCTGTTTTAACTTTTAAACGTTTCATTCTACGTTTCACATTACCTTGAATCACATAGTGATCTATGGTTGGTGCGAAAACGTTCATCAATAATATTGCTAAGAATACACCTTCTGGATAGGCTGGATTAAAGACACGAATCATGATAGAAATAAATCCGATTAAGAATCCATAAATCCATTTCCCTTTATTGGTTTGCGATGCTGTAACTGGATCTGTTGCCATGTAAACCGCACCAAATAATATACTACCAATAATTAAATGCTGCCAAAATGGTACACTCATTAATCCGTAGAATTTACTTGAATCAGATATCCATCCGGCTTCCACGACACCATTAAAAATTAATCCCATGGCTAAAGCACCTACTAAAGTTGACGCTATAATTCTCCAACTTCCTATTTTGGTAAATATCAAGAACAAGGCGCCAATTATGATTAAAAATTTAGAGGTTTCACCAACGGATCCTGGAATAATTCCCCAAAACATATCTGATAGCGAATATAAATCTGCTACTCTTGCGCCATATGTAGTAACAACATCAGAGGCACCATTGGCTCCTGCAATAGTTAAATCTTGACCTGCTTTTGCATAATAGCCAAGTATTGTTTCTCCAGAAATAGCATCTGGTGTACCTGCCATTTCAGTAGCTCCATGCACCCAAACTTTATCACCAGACATCCAAGTCGGGTAAGCAAAGAATAAGAACGCACGAATGGTTAATGCTGGATTAAGAATATTCATTCCTGTTCCACCAAAAACTTCTTTACCGATAACAACACCAAAAATAACCGCTACAGACAACATCCATAATGGAATATCAACGGGTACAATTAATGGTACTAACATCCCTGTTACTAAATAACCTTCTTCTACTTCGTGTCCTTTAATGATGGCGAAAACAAATTCTACTGCTAAACCAACTCCATACGACACAGCGACAAGCGGTAAAACCGTCCATGCGCCAATGATAAAGTTATCTAAGGTCCAAAACGACGCTCCTAAAAATCCGTTAGCAGATTCTATTAAACCTTGAGCTAAGTAATGCTGATAACCTGCATTAAATATTCCGAAAAGCAGACAAGGGACTAAAGCGATAATTACCGTATTCATAGTACGCTTTAAATCATCCGCTGCCTTTATATGAGTTCCATTATGCGTGGTCTCATTTGGCATGTACAAAAATGTAAAAAGGGCATTAAAACCTGGCAACCACTTTTTATCTTTGTTTTTTTCCTTAAAATTGTGTAAACTACTTTTTAAACCCATTATCCTATTTCTTTTAACATTAAGTCTAAACCTTCTCTTATAATTTTTTGATGTGGCTGTTTAGAGACACATACAAATTCTGTTAAAGCAAAATCTTCTGGAGCCACCTCATACATTCCTAAGGCTTCCATTTCATCCAAATCTTGATACATACATGCTTTCAATATTTGAAGCGGAAAAATATCGAGTGGAAATACTTGTTCATAGTTTCCTGTAAGCACAAAAGCACGATGTTCACCGTTTGTATTTGTATTTAAGGCAAACTTTTTCTTAGGTGTCAACCATGAAAATGTCAAGGCTCTTGATGTTGAAACTTTATCAAAAACAGGCTTATTCCATCCAAAAAACTCATAATCGTCACCTTCTGGTATGACGGTAATGACATTGCTGTAATAATCTAAATTACCATCTGGAGCCACTTGCTTTCCAGACAATACATTTCCAGAGATAATACGATCGTTTCCGTTTTGCTCAACACCATTATCGTAAATCATAGTTGAGACTTCAGAACCGATTTTAGTCTTAAAGTATCTCGGTTTTTTAACAGATGATCCTGCAAATGCAACAACACGCTCAGCATTAAACTTTCCTGTTAATAATAATTCACCCATAATCACGAGATCCTGTGCATTAACCGTCCAAACCACTTCGCCTTTATTGATAGGGTTCACTTTATTGATTAACGTACCCACATTACCTGATGGATGCGGTCCAGACACCTTATGTGTTGTAGTGTGTTCTAAATTTGCGAGTGGCGAATTAGAAGTACCAACTGAAATATGAACACCACCATCAGTCAATTTTGATAATGCCGTTACAGCAGCTTGCAATTCAGCCTCCTTACCTGCTAAGGTATAATCCAAGTCTGCTGCCAATGGCGCGCTGGCATAACCAGATATAAAAATAGCCTTTGGAGTTCTATCAGCCTTTGCAACAACGTCGTAAGGACGTTGCTTAATAAATGCCCAGCAACCCGAAGCTAATAAATGTGCTTTAATTTTTTCTGCGTCCGACGTCAAATCAAACGTGCCATGGTCAACATAAGATTGCTCTTTATCTGCTGTAATTTTAATACCATCTATTCGACGTCTTGGTCCACGCTCTACTTCAGTAATTTCACCTGAAACTGGTGAAACAAACTTCATAGCTTCGTTATCCTTATTGTAGAACAAAGTCTCTCCCGCTTTTACGCGAGTGCCTTCTTTTGCTACTAATTTAGGAATAATACTATGGAAATCTTCAGGTCTTATGGAATAGAAATTACTTACAATAGCATTTTCTGTAGCTTTCTCGGCTTCACCGACCAACTTAATATCCAAACCCTTTTTTATTCTAATGTCTTTTGACATATTTCTTAAAGATTAGTTATCTAAAAATCCGTGCAAATTTACGAATTAATGCGTAAATAATTTTCATAATAAAACATCTTTTTTATTTATAGTGATTATAAATAATTCATATGTGAAAACGGCACGGATTTTGGTTATCTTTACGACACGTACAAAATCAACAATGAAACAATCAATTTTAAGTCTTTTATTCTCTTTTATATTTTCAACCGTTTTATTTTCACAAGTCGCTACAGAAGTGAATCCGCCTGGATTTATAAAAACCATCACCTTTAAAAGTAATACAACTCAAGGGCAATTACCTGTGCTAAAACTTGGTGAACCATTGGTTTTAGAATTTGATGCTTTAAACGGTAATGAAGAAGACTTTTACTACGTTATTGAACATTTTAATTTCGATTGGACTCCATCTCCCCTAGTAAAAGCGGAATACCTTAAAGGCTTAGACAATCAAAGGATCATGACCTATGAAAACTCTTTTAATACTTACGAAATCTATTCGCACTATGATTTAACAATACCTAACATGCAAACTAGAGGTCTTCTTAAAACAGGAAATTACATGATTTCTATTTATGATGACTATGATGAATTGATGTTTAGTAGAAAGTTTATGATTTATGAAAGTCTAGCTAGTGTTGGAGCAAGTGTGAAGCGTTCTAGAGATGTAAAAGTCATTGCCGAAAAACAATCTGTAGATTTGGTAATTTCTACAAGTGGAATGAATCTTAACAATCCGTTAGAAACGATAAAAACCGTGATAATTCAGAATAATAACCTAAACACGGCAATTTCAGATTTAAAACCACAATATACTTTAGGAAATGAATTGATTTACAGATACGATACCGAATCTGCATTTTGGGGAGGCAATGAATATTTGTTTTTTGAAAACAAAGATGTTAGAGCTGCAAATATTGGTGTACAATTTATTGAATTAAAAGATATTTATCATAATTATTTGTTTACTAATATTTCTCGAAAAAATAGACCATATACGTTTAATCCTGATATTAATGGAAACTTTTTGGTGACCGTTATAGATCGTCCTGATGTCGATGTGGAGGCTGATTATGTTATGGTTCATTTTTCGCTATTGCACGAAGAACTCAAAGACAAAGACATTCATATCTATGGAAATTTTAATGCCTTTACAATTGAACCGTTAACACAAATGTTATATAATTCAGAAAGTAAAAAATACGAATGCCTTCTGGAATTAAAACAAGGATTTTACAATTACAAATACGTCGCGGTAGATAAAGAAACAGGCGAATTAGACGAAGGTGCTATTAGTGGCAACTTTTGGGAAACCGAAAACAACTATAAAGTCCTAGTTTATTACAGAGATCTTGGTGCGCGTTATGATCGTTTGATCGGTTTTGGAGAAACTACCTCTGTAAATATTTCTAACTAACCCTGTAATACTTTAATTATTCTAAAAACTAATCACCTATTAGCATAGTTTCTTTTAGGTTCCAATCTCACCGTTTAATGCCGTATTTCATCCGCTAAGACGTTTTAGTATGTTTTCTTATACACAACAACTTTTTAAAATCATTATGTTTACAAAACATATCTAGCAAACTAAAACAGGTTCTTTTGATTGATGTAACTACTAGAAACCTGTAAATTTGATTATTTTGTTAAAAATTGTAACCACTTAACCGAATTATAGCACTTGATTGAAAAATTATGCTATTTTAGCATATAACAAATCTCATTTAAATGGTACAACAAGTTACAAGCGGTATTAAAATCTCCGTCGAAACCAATTTTGAAGGCACATTTTATAAAAATTATAAAGTGCATTTTGCATTCGGTTATAAAGTAACTATTGAAAACCAAAGTAAGGATTCTGTACAGTTAAATTCTAGACATTGGAAAATCCTTGACGCTTTAAATAATGAAGAAATCATTGAAGGTGAAGGTGTTATTGGTAAAAAACCTGTTTTAAAACCAGGAGAATCTCACACGTATAATTCAGGTTGTCTTTTAACCTCGCCGTTTGGTGCGATGCAAGGCCACTACAATATGGTTAACTTTACAAAAGCCAATAAATTTAAAGTTTATATTCCTTCTTTTAAACTGAGTGCTCCTTTTGCATTAAATTAAGTTGTATTTATCCTAGGCTTACTTCATCTATTCATCTTAAATATTGTTTTGTAAAAAAAACAACTGTTGTAAGAATGCAATAATCTTTAAGTCAATATACCATTGATAAGTTTCAGACACTGCAAGCTTTCAATCAACTAATTTGCTATAAATATCATACCTTTGCATTTTAAAAATTCAAACTAAAAAATTAAATATATTATGGGAAAAGGATTCTTTAATGTACCTGTAGCAGTTAACGAACCTGTTATGTCTTACGCACCTGGTTCAGCAGAACGCAAAGCTGTTGCCGAAGCTTACAAATCAATGTTTAACTCTAAGGTTGAAGTCCCTTTATACATAAATGGTGAATACGTTAAAACGGGAAATACCAGAAGTATGTCTCCTCCACACGATCATCAGCATATTGTTGGTGAATATCATCTTGCTGAAAAAAAACACGTAGAAGATGCCATTTCTACTTCATTACAAGCACGCAAAGCATGGTCACAAATGCCATGGGAACAACGTGCAGGTATTTTCTTAAAAGCTGCAGAATTAATAGCTGGTCCGTATAGAGCTAAGATTAATGCAGCCACGATGATTGCACAATCTAAAACCATACATCAAGCTGAAATTGATGCGTCATGTGAGTTTATCGATTTTTTAAGATTCAATGTTCAGTTTATGACGGACATTTACATGGAACAACCAGAAAGTACAAGTGATGCATGGAACCGAGTAGAATACAGACCTCTTGAAGGATTTACCTATGCAGTCACTCCTTTTAACTTTACCGCTATTGCTGGAAATTTACCAGCTTGTATGGCTCTAATGGGTAATGTAGTAGTTTGGAAGCCAAGTGATAGCCAAGTGTTTTCTGCAAAAGTAATTATGGATGTCTTTGAAGAAGCAGGTGTACCAGCTGGCGTTATTAATGTTGTTTTTGGTGATCCTGAAATGATTACAGATACGGTTTTAGCTAGTCCTGATTTTTCTGGTTTACATTTTACGGGTTCAACACATATCTTTAAAGAATTATGGAAACAAATAGGTAACAATATTCATAATTACAAAACCTATCCAAAAATTGTAGGAGAAACAGGTGGGAAAGATTTTATCGTCGCACATAAAACAGCCGACGCAAAGCAAGTTGCTACAGCGATTGCTCGTGGTGCTTTTGAGTTTCAAGGTCAAAAATGTAGCGCTGCTTCTAGAGCCTATATTCCTAAAGGCATCTGGACAGACGTAAAAAATTATCTCATCGAAGACATCAAATCTTTTAAAATGGGATCTCCTGAAGATATGAGTAATTTTATTACGGCAGTAATACACGAAGGGTCGTTTGATAAATTAGCCACATATATTGATGGCGCAAAAGCCGATAGTGATGCCGAAATTATTGCAGGTGGTAACTATGATAAATCTAAAGGTTACTTTATTGAGCCTACGGTTATCGTAACAACCAACCCAAAATACACCACAATGGCTACTGAGCTGTTTGGCCCAGTAATGACCATTTATGTGTATGAAGACGATGCGTTTTCAGAAACTTTAAAATTGGTTGATGAAACAAGTGATTACGCCCTCACTGGAGCTATTATTTCTAAAGACAGATATGCTGTTGAAGAAGCAACAAAAGCACTACAAAATTGTGCTGGAAACTTCTATATTAACGACAAACCAACTGGTGCTGTTGTAGGGCAACAACCTTTTGGTGGAGCTAGAGGTTCTGGAACCAATGACAAAGCTGGTAGTGCGCAAAACTTGTTACGTTGGGTATCTCCAAGACTAATTAAAGAGACTTTTGTAACTCCTACAGATTACAGATATCCTTTTTTAGGATAAGTTTTAGCCTTAGTTTAAAAACTAAAATCCTTAAGAGTCATTTACTTTTAAGGATTTTTTTTGTTGAAGTTCAGCCATATGACTAAAATTGAAGAACATCGTAAACTTTGTATCTTTAGACATCAAAAACCAAAATAACATGAAAACCTATTACACTTTCATTTTACTGTCTACAACGCTTCTTCTTAATGCTCAAAACAGCATTACCTCGTCTATTGTGCCAGATTTAAGCGCATATGGTGCATCCGAAAATCATTCAGGAGAGGGTGAATATGAAATTTTTCTTAGCAGTGATAATATTTTAGATAAACCTATTATCGTTGTCGATGGTTTTGACCCAGGAGACACACGAGATATAACTGCATTGTACAATTCTTTAGACTTTACAGGAACGTCGGGAACCGAAAATTTAGCTGATTTGGTAAGAGCTGAAGGTTTTGATGTGGTGATTCTAAATTTCCCAACTTATCTTAGAACTGCCGATAATGAAACAATAGATGGAGGAGCTGATTTTATGGAACGTAATGCTATGGTTTTAGTTGAGTTAATCAATCTTATTAATACAGATAAAGCTGGGAACAACGGAGAGCCAAATGTTATTATTGGTCCGAGTATGGGTGGTATCATTTCGCGCTATGCATTAAATTATATGGAAGGAAATTCTTTAGATGCAGATACACGCCTTTACATATCATTTGATTCACCGCACCATGGAGCTAATGTACCTATAGGTCTTCAGCATCAGTTAAACTTTTTAGCCTTTAACGACACAAATCCTGTTGCAGAGGTACAACCGTTAATAAATGGCTTGTTAAAATCACCAGCAGCCAGACAGTTATTAACAGACCATTTAGAAGCACATTTATCTGGTGAAGACTTAGTTACGTATAACCCAGCTTTAACATTACCAATTGCGCATCCCTTTAGAACCATATTTAACACTAATATAAATTCGTTTACAGCCTCCGGCTTTCCTGAAACCGTGAGGAATGTTGCAATAATTAATGGCAGTGGTGTTAACAATTCCTATTTTGCTATGGGAAATTCCGGACCAACAGTAACCAATGATTATTCTGTAATAAGCACAACGCTCAGTGTACCAGTTGGTATATTCACGTCTAACATTATTATTGATGTTAACTTTACTCCTGCTGCCGGAATTACAAATACCGTGAGTAGTATTTCTATTCAATTATTTGGTGCGGAACTCGATGGTTCAGAAGCACAAAGTGAAGCATATGCTTACTCAGATGGCATAGATGCCGCTTCTGGAGGCCTATTTGATTTAGGCGGACTTACCAATGGTATTGGTGCTGCAGGAGGTGTCGGTGCTGATTTTGTAAATGCACTTACTATTGATAAATTCAATTTTATCCCTTCCATAAGTGCGTTGGCTCTAGAATTTACAAATGATGAGATTGACTGGCACAGTACTATCGATTTGTCAACGTCACCATTTGCAAACAGCTACTTACCGACAGAAAACGAACCTCATGTGCAGCTAACTCAAGGCAATGTCAACTTTGCTTTAGATGAAATATTGAATCCGCCGTTGAGCCTCTCAGATGAAAACAGATTCGCTTTTCAACTTGAAAAAAATCCAATAAGAGATGAGTTGGTCGTGCTATCTAACAGCAATAGTAATACTGATATTAGCATTATTGATTTAACAGGAAAAACGGTTTTTAAATCTCGCATAACTTTAGGTAACAGAACTACAATCCCTTTAAATTTAGACAGTGGGTTCTATATATTGAATTTACACGGTGAAAATAATGCTAGGTTTACAACGAAGTTTGTTGTGAATAAATAAATACTTCTGTTCTTACTGCATAAATAAATTAGGCATAAAAAAACCTGAACAATCTCTAAAATGTTCAGGTTTTTTTATCTCTTAGTACTCGCATATGTTATTCATAAGGTTTGTCCTCATTAACAGCTGCATGTTGCGAATTTTTTGCTGTATTATCAGCATCCACGACCATTGCTGCAATATTAAGATTATCTATAACATAATTTGAAGGCACGGTCATCGTAAATGACGCAACATACTCCGTTAAAGCAGGTGTTGACGGAATAGCGTCGCCTAGCACTGTAGACAGTGAATTTCTTAACGTTTCATTATGTTCAAAATCTGGAATAGGATTTCCAGTATTAAAATAAGGACTTGTGGTATCTTGATTATAATAATTTACTTGATCGCTAAGAATACCATCTTCAAGCAAATAAACTACCAATTTATCACCCTCTACAGAACCTTCTTCATAGACCACATTCACCTGAACTTTTAATTCATTGCCTATTAATTCAGAATTAATAGCTAAAGCTAAATTGGTATCTAAACCAGCAATACTGGTAATAGCACCATTTGGATGCGGATTTGGCCAATTGATATTTCTATTGATTCTAGCGGCAGGAAAACCTTGGACATCAAAGGCATCTTTTAATAATTGAACTTGATCAAAATGCATAGGATCAGGAAAACTGTTCGCTGTTTCATGTATGGCTACAACCGTAATAAAATCGGTTTCATCCTTAAGAGAATATAAGGCTGCCGAAACTCTTGGGCAAAAACCACACCAGGTTCCTGTATAATCTTCAACTACAATTTTTTGCTTCGGAATTATAACACGAAACGACGCTGTACTAGTGGTCACTTCAATACCATTTTGTGTATATACGCCATATACTTCAAATTCGCCAATGGTATCCGAAGAAAACGTAGCCCCATCAATAGCAGCACCATTCACAAAGAATGTTGTAATATCAGTAAGATCCTCACCGCCTTCACTTAAAACTCTAAAGGGTATCTCTTGATTGACTAGAGATGCTTTTCTTACGAGCTTATCGGTATCAATTTCGGAAGCAGGAGTTGTTAATGGTACATTCTCTTCTGTCTCGCTACAAGCAAAATTTACTAAAATAATAACTAGTAAGCATAGCTTTGGCAGGTTTTTTGAAATCATAGTCATTGTATTGTTTTTTGCTAATTTAATTAATTTTTACAACATCGATACATTTGAAAATAATTTAACTAATATTGTGAAACAAATTTTAAAATTTAATTATGAAAAACCTCATTTTAATTTTGTGCCTAGGCGTATTTAGCCTAACATCTTTTGCTCAAAACGACCTTCCTAATGTCAATTTAACGACTATTGATGGTAAAGGTGTGGAATTGGAAGATATGACTAACAAGGATGGTGTAACCATTATATCACTTTGGGCTACATGGTGCGTACCTTGCCTCAAAGAGCTAGACGCAATTAACGATCTATACGATGAATGGCAAGAAGAAACAGATGTAAAATTATTGGCTATTTCTGTAGATGATAGCAGAACCGTTAAGCGTGTAAAATCTATGGTCAATGGCAAAGATTGGGACTATACGATACTTTTAGATACCAACAGCGATTTAAAACGTGCTTTGAGTGCTTCTAGTATTCCACTTACTATTTTGGTAAAAGACAATAAAATTGTTTACGAACATTCTGGTTACAGTCCTGGAGCTGAATTAGAATTATACAAAAAGATACAAGAATTATCTAAATAAAAGATTTAGAAACATCAATAAATTTCACTTCCTATACCTATTTTAGAATTATCAAATTATGCGTTTTACAAAAACTAATAGAAAAACGGATAACAATCGATTTCTAATTTAAAAACCAACCCTCAACCCATTGCGCTAACAACCACAGTATCATGAAAAAATCAGTTCTTCTAGCTACGCTATTCTTAAATCTATATGTTATAAATGCTCAAGAAACTGGCTACTTTTACGGAGGATTAGAATCTAACTCGCAATGGTACCAAACCGATGAAGGTATTAATTTTTTAGCACCAGAAGATCAGTTTAGAGCTAATAACTATCTGTTGTTAAATTATAACTTAGGTAAATTTACCGCTGGAATGCAGTTTGAATCTTATCTCCCATCTGCACTTTTAGGTTATGATCCTATTTTTGATAACCAAAATGGAGTTGCTACGTATTATGTGAATTATAAAGATGACAATTTAGACGTTACAGGTGGTTATTTTTATGAACAATTTGGTAGTGGATTAATTTTACGATCTTGGGAAGACCGTCAACTCGGACTTAATAATGCGATAAAAGGGTTAAACGTAAAATTTAATGCCACAGAAGATTTAACAATCAAAGGCGTTTTTGGAAGACAACGTGTAGGCTTTATTGAATCTGAAGGAGTCATCCAAGCCATTGATGCAGATTTAAGTTTAAGTGGAGCCTTAGATATTGAAACGGTAGATATACAAATGGGTCTAAGTTATGTAGGTAGAAACCAAGACACTAATGGTGTTGAAGCGATACCAAGCAATGTTGGAGCTTATGGAGGTCGATTAGATGTTGTCGTTGCTAATTTTTATGCTGGTGTAGAAGCTATTATAAAAGACCCAGACGTTATTGCTAATGAAGGAGTCATTGCTTCTAACAAACTGTACGATGGCACAGCTCTGCAAGTGAACGCTGGCTACGCTCAAAAAGGCCTAGGAATAAATGCTACTTTTAGACGACTAGAAAATTATAGTTTTTTCTCGGACCGTTTAGCAGAAGGCAATGTGTTTAACCAACAAGTTATAAATTTTGTCCCAGGACTTACCAAACAACAAGATTACTTGTTAACCAACATTTATGTTTACAATCCACAACCACGATTAGTTATAGAATCTTTTGATCAGCGTGCTGGTGAAGTTGGGACCCAATTCGATTTGTTTTATTCCTTTAAAAAAGGGTCATTACTTGGTGGAAAATACGGAACAAAATTAGCCACTAATTTTTCTTATTGGGGCGGATTGGATGCTGAATATAATCTTGAAAACCGTTGGTATAAAGCTAAATTTATTGGTCAAGGCCGCCAACTTTTTAGAGATGCCAATTTGGAAGTTAAAAAACGTATTTCGAAAGATTGGAGTACGGTATTCACCTATCAAAATGTACTTATAGACAAAGGTATTGTTGAAGGTGGTCCTTTAGGTGAAACCTCAATTCTTGCCAATATTGGTGTTATTGAAGCCACAAAACGATTTAACGACGGTAAAGCTGCGCGTTTTGTGATACAACATTTATGGAGTGAAGACGACCGTAAAAATTGGGCTGCTGCTGTTGTAGAATACAACTTTTCTACAAGCTTGGCCATTTACGCAGCCGATAATTGGAATTACGAAGGGGTTGGCCAAATTCATTACTACAGTGTTGGAGGAAGCTACACTAAAGGCAATACGCGATTTGCGATTAACTACGGCAGACAACGTGGTGGTTTAATTTGTATTGGAGGTGTTTGTAGGTTTGTACCTGAAAATACGGGACTAAGCGCTAACCTAACCGTTGCTTTTTAATTTTTTTTCTTTTAAAAAAATGTGTATTTTTATATAAATTTATTTTACGCTATAATCTCAATCTAATATTTTCATTCTTATGACTAAAAAATTACTTTTAATAGGCTTAATCTTAAGTTCTTTTTTCTGCCAAGCACAATTTGACGTTATTTATCAAAGAAACAATTCGGTAGTTCCTGATGGTCAGAGTTATACGTTTTCTACTGCAAGTTGTGACTATAGTGAGCCATGTGCATTCAAATTTGGAGTGACAAACACATCTGCGAATGACATTTATGTGAAAATTTTTGTAGATGAGCTTGTTAATAATGATGGTTCAAGTTTTCAACTTTGTTTTGCTGAAGTATGCTTAAACAGCATCGTGTTAGATGAAGGATATCCTAGTTCAGCAGTTCTGATAGCGCCTGGCACTACTAACGTATTTGGAAATAGTTTCTGGAATTTATATCCCGCTGGTATACAAACAGCAATGAGCTGGACATTTAGGTTTCAAGCTTTCGACACAGGAACTGCAGACAATGAAATAGGAACTCCGATTAGTATGACCTACAATTATCAACCAACGCTAAGTATAGAAGATGCTGAAATTTCAAATTTAGAAGTATTTCCTACTGTAGTTGAAAATGAAATTAATATTTCCGCTGACGAAAACATCTCTGCGATATTTTATGATATTACAGGAAAGAAAATCAAGGAAATAAACCTCATATCTGGTAATCATGTTGTAAATATTTCGGATTTAACGTCTCAAATCTATTTTGTTAGTTTTAAAAACGAGCTTGGTTTAGAAACGGTAAAGAAAATTATAAAGAAATAAACATTGCATTTTATTTATGAAGAAAAGAGACTGTCTGATTTAGATAGTCTCTTTTTTATGTCCTAAATTTTACGGATTCTGATGTTTTAAAATTACTTCTTTTAAATTTTAAAGAATAAATACTTTAAGCCAATCCAAATTCTATTATTCCTCCATTTAACTGCAGACTCATTTCGGCCATAAAAATCAAATTCCGAAACATGTAAAACGGTCAATAACGCTGACTTTACTTGAAATTAGTCCTCCAACTCAATTTATAGAATCCAATTTAACAACACCATTAATTACGATAGTTATATTTTGTGTTTTTTTTTATATATTTAACACATAATTAATCCTATAAAAAACTAATCTTTTTTTAGTAAAATCCATTTTTATGATGAAAAAATTACTTACCCTCTTAATCTTTGCAGTAATTACCTCCTTACAAGCTCAGGTTCAAAAAACACCAATGATTGAGCACTTTACTCAAGCCTCTTGTGGTCCATGTGCTTCTCAAAACCCAATATTACAAAACACACTTAATACTTTTGGTGAAGCAAACTATGTACGTATTTCTCACCAAACCTCTTGGCCAGGTGTTGACCCTATGAATGCTGTGTTTCCTGCTGGTCCTGAAGCTCGAAGAGCTTATTATAGCATTACAGGTGTACCAGACACTAGTTTAAATGGTGGTGCAACAAATTCACCTAATACCGTAGTAACCAGCGCAACACTTGCTGCTGCAGCTGCTCAAACAACACCATACAGCATCACAGCAACTCAATCTTGGGCAAATCCGAGTGAAGTTACTGTTAATATCGATGTAGAAAACGTTACAGGAACAGCAATATCTAGTGCAGATAAAATCTATGTAACTATGGTTGAAAAAGAAGTCGTCTATCCAAGTGCGCCAGGATCTAATGGAGAAACAAGTTTTGAATATGTAATGCGTCAAATGTACGATGCTAATACTGGTGCTGAAAATGCTACTACAGGTGCTAACTTAGCCGCTATACCTGCCAATACTACAACTAGTTTTAGCTTTACCCTTACAGATATACCTTCGTATGTGAGAGATAAAAGAGAAGTGAGTTTTGCCATATATATCCAAAACAATGCCACAAGAGTGATGCACCAAGCAGCAAAAACGCAGGCTTCAGATGTAATTCCTGGGGCGTTATCCGTTAATGCAGTTTCTACATCTACGGCAGGTAGTGGCTATTGTGATTATGACATCACACCAGGTATTACATTTACAAATAACGACGCTAATTCTACAGTAACAGAGGTTGTAGCTGAATACCAAATCAATAATGACGCACCTGTGCAACAAACATTTACAGGAAGTTTAAGTAATGGACAATCTACAACGATAACTTTCCCTTTGGCAACACTAGGTTCTGGGTCAAATGTAGTTTCAACTGAAATTGTATCGGTAAATGGTAGTCAAAGTTGGATAAGTCCTGCAGAGGTAACAATACCAAGTCTTACTATTCAAAAGTTAAATACCACTAGTATGGAAGCGCCATTTGTGGAAGATTTTGAAAGTGCTTTTTTTCCGGCAGGTGCTGCTATTACTCGCGATATTGACACGGCTATTTTTGATGTAGACGATTCCATTACACCACTTCAGTGTACCATAGTAGATGGACCAGCAAACAATTTAGGGGCTGTTGGTGGTTTTGGTGCTTCTAACCGTAGTATCATATTTCAATTTTGGGCTATCCAAAGTGGTGAAATGAATTTAATTTTTCAGAAAGCTGATTTAGGTACAAGTTCTACACTTACTTTTGACCACGCTTACCGTCAGTATGTCAATGAAAATGACAGATTAGAAATCTTAGTATCTACAGATTGTGGAGTTACTTGGACAGGTGTTTTTAATGAAGCTGGTAGTACATTAGCTACTTTAACTGCATCACAGACTCAATACTTTCCTTCTGGTGCTACTGGATGGGTTAGTAATTCTATTGACTTATCTGCTTATGACGATTTGGATGACGTAGTTATACGCTTTAAAGCAACTTCTGGTTATGGTAATAATTTGTTCATTGATAATATTAGCATGAACACAACATTATCATTAGAAGATGTATCGATATCAAATGCGGTTACATTGCATCCTAATCCTTCCTCAGATTTTATTCAAGTTTCTGGATTAAAAACATCTGAAACTTATTCAATTTACAATGTTTTAGGATCTAAAGTAAGCCAAGGAGTTATTACGAATAATCAAAACATTGATATTACGGCATTAACTAATGGTGTTTATTTCTTTAAATTTAATAACGGAAACACAATTAAATTTATTAAAGAGTAGTGAATTAAGACTATTTAATTTATAACAAAACCGTCTCAATATTTTATTGAGACGGTTTTTTATTTCGTAGATATTGACTTTACTTAATATAACGATTCAGGCGTGATGTTGTCCATATAAACATTTAACTTATTTATGTATTTTACAGCAAACCCTTGTTCTAAATTTTCTTCTGCGAAGAACACCACATTATCTTCAGCTCCCATCATCGTTATAGACATCTTATTTTTTTGCTTATTCAAAATGATGTAAGACACACGCTTGTCATAAGTATCGCGACTTGTAATATAGACAATACCAGACTCTAACTTATTATTTTTAAATAAGGCTTTGTGCTGTTCTATTCCATTTTCGTCATAACGAATCACTTCACCATTAATATAGTAGGTACCTAACGTATAGGTTAATCGTTTTTTATCCGAATCTTTATGATAGGCTATAGTTTGTGTTTCTTTACCATCTTTGTATTGAGACACGCGTTTGCCATTATCATCATATGCTACACGTTCTATAATGTTACCATCCTTATAGGTTTCTTGCGTTGGCTTTTTGTTGTAACCCGCTGAAATGGTCTTAATACCATCGTAAGGCAGGTTATCTTTATAGATTAAAGTGGCTATTTGTTTTCCTTCCTTATCGTAATATGCCGTTTTTCCGTTTAATTTATCATTTTTATAAGTTTCGGTAGACTCTAATACACCGTTATATTTATGTTTTTTAACAATACCTTCTTTTTTATCGTTGACATATTGCCCTTCTTCTAGGATGGTTTCTTGATTATAATCGAATTTTCTATAAACACCTTCTCGCTTTCCGTCTTTAATCGTAAATAGCATTCTAGTTATACCATCATAAACACTTCCTTCCCAGGGTTTTCCATCTTTATAAGTAGCTTCTGCGAAAACATCACCATTTTTTTTATAGTATTTTGAACAACACGCGATATCGATTTCTTCAACTAAAATAGCATTTACATCGCCATATCTCTGATAAGTGCCATAATCGAAACGTTTGAGTTTTGTCATATTTCCATTCATCTCCTGTTGCATAAGACGAATGATATTAGATTCACTAAAGAATTCATAGAGCGTTCCTTCTTTTTTAAGATAGTCATAGCTACCCATAAGTTCCTCTTTATCATTATAGAATTTACCAGACTTTTTATCGTAACCTTTATATTCAATATCACTTTGTTTAGAGCCATTGCTGTAATAAGTTACCTCTCGCGCTCTCGTATAACTGTTATCTTCAAAATATTCGGTACGCTTAAACTCAACATTTTCCGTTTCGCTCATATTTTTCACTCTAAATACGGTACGTTGTTTAACATAACCATTCTCATAAGTATCTATGCTTGCAATATCTGAGTCATAACCAACATAAAAGCGCTGACCAGCTATAGGCTTGGCATATTTATTTTGATAATCTATTTCTAAGGTTCCTAAAATTTGGCCTTCTTTATCAAAATACGTTTCAGATTCTTGGGTCTTCTCACTGAATACCAATTTTGTCTTAGGATAATAAGCCGTTTCTTTTACAAGTTCGCCTTCTTTGTAGATGGCCATTTTATCTCCTATAATTTCAGTACCTGTAAATGGATAGTAGTCTTTATAGACCATACGTGCAAATTCTTGTCCATTTTCATCATAACTTATTTGAAGTTCCTTTTTATTATCACTGTAATGCGTTATAGTCTTTAAGCTTCCATCACTATGACGTAACTCATCTTTTTGTAATTGACCATCTTGGTAAGTTTTTACAGATCTAATTAAATTTCTCTCATCAGGTTTGTAACTATAAGAAAAAAGATATTCGGTGCCATTTACAGGCTTTAAATACTCATTATTTATAACATAAGTTACACTTCCTAGTTCCTCACCATTCTTTGTATAAAATGTCTTTTTCAATTCGGGTTCCAGTTCAAATTTAGTTCTTAATTGCCCATTTGAATAGTAAACTGTTTCACCTAAAAGACGCTCAAAAGGATAGTACTTTATTTGCATTACACGCATAGGCTCGTAATAATAAAAAACCTCTTCACCTTTTGTATAGCCATTATCTAAAGTTTTTAACTCACCAATGAGCTCGCCGTTTTCTCCATAATATTTTGATAAAAAGCGACCTCCACTTACTTTTCTATAATTTTCATACCGAATACCTTCTAAATCCTTATCATAAATAATATCTACAATCGTGTCGTTTTTAATTTCGGTATAGTAGTTATTTCGTCTTTGATTTCTATTTTGAGCACCATCCACAAAAAAGCCATCTTTATAAATAGCAATCAGTTTCTTTTTGTTTAGAAACGTCAAAAACTTTCCATCGAGTCTATTGTTTTTATATTCTCCTTGCTGCAATAACTTGCCATCTTCCAAGTACCAACTTACAAGACCTTCCCAATTAGGCTTATCGTTAGTATGAGACAAGCCCGTCATTTGTAATTGACCAGAAGCATAATAATCTTCAATTCGGTACAAATTACCTTCCTGTTTTACTGGTGGACGAAAAAACGCTGCACTGTCTTTTATAGTTTCTTTCCAATCACTATTATAATATATGGTGTCTTGTTGTCCTTGAAGATTTAGAACAAACAAAATACAAGCCGCAAATAATAGAACGTATTTTTTGTTTGAATATTTTTCAGATAAAATCATAATGAATACTGTTTTAAATTATAATTATTAAAATTAAAAGATGCTTTTTAAAGCGTTGTTATACTATCAGAATCACATCTTTTTCCGAATGTAAATTTCAAACAAATGAAAACTAAAAATCACCCTGTTTTCAGTGTTTTTGGTTATACGGAAAAGCACTAAAAAAAGATATAAAACTAATTAAGGTTTAAATTTTAGAGGTAAGTGAATTACTTTTTTAGTCTCAAAAAATGGTTCTTCAAAATAATCGGATAATAAAAAGGCCTTGACGGATGTATAAGGTTTCAATTCTTCAGTTAAATCACCCCCTTTTAAATATAGAATACCGTTTTTCAGGTCATTCTTCTGCGTTTTTGCTGTTTTCCCTTTTACCCAAGAAGTAAACTCTGGCATAGTAGTGACTGCGCGACTCACAATAAAATCGAAAGTGCCGTTTATAGCTTCTACACGGCTATGTGTTGTTTTTATATTGTTAAGTTCTGTAGCCTCACAAACCGCATTAATAACTTTTAACTTTTTATTTATACTGTCCACCAAGTGAAATTGACACTCTGGAAACATAATAGCCAAAGGGACACCAGGAAACCCACCGCCTGTGCCTACATCTAAAATAGACGTTCCAGGTGTGAAGTTGATAACTTTAGCAATCCCTAAAGAATGTAGAACATGCTTCAGATAGAGCTCATCGATGTCTTTACGAGAAATGACATTTATCTTACCATTCCAATCCTTATACAAGGCTTCTAAAGCTTCAAATTGTTGGATTTGCAGCTCTGTTAAATTGGGAAAATACTTAAGAATAAGGTTCATTTTTGATAATTTCAACAAAAATACTTAATTTTAATCTGTATAATTTAACGTTCATCGAAATGGTTGCTTTTTAATTATTAACTATCTTTGCTTCGTTATATAGAATTATTCATTCTTTACGTTATAACATAAACTATTAGCATACATGTCAGAACAAACCGTATCTTTCTCACGCACAGACTCTGCGAAATTCTTTAGAACCCTTAACAAACGTGTTAACAACTATTTTAAAGAAAATAATCTTAAAAAAACTGGTAACTGGAAGCTTTATATAAAAGCCATTGTGATGTTTACCTTACTACTTGGTCCATTAATCTTATTATTAACTGTTGATTTGCCAGCTTGGTTGCGGGTAATATCTATGGTGGTGATTGGTGTTGGCATGGCAGGAGTTGGTATGAATGTGATGCACGATGCTAACCATGGTTCTTTTTCGAGTAAATCATGGGTAAATAAGCTGATGGGAAGTAGTATTCATATTTTGGCTGGCAACGATTACAATTGGAAAGTGCAGCACAATGTATTACACCATACCTACACAAACATACAAGGCCATGATGAAGATATTGATGCTGGCCGTATTATTCGCTTCTCCAAGCACTCTAAATGGTTAAAAATTCATCAATACCAAAAGTATTATGCTTTTTTACTTTATGGTTTATTAACTGTAAACTGGGCGATAACAACAGATTTTAAACAAACTTATCAATATCTTAAAAGAAAATTGTCTTATGGAGATTTTCCAAATCCTGTAACACAATGGACGAAATTAATTATAGGTAAAATATTGTACTATTCTATTTGGGTCGTATTACCGTTAGTTTTGGGCTATGCGTGGTGGCAAGTTTTACTTGGCTTTTTTATTATGCATTATACAGCAGGCATGATTTTAAGTGTCGTTTTTCAATTAGCACACGTTATGCCAAATACGGATATGCCACTACCTGATGAAAACGGTACTATGAAAAATACATGGGCCATTCACCAATTATTTACAACCTCTAATTTTTCTCCAAAAAGTTGGATTGTAGAATTTTACACAGGTGGCTTAAACAGGCAGGTTGAACACCATTTATTTTCTCATATTAGTCATGTGCACTACAAGCACATCGCAAAAATAGTAAGAGAAACTGCGCATGAATTTAGTTTACCTTACAACGAATACAAAACCATGTGGACAGCTATTGGTGAGCATTACCAGCAACTCAAGGAACTTGGCAAAAAACCAAGCATGGCTTAATCACATACAGAGATTTCAATAACTAACTATTTACAATGAACCAACTTTCGGATAGAATTAATAATCTATCGACATCAGCTACACTTGCCATGGCGGCAAAAGCGAGAGAATTACGAGCAGAAGGAAAAGATATTATTGGATTAAGCTTGGGAGAACCCGACTTTAATACTCCAGATTTCATTAAAGATGCTGCTATAGAAGCTATTAATCAAAATTACAATAGCTACACTCCAGTAGATGGTTATGTAGAATTGAAACAAGCGATCATTCAGAAATTTAAACGCGACAATAACCTCCACTACACGTTACCACAAATTGTTGTGTCTACAGGCGCAAAACAGTCTTTAGCTAATATCGCTGCTGTAATGCTTAACGCAGGTGATGAAGTTATTTTACCTTGTCCGTATTGGGTGAGTTATAGTGATATTGTAAAGTTAAGCGACGGAGTTCCTGTGGAAGTTGAAACCTCTATAGAAAACGATTTTAAAATGACCGCAGCGCAACTTGAAGGGGCCATTACACCAAAAACGAAAATGATTTGGTACAGTTCTCCTTGTAACCCAAGTGGTTCTGTTTACAGCGAAAAAGAATTGAGAGCTTTAGCTGATGTTTTACAAAAACATCCCAACATTTATGTGATTTCAGATGAAATTTACGAGCATATTAACTTTAAAGGCGACCACTGTAGTATAGCGCAATTTGAAGATATGTACGATAGAACAGTAACCGTCAATGGTGTCTCTAAAGCTTTTGCCATGACAGGCTGGAGAATTGGTTACATTGGCGCGCCAGATTGGATTGCTAGAGCTTGTAATAAAATGCAAGGGCAAATTACTAGTGGAGCTAATTGTATTGCACAACGTGCTGTAATTACTGCTTTAGAAGCAGATCCATCAAGTATTACCTACATGGTGGATGAATTTAAAGAAAGACGCAAACTTATTTTGAATCTCCTCAGCGAGATAGAAGGTTTTAAAACGAATGAACCAGAAGGTGCGTTTTACGTATTTCCAAATGTGTCGGCTTACTTCGGAAAAACAATCAAGGGTAAAACGATACATAATGCATCAGATTTCTCACTATTTTTATTAGAAGAAGCTTTGGTAGCTACTGTTACAGGTGAAGCTTTTGGTAATCCGGATTGTATTCGTATTTCTTATGCAGCGTCGCAAGATGATATAAAAGAAGCGGTAAGGCGCATAAAAGGGGCTTTGAGTTAGTATTCCCTCAATCCCTTTTTTATCTTTATAATAATTATTAGACCTCACAGGTTTTAAAAACCTGCGAGGTATTTACTTTTATAAAAAAACATCAAAACCAAACTGATGCTTATAACTGCTGATATACAGATTGTTTTTATGGTAAGTCGTTGATTTTCCTTTTCTAATTTCTGTCTAATGACTTTCAATTGACTTGGTGTCGCTTTCGGAACATCGCAAGTTGTGTTTTTACTTTTAGCATAGCCACCAAGTGTCTTTCTAAATCTTCTAGATTTATCAAGCCTTATACTTTTATTACTTTTTAAACTACTAATCATTGCTTCTCCTAATGGCATACACTCTTATCTTTAATCATTAAAACCATAAACTTTCTCTAATTCCGTTTGCCAAATAAACTAAAACGCAAATTAGAGCTAAGCATCCAAAAACGGTGTAAACGATTAGCTTAAACATTCTAGCTTTTCGTTCTTCTTTTAGTCGTTTACGGATGTTTTTTAATTGTTTAGTTGTCGCTTTAGGTAAATTATATTCCGTTTTTTTATCTGAATTATAACCACCTAGTCGATTCTTAAACTTATCGCGCTTCGGCAATAAGCCTCTGTTGTAAGTAATAACATTCATTGAGTTCGATGGCATAATTCCTAGATTTTAATTTAAAACAAGGGATACGAGATAATGCGTAACATATTTTAGTATGCCACAGACGTTATAAAAGGCACAAATACATGTGCCAGTTGAAAGATCAGGTAAATAGTATTTTGCGCTATTTTAGAATAAAGCGACTAAAGCGATAAGAAATACAGACAGTTTTAAAATAGCTGCAGTATGGTCTACTCTATTCAATTGAAACGCTTTTAAGCGTTGTCTCATACCAAATACGGATGTATTTGTAGGCTTACTAAAGTTTTGCTTAACAAGTGCTTTATAATTAGAGTTTAATAAGCCTTGCTTGGTAAAATGAATTCCCTTAATGGATTCTGATACAATTTCTAAAGAGGTGTTTACTGTTAATTCCATGGTTGATAAATTTTGTTTGGTTACATGAATATGACGCAGAACCATAACAAATGTTACAACATGTACCTCAACACGTTACAAAAATGAGATATTAAAAACCGTGGAACTATTAGTGAGAATATAGGCTGGCTATATTTTAAAAAATCTTTAAAAAAAGTTGAATATTTATCGATTCCTCCAAAAGAAAGGCGTCAACAATATCAGAACCGTAAACAATTCTAATCGTCCAATAAGCATTAAAAAAGAAGCCCACCATTTTCCTAAAGGTGGTAATGCAGAGTAATTATTTACAGGACGAAAATCACCTAAAGCTGGTCCAACATTTCCTAAACTAGACGCTGAAAGTCCTATAGCAGACGTAAAATCCATCTGAAACATAGAAAACACCAAAGCACCAATAATAAACGATAACATATATAGAATAAAAAAGCCTAAAACATTAAATACAATATCTTTTGAAACCGATTTTCCATTGTAACGCACAGGCAAAATCGCGTTAGGATGCAATGCACGCTTAAATTCTATAAAACTATTCTTAATTAAAATTAATTGACGTACCACTTTTACTCCACCCGAAGTACTACCAGCAGAACCACCTAAAAACATTAATCCGAAAAAGAAAACCGTTAAAAAGGGAGTCCAAAGGGTGTAATCTGCAGTCACAAAACCTGTAGTAGTGACTATGGCTAATACCTGAAACAAAGCATGTCTTATGGCACTTTCACCTTCACCCAAAACCATAGGATGATCTATTGTGGATTGCGAAATATCCGCTCTGAAGTAGATTAAAACGGACGCAATTGCTGTAAATATGACAATGAATTTAAAATAGAGTCGAAATTCTTCATCCTTTAAAATTTTAGAAACTTTCCCTTTAAACAAATAGTAACTCAACACAAAGTTAGTACCTGCTAAAAACATAAAGAATATAATGATGTATTGAATGGCAGGATTAGAATTCCAATGTGCAACACTGGCATTTTTAGTTGAAAATCCTCCTGTAGATACGGTACTTAAGGCGTGGTTAATCGCATCAAAAAAGGACATTCCAGCGACTTGTAATAAAATGGTTTCCGCAGCTGTATACCCTACATATATCAACCATAATCGTTTGGCTGTGTCTGTGATTCTTGGATGTAATTTATCTCCTCCTGGTCCGGGAGCTTCAGCAGCAAATAATTGCATACCACCGACCCCTAACAATGGTAAAATAGCTATGGCAAGTACAATGATTCCCATACCACCAATCCAATGGGTGGTACTTCTCCAAAATAATACTCCTTCAGGTATAATTTCAATATCGTTTAAAATACTGGCTCCTGTAGTGGTATAACCAGACATGGTTTCAAAAAAAGCATCGGTAAATGACGGAATCGCTTCTGTTGCCACATAAGGCAACGTACCAGAAAGTGACATCACAATCCAACCAAAAGCAACCACAATATACCCTTCGCGTTTATTCATTTCTTTGCGATGGTCCTTAGTCCTAAACATTGCTAAGATTCCTATGAGCAATGTTGCAATTCCGGCTAAAAATAATTGAAGCGTTACTCCATCTTTATAAATAAGACTGACTAAAGTTGCAATGAGCATAAAGCCACCATTGAACAAGAGTAATAGTCCAAAAAAGTGAAAGATGATTTTATAATTGAGCTTTATACGAGACATAATATAACCTTATGAGAAAAATGCTTCAACTTCTGAAATAGAACGCGGCAAACAACAGACGACCACACGATCTCCTGCTTCAATTTTAAAACTTCCGAGCGGAATTAAACCTTTTCCATCTCTAATGACTCCACCAAAAATAGCAGAACGTGGAAATTTCAATTCTTTAATCATCTTATTGGTAATTTTAGAATTTGGTTTTACCACGAATTCTAAAAGTTCCGCATTCATGTTGGTTAACTTGGTCATGGCGACCACTTCCCCTTTTCTAATATATCTAAAAATGTTATTCGCTGCTAATAGCTTTTTATTAATCAAGGTATCAATACCAATGGATTGCGATAATTGATAATAATCCATATTTTCAACTAGAGCAATAGTTTTCTTAACTCCCTTAGATTTTGCCAAAAGACAAGACATAATATTGGTTTCAGAATTTCCGGTAACCGCAATAAAGGCGTCCATATCTGAAATATTTTCTTCATCTAATATTTCTACATTTCTACCGTCTCCACAAATGACTAGAGCATTTGGTAAATCTTCAGCTAAATCTTCAGCAACACTTTTTTTACTTTCAACCAGTTTTACATTAAACTTACTAGCACAAAGATCTTTTGCAGTTTTATAACCGATTTGGCTACCACCAAGAATCATCACATCTTTAATATCTACTTTTACTTTTCCTGATAACTCAAAAAGCTCATCGTCACCACCTTTAGAAGTCATAAAAACAACTTTATCACCTTCTTTAAAAATGGTATCACCTCTCGGAATAATGGTGTATTGCGTCCCTAACCTTTGAATAGCAATGGGAATAAAGTGTAATTCTGAAAATAATTCTGCAGCTTGTTTTACAGTTTTATCTACAAAGGTTGCGGTTCTTGATAAACGTAAACCCAACATGGTTAATGCACCTTCCTCAAACTCATAAGTTTCGTTAAAGCCGTATTGATTTAATAGTAATTCAATCTCTGATGCTGCTAAAGATTCTGGCGAGATTAATTCATCAATTCCGAATTTGGAAAATCCTACCGTTTCCTTGTGTTCAATAAATTCTGTGTTCGAAATACGTGCAATGGTACGTTTGGCACCTAATTGTTTCGCCAAAACACATGCCGTAATATTTGTAGTTTCGGAGGAGGTTACTGCTATAAACAGTGCTGCCGTATCAATACGCGCATCTCTCAACACAGCTATAGACGTGGCATCGCCTTTTATAGTTCTTATATCTAAGTGCTCACCTGCATAGCCTAAGCTATCCTTTTTTGTATCAATTAAAGTGATTTCTTGAGACTCGTAAGACAAGAGCTTTGCTAAATGAAATCCGACTTCACCTGCACCTGCAATAATTATTTTCATGTGTATTTTTTCACTGTTTTTTTAAGATCATTCCGATCACTATCAGGACTGTTTAATTGTCATCATTCTATTTAAATCATAAGATTTTAAATAGGCTCGTTTCATTATATCCTGTTCGAAATAAACATGCAAATATACTTATTAGTTGATAAGTGCCTATAATTTGAAGTTATAAGTTGAAGAATGCTTGATGTATTAGAAGTTTCGTGTTCAAAGTTCATTATATGTAATACGTTCAAGTAGACACTCATAACTTTAAGCACTTAGCAAGTGTCCAAACTTTAAGTACTTATAAACTTTAGACACTTGCTAACTTCTTAGTATATTTACCAAAAATTTCTATGGCTGAAAAAGTAAACCCATATAAAGATAGTGACCAATCTAAAAAGGTTCAGGTGACGCAGATGTTCGATACGATTTCTAAGGAATACGACGGATTAAATCGTGTCATTTCTTTTGGTATTGATATAAAGTGGAGAAATAAGGTCGTAGAAATGGTTGCAAAAACCAATCCTGAAAACATTTTAGATATTGCCACAGGAACTGGTGATTTAGCAATTAGCCTAACCGCTACAAGTGCTAAAGACATTATTGGTTTAGATATTAGTGATGGCATGTTAGAGGTTGGTCGTAAAAAAATCAGTTCTAAAAAATTAGATGGTATCATTTCAATGGTTATTGGTGATTCTGAAGATTTACCGTTTGAAGATGATACATTCGATGCCATTACAGTTGCTTTTGGTGTGCGTAATTTTGAACATTTAGAAAAGGGATTAGCTGAAATTCTAAGAGTCTTAAAACCGAATGGTATTTTTGTGATTTTAGAAACCTCTGTGCCAACGAATCCAATTTATAAAGCAGGTTACAAAGTGCATACAAAAGTGGTTTTGCCTATTATTGGTAAACTATTTTCTAAAGATAGAGTGGCTTACAGTTATTTAAGTGAATCGGCTTCTGTTTTTCCTTATGGTGAAGCATTGAACAATATTTTAAGAAAAATTGGGTTTATTAATGTGAAAGATCTGCCACAAACCATGGGAGTAGCAACCATCTACTCAGCATCTAAAGCATAGTATGAAGAAATTAGTATATGTTATCGGGTTTTTGTTAACGTTTCAAAACGTTTCCGCCCAACTTTTCACTAAAGAAAAGGTCACGAACGCTGTAGACAATATAGATAAAAAACCAGTGACTTGGGGCTATTTTATTGGATTTAACCAATATGATTTTAATTTTGATTATAATCAAAACTTAGATGACATTCTAGTTGAAACAACCGCTGGATTCCATTTAGGTCTCATCGGAGATCTTCGTATTAACGATTACTTAAATTTAAGATTAGAACCTGGTGTTTTCTTTACCACTAGAAATTTACAATACAACGAAAGTTATTTTAGCGGTATCGATTTTAATAACTCAGACCTCTTAAGAGAGGTAAAATCTACTTACGTACATGTGCCACTTTTATTAAAAGTTTCAACAAAACGAATTAATAATTTTAAGCCATTTATCGTTGGAGGTTTTTCTGCTGCTTTAAATTTATCGAGCAACGCGGATAATCCTAATGATAATAGTGCCAATGAATTTAGAATGACGAGAACGACCTATTTCTACGAACTTGGTTTTGGTATTGATTTGTACCTACTCTATTTTAAATTTACACCGTCTATACGTGGCATTTTTGCCATGAATAATGAACTTATTCCTGATGCGGATCCAAATAGCCCTTGGACAGGCAACGTTGCTAAGATGCAAACACGAGGCGTTTTTATCAATTTTACATTTCAATAGTACGTCTCATAAACTCACTTAACACTATTGCAGTGGCATTAGCTACATTTAAGCTTTCTGTAGCTTTTGAGGTTCCAAATTGTGGAATGGTGATTTTTCTAGTCACCATGGTTTCAATAGCTTCAGAAATACCGTTAGCTTCATTGCCTAATACAATAATACCTTCTTGTGGCAAGTCTGTGGTATAGATGTTTTCTCCAGACAAAAATGTTCCGAACACTTCAGTCTTAGACGCTTCTATATACGTTATGAGATCTAAATACTGCACATTAACGCGTGTTAAAGAACCCATTGTTGCTTGAACCACTTTAGAGTTATAGCAATCAACGGTATTTACACTACACACCAAATTTTTAATATTATACCAATCGCACAATCTAATGATGGTACCTAAATTACCTGGATCCCTTACATCGTCTAAAGCCACAACCAAGCCATTTTGTTGCGTTAACTTTGGCTCTGGAATTTCAAAAACAGCTAAAGCAGTATTCGGATTTTTTAGTGACGATATTTTATTTAATTCGGTCTCAGAAATTTCATTAATTAGGTGCTTAGGCGCTTCAAAAACAGATTTAGTAGTCCATAAATTATTCAATTTATAATCTGACTTTAAAAATTCTGTAATGCCTTTAATGCCTTCAACAATAAACAAACCTTCTTCTTGTCTATTCTTTTTTTGACCTAAACTTTTAATTAACTTTATTTGATTCTTTGATAACATTAAAATGTCTTTACATTTGTTAGACCTAAATACAAAGTAAACCTTTTTTGTTTAAATAAGGTTTCTAATTTAGAAGTGGTATTATTTTTGTTTCACTAACACATCATACAAATAAAAACCCTCGTTTGAGTTCGCAACATTTTACATCACCATCATTGATTAACTTCAAAATGCACTACCGTTGCATCTTGCTAGTTGTTGGTGCTTTGATGTTAAGTTCTTGTAATGTTGTAAAACGTGTAAAAACCAATGAACACCTTATTACGAGCAATACCATTTTAGAAGACAGTACCAAAATTACAAATGAGCGTATTAATAACATCATTTTACAACGCACCAATTCCGGAATGCGAAAAATTTTAAGTTTTCCACTAAAACTTCACATCTATAACCTTGCGAGGCCAAATATAGATTCCATATTGTATGCTGATGTGTTAAATGATACTTCTAAAGTAAGACGACGTACCAAATTACTATCTAAAAAACAGTTTAATAAGCTGATAGAATCGCGACGTGATTTTAACGCATGGCTTAAACGTACTGGAGAGGCTCCTGTGATTTACGATGGTGAAAAAACGATAAAAACGGCGAATAATTTAAGAAAGTACTATTACAGTAAAGGCTGGTTTAACAATGAAATTACATTTAATGTTGAAAAAGATAGTACTAAAAAAGCGCAGGTAACGTATCATGTCAAAAAAAATAAACCTTATGTTTTAGATTCTTTAAAACCTTTTATTAGCAGTACTGCCATTGATTCACTCTACAGTCAATTTAGTGAAAATACTCTATTAAAAAAAGGCGAACAATACGACGAACAGCGTTATGAAAATGAACGCGAACGTATCAACAAATACCTCAGAAATAGAGGTTTTTATCACTTTGGACAAGATTATATTCGTTTTGAAATGGATACAATTAACACCAACCATAAAGTACATACGGATTTAATTATAGCCAACCGAACGATTAGAGGTGATGACTCCACCACAACAGCACCTTTTAAAATTTATAAAATAAAAGACGTCAATATTTTTACGGATGATAATTACAGTAACAGAAACCAACCGATTATTGATACCACCATCTATAAAAACGTTAATCTGTACAGTAAAGAAAAATTAAGGTTTAGACCAAAGGCGTTAACCGATGCTGTTTTTTTAACACAAGGAGATACTTACAGTGATTTAGCTAGAAGCCGAACCCAGCGTTACCTCAACGATTTGCAAATGTTTAGATACCCAAACGTAGATTTTGTTGAAAACGAGGCAGACAGCACCTTAACGGCTAATATTTTTTTAGAACCTAAAAAGAAATACGGTTTAAGTTTTGATCCTGAAATTAATACCAGTAACATACAAACCATTGGCTTTTCATTTAGCTCTGGTTTAAAAATTAGAAATATTTTTAGAGGTGCCGAAACCTTAGATATTTCTGGAGTTGCAGCAATTGGTGCTTCTAGAAATCCTAGTGCTAATGAAACAAGTTTTTTTGATATTAACGAATTTGGTGCCAATATTCGTTTAACCATACCAAGACTGTTTAGTCCTTTTAATACGGATAAAATTATCCCTAAATACATGTCGCCAAGCACCATCATCAACTTATCGGCAACAAGTCAACAAAACATAGGTCTCGATAAACAGGCCATTTCTAGTATCTATAGTTACAATTGGTTTCCGTCTTCAACCGTAACAAATACTTTAGAATTATTTAATGTCAACTTTGTAAAAAATCTAAATACCAGTAATTATTTTGGTGTCTATACCAGTTCTTTTGCCAGTTTAAATACCATTGCACGAAACATCAATTATATAGATGATGATGAAATTCTATTTGATGGCAGCATTCCAAATAGTTTTGCACCAGCAGATGTATTTATTAATGATGTTTTAACAGGAAATGAAACCTTGAGTGCTGCCGATTTTCAAGCCGTAAATAATATCGAAGAACGTAGAGAACGACTCACCGAAAATAACCTTATTTTTTCTACCAGTTTCGATTATAAAAAAGACAAACGAAAAAGCACTTTCGATAATGACTTTTCAGTTTTTAAATGGCGTGTAGAATTGGCTGGTAATTTACTTGCAAATGTTTCTAGTCTTATCGGATCAGAGAAAAATGATAATAATTACGAAATTTTTGGTGTTGCCTTTTCGCAATATATAAAGACCGAAATAGATTATATAAAATATATTGATCTTGGTAAAAAGAATGTCTTCGCGTTTAGAAGTTACGCAGGTATTGCTATTCCTTATGGTAACTCTAATAACATTCCGTTTGCAGAAAGTTTTTTCGCAGGAGGACCAAATGACAACAGAGCATGGACTGCCTTTAACTTAGGTCCAGGAAGTTCTAAAACTACCAACGAATTTAATGAAGCTAACTTTAAACTTCATTTAAGTGCAGAACAGCGTTTTAGCTTATTTGGAGCCTTTCAAGGAGCTGTTTTTGTCGATGCTGGTAACATTTGGAATGTATTAGATAATGTTGAAGATGAAGCTGCCACACTAAACGATTTTAGATCTTTACAAGATATTGCAGTAGGCTCTGGTTTCGGAATTCGGTATGATTTTGATTTTTTTGTTCTTCGTTTTGATGTTGGTTTTAAAACCTACGATCCATCGCAAGATATCAGTAATCGTTGGTTTAGAGACTATAATTTCAGAAATGCCGTATATAATATCGGTATTAATTATCCTTTTTAAAACCGGTCCTATTCTTTTTTTCAGCAACGTCTCTTATTTTGTCATTTCGGCATAATTTTAATAATGAGCCAAAATCGAAACCAATCGCCATTGTGCTAACAGGCTAAAAACGATAACGTTTTCGATATTATATAACTGTATAGTCTCAATAAATAATCAAAAATTCCGTATTTTTGAGACTTAAATTTTCAATACTAATAAATTATGAGTCATAATATTAAACCTGGAGTTGCTACAGGAAAAGAAGTTCAAAATATTTTTAATTACGCTAAAGAAAAAGGCTTTGCCTTGCCTGCTGTAAACGTTATTGGGTCTAACACTATCAATGGTGTTTTAGAAACTGCAAAAGCATTAAATGCTCCAGTTATTATTCAGTTTTCAAATGGTGGAGCGCAATTTAATGCTGGTAAAGGTTTAAGTAACGAAGGCCAAAAAGCCGCCATTGCTGGTTCTATTGCTGGTGCAAAACACGTTCACCAAATGGCAGAAGCTTATGGAGTACCTGTAATTTTGCATACAGACCACTGCGCTAAAAAATTATTACCTTGGATTGACGGTTTATTAGACGCAAGTGAGCAACATTTTAAAGAAACAGGAAAGTCGCTTTACAGTTCTCATATGATTGATTTATCTGAAGAGCCTCTTGAAGAAAACATAGCAATCTGTAAAACATATCTTGAGCGTATGAGCAAAATGGGTATGACTTTAGAAATTGAATTAGGAATTACAGGTGGTGAAGAAGATGGTGTAGATAATAGTGATGTTGATGATTCTAAATTATACACACAGCCTGAAGAAGTAGCTTATGCTTATGAAGAATTAAGTAAAGTAAGCGATCAGTTTACCATTGCAGCTGCTTTCGGAAACGTGCATGGTGTTTACAGACCTGGAAACGTAAAATTGACACCGAAAATCTTAAAGAATTCGCAAGAACACATTACTAAAAAGTATGGTGTAGAGCATAATCATATCGATTTTGTTTTTCATGGTGGATCTGGTTCTACAGTTGAAGAAATTAGAGAAGGTATAAGCTATGGTGTTATAAAAATGAATATTGATACCGACATGCAATATGCTTTTTTAAGTGGTGTTAGAGATTATGTACTCGACAAAAAAGACTACTTACAAACGCAAATCGGTAATCCTGATGGTAACGATATTCCTAACAAAAAGTATTACGATCCACGTGTTTGGTTGCGTAAAGGTGAAGATGCTTTTGTTGATAGATTGAAAAAAGCTTTTGAGGATCTCAATAACGTAGACACTTTATAAGTTTATTTTAAATAAATTGTATTGACCCATTAGAACTTGTTATCAGAGTTTTAATGGGTTTTTATTTGGGTCTAAAAACATGAATATTGAGATACTTTTCTCTATTTTTGAGTTATATTCAATAAAATAGTAAGTTTGTACGCAATACGTAAGTAATAAACAACACACTAAAAATAGATTTAAGATTGTAGTGATCTAAAATCATAAACCTGTCCTTAACATCAACCAACCCTTATTAAATGAGATGTAAAAGGATTAAAATCGTAACCTAAATATGGCTTGGTTTAAAAGAAAAGATAAAGGTATTCATACCTCAACCGAAGAAAAAAAAGACACACCTAAAGGACTTTGGTATAAATCTCCTACAGGAAAGATTATAGACACTAAAGAACTTGAGCAGAATTTTTATGTGAGTCCAGAAGACGGCTACCATGTAAGAATAGGAAGTAATGAATATTTTCAAATTTTATTTGACGATAATAAATACAAAGAATTAGATGCCAATTTAACATCTAAAGATCCGCTTAAATTTGAAGACACCAAAAAATACCCAGATCGCTTAAAAGCCGCACAAAAAAAGACCAATCTTAAGGACGCAGTGCGCACCGCAGTTGGTAAATCTAACGGAAACGATTTAGTTATAGCCTGTATGGATTTTAGCTTTATTGGTGGCTCTATGGGAAGTGTTGTTGGTGAAAAAATTGCTAGAGCAGCAGATTATGCGCTTAAGAAAAAAACACCTTTAATGATTATTAGTAAATCTGGTGGTGCACGTATGATGGAAGCCGCTTTATCTTTAATGCAATTAGCTAAAACTTCTGTAAAACTCGCACAGTTGGCAGATGCAGGTATTCCTTATATTTCTTTATGTACAGATCCCACAACAGGCGGAACAACAGCTTCTTTTGCTATGTTAGGAGATATTAATATTGCAGAACCTGGTGCTTTAATCGGTTTTGCAGGTCCTAGGATTGTGAGAGACACCACAGGAAAGGAATTGCCAGAAGGGTTTCAGACTTCAGAATTTTTGTTAGAACACGGCTTTTTAGATTTCATTACACATCGTAAAGATTTAAAGACGAAGGTGAATTTATATATCGATTTGATTAAGAATCAGCCGATAAGAGCTTAAATTGAAATATAAAAAAGAGGTTTAAATAGCCTCTTTTTTTTGTGCTTTCATTTAAAATGAATATATTTCGCCCTTAACCTTGTTAACCTTTTGAATTATAACAAACTAAAGGTTAAACTAAAAAACCCAAAACGATGAAAATTACAAAACAAATTAGCCTTTTATTATTAGTAATGATTACGGCCTTTGCCTGCGAAGATCTTGATGAATTAACAGAATTTGATATCAATGGAGATCTTTCTACCAGTTTCAGTGTTGCTGTTACCGAAGATTCTGAAGGCATGCCAGCAGAATTCTCAGAAAATTCAACGATTGATTTAGCCTCTAATGTTGACATTCAATCTAGTATTGATTTAATACAAGGCGTTACAGTCAATGATTTAACCTATGAAATTGATAACTTTGAAGGAGCACCAAATGCAACTTTAACCGAAGGTACATTTACTTTTGGCAGTACAACGATTTCAATAACAGATGTTAATCTTGAAGAATCTGATGACAACAATACCGTGTACACTATTGAAGATGCTGCTGCTTTAAATGCTATTGCCAGTGCATTAGCCAATGAAAGCTCTATTACAGCTTCTGTAAACGGAACCGTAAGTGGTACACCTGTATCTTTTGATATTCTATTAGAATTAGATGTTACAACCACAGTTGATGTGTTATAAGAACACTTTCAAATATTAAACCTAACAATGAGCCTTTCGCAATTACTGAAAGGCTCATTTTTTTGCTCTAGTATTTAGTTGATGACTAGCATTTTTAAAATACACAGAAAACTCAGTACCGACATCTACTTCGCTCGAAACTTCTATTTTTCCGCCTAAAGATTCAATATGGTTTTTAGTGATAAAAAGGCCAATACCAATGGCATCTTCGTTATAATGAAAGGTTTTATACATCTGAAAAAGTGCTTCACCAAACTTATCTAAATCAATCCCAAGACCATTATCTCTAATGCTTAAGACCACATAATCGTTTTCAATTTTAGAAGATAATTCTATAATAGGCTTTCTTTTTTCGGACTTATATTTAATAGCATTGGTTAAAAAATTAAGAATAATACTATCGAGATAAGCTGGCACACCTTTAATGCAAATGTCTTCGTCAACTTCGTTATAAATTGTGGCTTCTGCATTCTGTGCTAAAGCGATAATATTATAAGTCGCTTTTTCTACAAAATCATATAAATTGAGACTTTGCATTTTAGCATCTTCAATTTCTTTAATTTTAGCCACCTCAGTTAAATGCGATACCGTTTCTTGAAGATTTTCAATAGCTTTTTTTAAAAGTTGATAATTCTCATTTTTATTTAAATTAGAAAAATCACTTTCTAAAAATTCGGTAAGGGTAGACAAATTACCAGAGTGCGACCGTAAATTATGCGTTACTATATTAGCAAACGATTGCAGTCGTTCGTTTTGCTCTTTGGCTACGCTAAGCATGTCTTTAAGTTTATACTGATTTTTTTGACGTTTGGTAATGTCAGAAAATTGCCAAATCATATGTGGTCTTCCCTCTTTAAAGTAGACTAAAGACACATAAATTAGCATCCAAATAATAGATCCATCTTTATGAAAATAGCGTTGTTTAACACGATATTTATCAATCTTACCAGAAATGAGTTTTTCAAACTTTCCGTCGTGAGCCGCTAAATCTTGGGCATAAATAATATTACTAATGTCCATATTAAAAAGTTCCCATCTAGTGAAACCAAAAATATCGCAAACACTTTCATTGACCTTTAACCAATTGCCATCTAAACTGACAATAGCAATGCCGTTATACGTATTATTAAACACGCGCTCTAAAACATCGTATGCGTTAGAGAAATTCCGAAGTTGATTTGACACTTTCATTCATTCAATTTAAAGGGATTAATTATTGAAAGCGGTCAGTTAGTAAAAGGAATGCATGGCATAAAATGAGGTAAACACTCACTTATTATAGGATTAAGTTACAAAATAAATATCAAATCACAAAAAAATAGTATATTTGCCGCTTGAAAGAAAAACTTTCATAGTACATAACAATCATTTACAATAATATTAGAATGTATTTAGATCCAAAAGAAAAAGAAGCCATCTTTAAGAAACACGGTAAAGATGCAAAAGACACAGGTTCTGCAGAAGGGCAAATTGCTTTGTTTACTTACAGAATTAATTACTTAACTGAACACCTTAAAAGAAATCGTAAAGATTATAATACGGAACGTTCATTAGTGAAATTAGTAGGTAAGAGAAGAAGCTTACTAGATTACCTAACTAAGAAAGATGTCTTAAGATATCGTGCTATAGTAAAAGAATTAGGATTAAGAAAATAATCTCAATAAAAAGACCACGCCTAACAGCGTGGTTTTTTTGGTATAAAAACAACTCGGTTTTGGACGAGTATAAAAACCAAAGTTGAAGAATAAGCATGAGATCCTGAAACAAGTTCAGGACTAGCAGTTTTTCATTGGTCACACAACAACTACACACAACAACACAACGACCATTGTTTAACATTTTTTGCTGAGCATTTCGACTACGCTCAATGACCGGCAAAAAAAAGAATTAAAAAAATTTATGATTCCAAAAGTATTTAGAGAGGTCATTGACCTTGGTGATGGTAGAGAAATTTCTATCGAAACCGGAAAATTAGCAAAACAAGCGCATGGTAGCGTTGTGGTGCAATCAGGAAAATGTATGTTATTATGTACAGTTGTTTCCAATTACGAACAAAAAGACCTTGGTTTTCTACCATTAACAGTAGATTACAGAGAAAAATTTGCTGCTGCAGGTCGCTATCCAGGTGGTTTCTTTAAAAGAGAAGCAAGACCTAGTGATGGCGAAGTATTAACAATGCGATTAGTAGACAGAGTATTACGTCCATTATTCCCAAAAGATTACCATTCTGAAACTCAAGTGATGATACAGTTAATGTCTCATGACCCAGAAGTTATGCCAGATGCAATGGCAGGATTAGCGG
>NZ_JBGCDQ010000027.1:0-88994 GCF_045105575.1 Winogradskyella sp. | reverse complement strand
GAACAGAGTAGTTAAGCCCGTTTGCGCCGATGGTACTGCTTTACTGTGGAAGAGTAGGTCGCCGCCTTTTTTGTGTCAACAATGGTTGATATTATGAAACCCTTACTAGTAAAGCTAGTAAGGGTTTTTTTGTGCGTAGTTTTATTTAAGTCTACTTTTTATTATCTTCAACACAAGGATTAAGAACTATATTATGAGTGAGAATAGGGAGCTAAGTCTTGCATGGAGTTTTGTTAATAATACCAATAGGAATATATTTTTAACAGGTAAGGCTGGTACTGGAAAAACAACATTTCTGCATAAATTAAAGCAGCAATCAAATAAACGTATGGTAATCGTTGCACCTACAGGGGTCGCAGCGATTAACGCAAAGGGTGTTACGATACATTCGTTCTTTCAACTACCTTTCGGTCCAATACTACCTGATGATGACTTAGGTTCTTCCTCGAATTTCACAAGACGTTTTAGTAAAACTAAAATAGATATTATTAAATCTTTAGATTTACTCATTATTGATGAAATTAGTATGGTTCGGGCTGATTTGCTCGATGGTATTGATAAAACGTTGAGACGCTATAAAAATAGAAATTTGGTTTTTGGTGGTATTCAGTTATTAATGATTGGGGATCTTCAACAACTTTCACCAGTAGTTAAAGATAACGAATGGAGACTGCTGAGTCCTTTTTATAAAAACGCATTTTTCTTTAGTAGTTTGGCTTATCAGGCTTCCAATCCAATAGCAATTGAATTAAAGCATATATATCGTCAAGAAAATCCTGTGTTTATTGATATTCTTAATGAAGTTAGGAATAATAGATTAAGTCAAAAATCTGCTGATGATCTTAATAAACGTTATATACCAGAATTTGCACCAAATAAAGAGGAAGGGTATATTTCTTTAACCACACATAATAATAAAGCAGTTCAAACTAATAATTTAGAACTAGAAAAATTATCAACTCAGTCACGAACCTATAAAGCAATAATCAAAGGTAAATTTCCTGAGCATGCGTTTCCTAATAAAGAAGAATTAAAACTCAAGGTGGGAGCGCAGGTTATGTTTGTAAAGAATGATAGTTCTATTGAAAAGCGATATTTTAACGGTAAAATAGGTAAAGTTATCTTATTGGAAAAGGACGAAATTGTGGTGAGTTGTCCTGATGATGAGTTTAATATTATGGTTAAACCAGAAGTATGGGATAATATAAAATATACTGTTGATGCTAATACAAAGGCAATTTCAGAAGATAATATTGGAAGTTATACACAAATGCCTTTACGTTTGGCATGGTCAATTACCATTCACAAAAGTCAAGGTTTAACATTTGAAAAGGCGATTATAGATGCAGAAGGTGCCTTTGCTCATGGTCAAACTTATGTGGCTTTAAGTCGCTGCAAGTCACTAGAAGGTTTAGTGTTAAAAAGTAAAATTACACCTAGTCAAATTATAAGTGACAGTAATGTCATTGCTTTCAATGAAGAGGCAGAGGAAAATCAACCAAACGATGCTATATTAAAAGAATCTCAACGAAATTTTCAATTAGATTTAATTTCTGAAATTTTCAATTTCTTTAAATTTCTATACCCAGCAAATAGAATTCTTGATATTTATTATAAGAACAGAGGCAGTATAGAAGGTGACATTGAAAAGCCTTTGACTGTTATAAAGGAAACTACAGCAAGTTTCTTAAAAGTAAGTACATCTTTTAATGCTCAACTATTAAGCATTGGAGAATCTACTGATATCCCAGAATCAAATACAGCCATACAAGACAGATTTATTAAAGCTGTGGGTTATTTTAACGAGCAAACGAAGTCATCAATGGTATTGGCATTGAAATCCTTGGCTTTTACAACGGACAATAAGTCAATTGAAAAAGATTTAACCAAGCATTACGATGCCCTAGAAGAGCTGTTAGCTACGAAATTATTGTTTTTTGAAGGTTTAAAGAATGGCTTTAATGTGCAGAATTTTTTGGAATTAAGAGCAAAGTCTGTGTTTTTAGCTAAAGACACACCTAAAAAACAGCGAAAGACGGTTATAGACGGAACAACCAATGTGGAGCTTTTTGAGCTATTAAGAGAACTACGAAATCAAATTGCTAGTCGTGAAGATTTAGTTCATTTTCAAATTTTCACACAAAAGTCTTTATATGCTATGTGTGAATTGTTACCTATTTCAAAGCAAGAGTTAAAAGGTGTGCACGGCATGGGTAAGACGCGGATTGAAAAATACGGAACAGAAATACTTCAAGTAATTAAAACGTATTGTGAAGAAAATGACATTGATGTAAATAATGACGCTCTTGTCTTCGAGGATTCTAAACCGAAAAAGCAAAAAGGGAATACTAAAAAAGTATCTTTAGAATTATTTAAAAACGGAAAATCAATTGATCAAATCGCTCTAGAACGTGAATTAACCGCAAATACAATTTTCGGACATTTAGCAAGTTTCATACCAACTGGTGAAGTTAAAGTTTTGGAATTGATGAGTAAATCACATTATTCAGAATTAAAGAAAATGATTCCTAAAAAGACTTTTGAAACCTTATCAGATTTAAAACACCAGCTAGATGATAAATACTCTTATGGTGAATTGAGGTTAGTAGTTAACGAACTGTCAGTAAAATAAAAAAGCTTCAGAATTAAATTCTGAAGCCTTTTTAATAATGTATCAACTATGGTTATTCTTTTATAAGACCTCTCGAAATTACAATTTTCTGAATTTCTGAAGTGCCTTCATATATCTGTGTAATTTTGGCATCTCGCATTAAACGCTCAACGTGATATTCTTTAACAAAACCATTTCCACCATGTATTTGTACAGCCTCAACCGTATGTTCCATAGCTACTTTACTCGCATATAATTTAGCCATGGCGCTAGACATGTCATAGTTTTGACCATTGTCTTTATCCCAGGCAGCTTTCATTACTAACATTCTGGCTGCTTCAATATCGGTGTACATATCGGCTAATTTAAAAGCAATAGCTTGGTGGTTACATATTTCTGTACCAAAAGCTTTTCGTTCTTTAGAATATTTAAGTGCTAATTCATAGGCGCCAGAAGCTATACCCAGCGCTTGTGCAGCAATACCAATACGACCACCAGAAAGCGTTTTCATTGCAAACCTAAAGCCAAAACCATCTTCGGCAATTCTATTTTCTTTAGGTACTTTTACATCATTAAATTGCAATGTATGCGTATCACTACCTCTAATCCCTAATTTATCTTCTTTTGGTCCAACATCGAAACCAGGCATTCCTTTTTCAAGAATAAAAGCATTAATACCGTGCGACCCTTTGTGTCTATCCGTTTGAGCAATGACTAAAAAGACATCAGCTCTTCCACCGCTAGTGATCCAGTTTTTAGTACCATTTAATAAGTAATGATCACCTTTATCAATAGCAGTAGTTTTCTGAGATGTAGCATCACTACCAGCCTCAGGCTCACTTAAACAAAATGCACCAACATGTTCTCCAGTTGCTAATTTAGTTAAGTATTTTTCTTTTTGCGCTTCATTACCATAAGCTTCAATACCGTAACAAACTAAAGAATTATTCACGGAAACAATCACAGATGCAGAAGCATCAATTTTAGATAATTCTTCCATAATAAGCACATAAGAAATGGCATCCATACCACTTCCTCCATACTTTGGATCTACCATAATTCCCATAAAACCGAGATCTCCCATTTTTCGGACTAATTCAGCCGGAAAAATTTGAGCATTATCACGTTCTATCACACCAGGTAGTAATTCGGTTTGTGCAAAATCTCTGGCTGCATCACGAATCATTAAATGTTCTTCTGTTAAGCTAAAGTCCATACGTTTGTAATTATTGATTTCATAAAAATTTCATGCAAAGATAATTGTTTATTATGGTATTTTCAATAAGTAATATTATTTTTACTTATATGATAAAATCTAATTTTAAGATTCTCGCTTTAATGTCTGGCACTTCTTTAGACGGTATTGATATTATTTATGTTAGTTTTTCTTTTAACGAGTCTTGGTCTTTTGAAATTCATAATTCAGAAACGATAACGTATACTGCTGAATGGAAATCAATTTTAACTAACTTGGTTAACAAATCAATGAAGCAACTAAAAAGTATTGATCTAAATTATTCTGAATTTCTAGCAAGTACAATTTCAAATTTTGTAGTTGACCATAATATCCAAGATATTGATTTTATAGCATCTCATGGCCATACGGCTTTGCATCAACCAGAACTTGGTTTAACCTATCAGATAGGAAATCATCAGATTTTAGCAGATCTTTTAAATCAAAAGGTCATATGTGATTTTAGAGTTCAGGATGTTAAACTTGGTGGTCAAGGAGCACCCTTAGTGCCTATTGGTGACCAATTGCTATTTGGTTCATATCATTATTGTCTCAATTTAGGTGGCTTTGCTAACATTTCTTTCGAAAAAAATAAGGAACGAATTGCATTCGATATTTGTCCCGTTAATATTGTATTGAATCATTATGTATCGCAATTAGATTTAGAGTATGATGATAAAGGGCAGTTGGCTTCAAATGGAACTGTTAATGAAGACTTAGTGGATCAACTCAATGCACTTCATTTTTACCAAGAAAAACCTCCAAAATCTTTGGGATTAGAGTGGGTAGATTTACATATTTTCCCACTAATTGATGCATTTAAACTCACTATTGAAGATGTGCTAAGGTCTTATGTTGAACATGTTGCCATTCAAATTTCAAAAATTACTTCACATGAAAAGCATACTGTATTAGTTACAGGTGGCGGAGTTTATAATGATTTTTTGATGCGTAGAATAGCTTATTTTTCAAAATCTAAAATTGTAATTCCAAATAATCAAATTGTAGAATATAAGGAAGCACTAATTTTCGGATTGTTAGGAGTCTTAAAGTATCGAAACGAGATTAATTGCTTAAAGAGTGTGACAGGTGCGAAACGGGATCATTCTTCTGGAAAAATTTTGGTTCCAAAAATTGAAAATTGATTCATCTGTAACATATATTATGTTAAAAGAAAAGGTTAAGAAGCGTTCGTTAACTTCGATTGTTTTTTATATTTGTTATTAGAATTTAAAGCGATAACAATTGATAAAAGAATTACTTCAGAAATACGAAAACAAGTCTCCTGAAATCGTATTTCATTGGAACGACCCAGAAACAGATGCTGAGGGTTGGACTGTTATAAATTCATTACGTGGCGGAGCTGCTGGTGGTGGAACCCGAATGCGAAAAGGTTTAGATAGAAACGAAGTATTGTCTTTAGCTAAAACAATGGAAGTTAAATTTACAGTTTCTGGTCCTGCAATTGGAGGAGCAAAATCTGGAATAAATTTTGATCCGCAAGATCCGAGAAAAAAAGGAGTTTTAGAACGTTGGTATGCAGCGGTATCTCCATTGTTGAAAAGTTATTACGGAACAGGTGGAGATTTAAATGTTGATGAAATTCATGAAGTGATTCCCATTACCGAAGAGAGTGGTGTTTGGCATCCGCAAGAAGGAGTTTTTGAAGGCCATTTTAAACCTACAATAGCAGATAAAATTAATAGAATTGGTCAGTTAAGACAAGGGGTTATTAAAGTGCTCGAAAACCCAAAATATTCTCCAAATGTGGGTCGTAAATACACGGTTGCTGATATGATTACAGGCTATGGTGTGGCCATTGCTGCAAAACATTTTTATGATATTAATGGAGATTCTGTAAAAGGAAAACGTGTTATTGTTCAGGGTTTTGGCAATGTTGGTGCTGCGGCAGCTTTTTACTTTGCTCAAATGGGAGCAAGAGTGGTCGGAATTATTGATAAGGTTGGTGGATTAATCAATGAAGAAGGTTTTTCATTCCAAGAAATTACGGATTTGTATTTGGCCAAAAATGGAAATACACTAATCGCGGATCATCTTATTCCTTTTAACGAGATCAACGAACGCATTTGGTCTCTAAAAACAGAAGTTTTTGCACCTTGTGCAGCATCAAGACTAGTGATGCAAGGTCAAATAGATCAAATGATTTCTACAGGATTAGAAGTTATTACCTGTGGTGCAAATGTCCCTTTTGCCGATAAAGAAATCTTCTTTGGCTCTATCATGGAATATACGGATCAAAAAGTTAGCTTAATCCCAGATTTTATTTCAAATTGTGGTATGGCTAGGGTTTTTGCCTATTTCATGGAACGCAAAGTACAAATGACTGATGAAGCTATTTTTAAAGATACGTCTAACGTTATTAGAAAAGCTTTAAAAGAAGTACATAAAAATAATGCAACAAAAATAGGCATTAGCGAAACAGCTTTCGAAATTGCCCTTAGACAATTAATATAATATATCCCTTAGTATGGAAACAGTAATAATTCTTGTATTTGTTTTTGGCTATTTGGCCATAACATTAGAGCATAATATTAAAATCGACAAATTAATACCAGCATTGGTAATGATGGCTATAAGCTGGGCATTAATTTCTCTAGGTATAGACGACTTTACCCAATGGTTCGATTCTGCTAAGCATAACTTAATGGATAACTTTGGTATGCTTCCGCATGAAGAAAAAATGCATTTAATGGAAGAAACCCTCTTACATCATCTAGGCAAAACTGCCGAGATTTTAGTGTTTCTTTTAGGTGCAATGACCATTGTTGAAATTATTGATTATTTCGATGGGTTTTCTACCATTCAAAATGCGGTAAATTTTAATAGTAGAAAAAAGTTACTTTGGATGTTTTCCATTTTAGCGTTTATACTTTCAGCTATCATCGATAACCTTACCGCAACGATTGTTTTAATCTCTATTCTTCAGAAAATAGTAAAAGAAAGAGATGTTAGGATTTGGTATGCAGGTTTAATTATCGTTGCTGCTAATGCTGGTGGTGCATGGTCTCCAATTGGTGATGTTACAACCACAATGCTTTGGATTGGCGATAAAGTATCTACAGGTAAATTATTTTCATATTTATTTATCCCTTCATTGATTTGTATGGTACTGCCAACATTCATAGCCTCATTTTTAAAACCATTTCAAGGGACTTTAGAATTACAAGAGGCAGATGGGAAACCAAAAAACAAGTACAGTTCAACCATGTTATTTTTAGGTTTAGGTGCTATTATTTTTGTGCCAATATTTAAAGTGATTACGCATTTACCTCCTTACGTTGGTATGATGTTGTCATTAGGTGTGGTAGCCATTTTTGCCGAAGTATACAGTAATTCAAAATTTGCAATCTCGGAGGTGGGTTCAGAGGAACACGCTTCTAGTGCAAGTCATAGTCCTGTGCATTATTCTTTATCTAAAATTGAACTACCAAGTATTTTATTCTTTTTAGGGATATTAATGGCTGTTGCAGCTTTAGAATCATTAGGTATTCTTTATGGTTTTGCAGGTTCACTTCAAGATAGTATGCCAATGCTAGGTACCGAGTATCATGGCGAAGGTGTTTCGGATTTAGTCGTTTTATTATTAGGTGTTGGTTCTGCGGTAATTGATAATGTGCCTTTAGTTGCAGCCAGTTTAGGCATGTTTTCAGAACCTTTAGATAACGAATTGTGGCATTTTATAGCCTATTCAGCAGGAACAGGAGGAAGTATGTTAATCATAGGTTCTGCAGCAGGAGTTGTAGCTATGGGAATGGAAAAAATAGATTTCTTCTGGTATTTAAAGAAAATATCTTGGCTAGCGTTTGTTGGTTTTATTGCTGGTGCAGCTGCCTTTATGGTGACAAGATCTATTTTTTAGTATTAAAAGTGTAAATATACTTAAGCCAAAATCTTAACGTTATAACATCAAGAACTTAAAAACTCAAATATTTTAGTATGATATCATTAAGTGCTATTCAAGAAACGGCTGAAGTCTTAGCAGAAGGCGAACCGGTTAAAAAAACACTTTCCATTATAGAATTAATAAGCAGCAGTGGAACTGCTGGTATTGCCATTATTGGTATTCTTTTTATACTTTTAGTATTGGCGATCTATATATATTTCGAACGTTTGTTTACCATAAAAGCAGCTTCAAAAGTAGATGCTAATTTTATGAATCAAATCAAAGACCATGTCAGTAATGGTAAAATTGAATCTGCACAAGCGCTTTGTACACAAATAAACACACCTGTTTCAAGATTGATTAGTAAAGGGATTACCAGAATCGGTAAACCACTCGAAGACATCAACGCTGCTATCGAAAATGCTGGTAAGTTAGAAGTTTACGATCTCGAAAAGAACGTCAGTGTTTTAGCAACTATATCTGGTGCAGCACCAATGATTGGTTTCTTAGGAACCGTAATTGGTATGATTATATCTATTTTCGAAATTGCTAATTCTGGGGGCTCTATAGATATTAAAACACTCGCAGACGGTTTATATACAGCGATGACCACAACCGTTGGTGGATTAATAGTTGGGATTATAAGTTACGTAGCTTATAACCATTTAGTCGTAAGAACGAATAAGGTCGTTTACCAAATGGAAGCCAATTCGGTAGAGTTTTTAGACTTACTAAACGAACCTATGTAATATGAATCTTAGAGGAAGAAATAAAATTACACCAGAATTCAATATGTCTTCAATGACTGATATTGTATTTCTGTTATTAATCTTTTTTATGATTGCATCGACTTTAGTATCGGCTGAAGCTATAGATTTATTATTACCAAAATCGTCTAGTAAAACCACCCAAACTAAAAACGTATCGGTAAGCGTGAATAAAAACAGCGAATATTTTGTGAATCTGAAACAGGTTTCAAAAGCCAATTTAGAGGCCGAAGTTTTATCTAAAGTAGGAAATGATGGAAATCAGTCCATAACCATACGTTCAGATCAAGATGTTGAAATGAAACATGTAGTTTTTATAATGGACATTGCCAATAGAAATAAAATTAAATCAACTTTAGCGGTAAAATCATCACAATAAGTCATTTAGGTTTTTACTTAAAAAATGAAATATCTTAACTCTAAACATCAACGAAATTCAGCTAAAATAACAACACTCATTGTGTTGATATTAATGCTGTTATTGTTTGTTGTTGGACCTCAATATATGGATCCACCAGAAGAATATGGTGTTGCAGTAAATTTTGGAACTACAGATATGGGAAGCGGTAACAAACCTCTAAGTGAACCAAAAAAAGCAGTTGAAGATAAAGTGGTAGAGGAAGAAGTTGTAGACGAAGTACAACCGGAAGAAACTGAAGTTACACCAGCTGAAACTGAAGCACCGGCAAAAGCAGAAGATGTTTTAACACAAGAGAATGCCGAAGCTATTGCTATAAAAAAGCAAAAAGAAGCAGAAGCAAAAGCCAATGCAGCCGAAGCGAAAGCTAAAGCAGATGCAAAAGCAGCAGCAGAAAAAATTGAGCGAGAAAAACGTGAAGCTGAAGAAAAGAAACGTGCTGAAGAGGCAGAGAAGAAGAGAAAACTAGACAATTTGATTGGAGGCGTAAAAAATGCTGAAGGGAATACAGATGGAGGCGAGGGGCCAGATAGTCAAGGCGGAAATAAAGGACAGTTAGATGGAGACCCTTATGCTGCTAGTTATTTTGGTGGTTCAGGTCCAGGTAAAGGTGGTGTTGGTTATGGTCTAGGAGGAAGAGGAAGACCATCAAAGCAAATATTTAAACAAGATTGTAACGAGTATGGCCTAGTGGTTGTTAGAATTGAAGTCAATAAACAAGGTAAAGTTGTAAAAGCTGAGCCAGGTATTAGAGGCACAACAAATACAGATCCATGTTTGTTAGAACCAGCTAGAAAAATTGCAATGTCTCATAAATGGCCTGCAGACGCTAATGCACCAACCACTCAAGTTGGTTTTGTAAGTATTAATTTCTCTTTAGGTCAATAAATGAATTATCAAGATACGGTCAATTGGATGTTCCAGCAGCTTCCAATGTATCAAAATAAAGGGACTGCTGCTTTTAAAAAAGATTTAACCAACACCTTAAACTTAGCGGAACATTTAGGTCATCCCGAAAACCAATTTAAGTCCATCCATGTTGGTGGAACTAATGGTAAAGGTTCTACGAGTCACATGTTAGCTTCAATACTTCAAGAAGCAGGTTATAAAGTTGGATTGTACACATCACCTCATTTAAAAGATTTTAGAGAGCGGATTCGTGTTAATGGAACGATGATGAGTAAAGCTGCTGTTATTGGTTTTATTAAACGAAATCAAACTTTTTTAGAAGCGAATCAATTATCATTTTTTGAAATGACTGTCGGTATGGCTTTCGATTATTTTGCAAAAGAAAACGTGGATATTGCTATTATTGAAGTCGGATTAGGCGGACGCTTAGACTCCACGAATATCATTACTCCAGAATTATCTGTAATCACAAATATTGGTTATGACCATATGCAATTTTTAGGTGATACGCTTCAAAAGATATCAGGAGAGAAAGCAGGTATCATAAAGGAGAGTGTTCCAATAGTTATAGGCGAAACTCATCCTGAAACTCAAAACGTTTTTACTCAAAAAGCCATTGATACTAATTCTGAAATTTATTTTGCAGATCAAACCGTCGGTACTACTTTAGAAAGTGATTTAAAAGGATCTTACCAAACCCACAATATAAAGACCGTTATAAAAGCCGTAGAAGTTTTAAACAGCTTAAGTTTTAAGATAACAGATGACCATTTAGAAACAGGTCTTTTAAAAGTGGTTAAAAACACAGGTCTAAAAGGACGATGGCAAATTTTACAAAATGAGCCTAAGATAGTTTGCGATACAGCGCATAATAAAGAAGGACTTCATTATACCATGCAACAATTACAAAGTGAAGTTTTCCAAAAGTTACACATCGTTTTTGGTGTGGTTAATGATAAAGATTTAGAATCTATAATGCCATTGCTGCCTAAAGATGCAGTCTATTATTTTTGTAAACCAGATGTACAACGAGGATTAGATGCTGCAATATTGAAGACCGTCTTTGAAAAAAATCAATTAGTCGGAAGTTCTTACAATAGTGTAAAAGAAGCCTTAATTAGCACAAAATCAAATGCTAATAAAGATGATTTAATTTATGTTGGAGGCAGTACTTTTGTAGTGGCAGAGGTGATTTAATTAGCATATTTATCATAATAATTCCTGTAAAGATTGTCAATACTTACTCTTTGGATTTCTAAATTTTCACTGGTTTCAATATGTTTTTCCGTAATAACTTTCCTGTAAAAGGGAGTGGATTCGTCTGTTCCGTTTATTGTAATTACGGCAGGTTTAGGGCTATTCGCATTTTCAGTAGTAATAACATTATAAATTTCTGAAATAGCAACTTGGTTTTTAAATCGCGAAAATTCTGATTTTATAAAGTAGTCACCAACATAAAATAATAATGAATCCGAAGGATTTAAGTCGATGTAAGTGGTTTCATCTTTTGGTATATAAAGCGATTGATCCTTTCCTTTTACCATCTTAAAAATAATTAAATCTTCGTAAGATTTATTTTCAATTAAAACCTTGGTATTTTCAGATGGTACACTATTATTTGATAGCTTATTAAATGTTTTAGGATATGGATTAGAAAAAGGTGTAAGCTTTGTTTCATTGAAAGCGGTAGTGTCTGATTTGGTTTTTAAGGTTCGCCGTTTTAAGGTGTAATAAAATCTAATGCGATTATCGTAAGTAGTTCTTTTCGTTTTGTTAGAGTTACTGCTGTCTAATGGTTCATTTGTGTTTTCAGTATGAATATAATTTTTATAAAGCGAGAAAATAAAAATTAGAACAGCTATTAGAAGCACTGTAACTAAACCTAAAAGCGCGTAAATTTTAAGTAATGATTTGCTAGATTTCAAAACCTTTACCGACGACTCATTGTAGGCGTCAGTTATGGCGTTTTCTGCATTATTATCAATATACAACTTTGAGGTTACGTCATCAATTTGACTTCTTTTAAAAGCGACTTGAGCTTGAGTAACGAATCTAAATATTGGATCTAGTGCATTGTTATTAAATTTTGATTTCTTATCAATAATAGTATCATAAAGTTTAAGTAACGGCAGTTTAAAGTGTGGTTCATATAAATTAAGAATAGTATAAAAGTGGTAGTACTTTATATAATTAATATGTTCATACGATTGGCCAGCACTTATAGTTTTTAACTCACTATCTGCATAACGAAGTTTTTGTTTTAAGATACTTATGACATCTTTTTTTATGTTTTCACAAAACAGGTAAGGTTGTCCAAGAATATGCAATAGTAATTTAAGTGCATTTGCGGCAATTAATTGGTTAATTAAGGCAGGTAAAATAGGTTGTAAATAAGGTTCTAAAAAATTGCTGAAACCATCGAAATCGTCTTCATTGTGAGTAGTAATAAGTTTTATGTCATGGTTTTTTAATTCACTAATATTTGATAAGAGGAGTTCTTTTAGCCAAATATGCTTTTCAATAGTGATGTGATAAGATCTAAGTTTAGAATCCTCAAGACCATTTAAAATTGAAGTTGTATCCTTTATATTCTCCTTGTTTAGTGTATCAATAACTAATTTTAAGGTGTATGGTGAAAAGTTAGTAAGATCGGCAATAGTAAGCTTTAAATGATCTATATAAGAAAAGTATTTCAAGTATATTTTGTTTGTGCTAATATATTAAAAATGTATAAAAGTGGAAGAATTAAGAGCTTAAGAGTTGAAAGCGAATATGCTAAAAATGTATAGAAAAATTTATTTCATTTTTTCTCAGAAAACCTTTTGAGATTTTAAAAACTAGTCTATATTTGCATCCCGATTACTTTCGGGTCGAATAAATAGGGCGACTAGCTCAGTTGGTTCAGAGCACTTGGTTTACACCCAAGGGGTCAGGGGTTCGAATCCCTTGTCGCCCACATTAAAAGCAATTCCGATTTGAATTTTCAAATCGGAATTTCTGTTTACAAAAAGAACAAGCCAAAGGCTTAAGGTGCTTTTTAGAAACAGAAATTTCAAGATGCATCTACCGCATCGGAATTGATATTGCAGGAGCGGTTTCGTATTAGGGATATGTAATCCCTTTCTATTAAAACAAACAAAATCAATCTACCATCGTAATGGCTTCCACCAAAAAATCATCCAAAGGTTTAAATTTTAAATACGCTTCCTCTACTAAATCTACAAAATTAGCATTTGTTATTTGATCCTCAGTTAAGTTAATCGTTGCTGTAAAACTCTTATGATTTATTAAGTCTATATAGGGATGATTCTTGTTGTAATTTTGAGGTGATGTTACAAGTTTGTCTTCGTATTGGTTTAAGCTGCCATAAAAAGATTTAAAATCGTCATGTGCTAGAATGTTCTCTAAGCGCTCACCATCGTAATCAATAGCAGCTCTTATATTTTCTAGGTAGTCTTTAGAAGGATGATAAATACCACCACCAATAAATGACTCTTCTGGACCAATTGAAATAAAGAATGTTGAGGTATCATATGCCTTTCTTCCAGCAGGTGAGCAGGTGATATGGCTTTTGTAAACAGGTCGGTTAGGATGAAACCTTCGATTGTTATTGATACGACTTAGTGTTTTCTTAGGGTTTACTTTTTCAAATTCAGAGTTGTGTTGAGATAAGCGTTCAAGAATTAATTCAATTTCACTCAGCCAATAGGTTTTCATGGTATGATAACGGTCTCTGTTTTCATCCATCCATGCTTTGGAATTGTTCTGTTTTAAATCTTTGAGAAATTGAAAAATATAAGCTTTGTCGATCATGAACTACGGTATTCTGTTTTTGATAAAATTAGGACATAGCATATAAAATATTGTTAATTATATCTTGAAATTTGCAACAATTAAGATTAACTTTGAATCAGAATAAAAGGGTCATTAACTCAGTTGGTTCAGAGTGTCACGTCGACAACGTGGAAGTCACTGGTTCGAATCCAGTATGACCCACATCAAGCAGAATCCCGATTTGCATTTGCAAATCGGGATTTTTAGTTTCAAATATCACCAAGCCAAAGGCTTAAGGTGATATTTGAAACTAAAAATACCAAGAATCGTGATAACGCTTCGGGATTCTATTTTCAGAAGAGGTTTTCTCTGGATCAACGCAGTTAATCTTATAATGAATCCAAAGGCTTAAGGTGATATTTGAAACTAAAAATACCAAGAATCGTGATAACGATTTGGGATTGTATTTGCAACAAAGAGTTAAATCTGAAGTAACAAAACTCACACTTATTTTTAATCTATAAAAAATCCAAAATTCGTTCTAAAGCCATCCCTCGAGATCCTTTAATTAAAACTGTAGCGTTGTTACGTTGAAGGTTATCTAATTCTGGTGTTAGCGCTTCAAAACTCGGAAATTTATGTGTGGATTGTTTTGTTTTTGTTTTATAGAAATTCTCACCAATTAGGTAAACGTTATTTTCAAAATTAGCCTCTGTAAAGTCTACAATGTTTTGATGTTCCTTTTCCGCTTCCGTTCCCAATTCAAACATATCTCCTAAAAAAAGGTATTTATGCTTCGCATTAAGTTGTTTTAGATTGTTAAGTGCGGCAAGCATACTCGTAGGATTCGCATTATAAGCATCGAGAATAATTTTTGTAGTCCCTTTTTCAATGATTTCAGAACGATTATTATCTGGCTTATAGTTTTCAATAGCGCGTTTTATGTTTGTAGTATTGACTTTAAAATACTTACCAATAGCAACGGCAATTGAAATATTTCCATAGTTGTAGTCACCTATAAGTTGACTTTCAATTTGAGTGTGATCATAATTTATGGTAACAAACGGGTTCGCACTTTCAAATGAGATAACACAGTCATTTTTTGTGTTTGAGCCAAAAGTGCTTTTATGAGTATAATGATCTATTTGGTCGATTTGTGTTTGATCATCGCCATTTACAAAGATCAGCTGATCGTCGTTCTTCAGATAGGTGTATAATTCAGATTTTCCGTTGATGACACCATTAATACTTCCAAAGCCTTCTAAATGAGCTTTACCAAAATTGGTGACCACACCGAAGTTTGGCTTTGCAATTCCTGATAAAAATTCGATTTCTTTTTGATGGTTAGCACCCATTTCTACAATACCAAAATCTAAATTTTCAGAAAAATGTAATAATGTTAATGGAACACCAATATGATTATTGAGATTTCCAACAGTAGCTCCGACCTTGTAAGTGCTACTTAATACAGCATTTATAAGTTCTTTTGTAGTGGTTTTACCGTTACTACCTGTAAGTGAAATAATAGGAATACCAATGGCATCTCTATGATGTGTGGCAAGGTCTTGAAGTGTTGTTAATACATCTGCAACAGAGATACAATTGTCGTTTATTTTAGCATTATCATCATCTATGACACAATATTTAGCTCCACCATCAATTGCTTTTTGAACAAATGTATTACCGTCAAAATTAGCACCTTTAAGTGCAAAATACATGCAATCTTTTTGAAGTTTTCTGGTGTCGGTGCAGATAGAAGTGCAAGCTTTAAATTTTGAATAAATAGCGTCTATGCTCATAGGTTTTAAAACAGCTACATACCAGTTATAACTAATCAGTAGTTTTTTGATATGTAAGTTAGATGGTGTTAAAAATAGAAAAGTCCTGATAAATTTATCAGGACTTTTATAAATATTATTGAACGTTTATTTTAATTACGTCTCTTACCTCCTTTTTCGCTTTTAGAGCCAACACGAGATACTGCACATCTAAAACCGATGTAATCTGTAGCCATGTCTTGTGGAAAGTAACGACGCTGCGCTGGGTCTATCCAATACGCTCTGTCTCTCCAAGATCCACCTTTATAAACTCTAACTTCATCGTTAATTAATGACGTTCTGTTACTAGATTGATCGTATTGTCTTTCTAGCCTACCTTCTGTAGAATCTACCGCAACACTATGTTTTGGTGAGTTATACATTCTACCAGTATCGGCTTTGTTTCCTTCAGTCGTTTCTTCAAAGTTTTCTCTGTAATAACGCGAAGAGCGCTTATCACCATCTCTAAAGTTTCTGTTGTCACTTTGACTGAAATTAGTTCTTAAGTACGTTTCGTCTTCATCCACAGGAATCCTTGCAATTTCACCAGGTAAATCTCTAGCTACAATTTTTCCATTACTTAACGTATCGTAAACAATCTCGTCAGTTGCTACAATTTTAACGGTACCATCTTCGTTGATTGCATTTTTTGTATAGACATTTCCTCTATAGTAGTTGAAATCATTAAATTCATCATCAACAATAGGTCTGTAAACATCGGCAACCCATTCTGCAACATTACCAGCCATATCATATAAACCGTAATCGTTTGGTGCGTACGTTTTTACTTCAGCAGTAATATCAGCTCCATCATCGGACCAACCTGCAATTCCACCGTAATCACCTTTTCCTTGCTTAAAGTTAGCCATTTGATCTCCACGATTCACACGTTTTCCAGATCTAGTATATTGACCATCCCAAGGATATTTTTTACGTCCTCTATACACATTAAAGCTACGTAATTCACTCATACCTAAAGCAGCGTATTCCCACTCTGCTTCTGTTGGTAGTCTATATTTTACAGTAATGGCACCAGATTCTCTATTTGCATAAATGTTAATAGGGTTACCTTCGGCATCCACTTGTTGTCTTCGTTGTCCACCTTCTAATACTTCGGCATTACCACCATAAGTTTCTGTTGGCGCATTGATGTAGGTATCAACGTCAAACGTACTTTCAGCACTTAAATCGGTGTATTGTGCATCTCTTTTAATATAACCAGCTTCTTGTAAAGACAATTCCGCTACTCGGTTAGATCTCCAGTTGGCGTATTCTACGGCCTGTATCCAACTTACACCTACTACAGGATAGTTGGCATAACCAGGATGACGTAAATAGTTTTCGGTCATCATTTCATTATAACCTAAACGGTTTCTCCAAACTAATGTATCTGGAAGCGCACCTTTATAGATTAATGCAAAATCTGGATTATCTGGTGGGTAAACACTTTTCAAATAATCTAAATAATAGAGATAATTGATGTTTGTAATTTCAGTTTCATCCATATAGAATGACTGAATGTGTTGCTGATTTGGAGTGTTGTTCCAATCGTGCATTGGGTCATCTGCGACTTTACCCATTGTAAAAGTTCCACCTTCAATGAACGCAGTTCCTGGAGGTGTTTCTTGTTCTTTAAATTCGGTGTTGTACTGAAAACCACCTTGACGGTCGTTTATCTTCCATCCTGTGGCACTGTCTATATTGCCAGAATTTGAAGAACGGTTGCAGCTAACAATGGACGCACAAAGCGTGATTGCTATTAGAAATTTTAGGTTTGAGACATTTTTCATATCCATACGTTTAAGTAAGCTCGTTTAATTTTAGAGTCGCAATATAACAATTAAAGGTAAACTGACAACTTTTTTTTGCGTCTAAATGCAAAAAAATGTGCATTTCGTCCTTTTTTTTGAACATAACAACGGATTTTTTTCAATTTATCGATGTATTTTGCTCTTTAATAACGGCTATGGAAATGAATTATTGTTGTATTTTTGAAATAAAAATTGTGAGGTCATAATATCGTGCTTTAATAGCCGTTATTTTATAGTAAAATTCCTTTTTTGTACCATTTTAATCAAAATAGAACATTCTACAAACGACTAAAAAACGAAATGAATACATGAAATGAGCATGTTAAAAATTTTATTATCCAAGGAAATGATTATTAACGAACAACATGTGTCAGCTAAAAGCACTACATATACATACATGAAAAATTGTTGCTTAATGACTTTCTTACTATTAGCGCTGTTCTGTTTTGGTCAGCAAAAGCAATTCAATATTAATTGGAATGGGACTATAGTTTTAGAAACAGCCTACAACAAAGTTGAGGTGCCTTCTTTCGATTCTAATCATTTTAGCTATACTGAAGATAAGGGATTAACCTTTTTTGCACAATGGGAAAGTAATGGAGGCCAAGTGGATGAGAATTCAGTACAATTAATAAATGTGAGTTATGAAGCTATTTCGGCTTCTGAACTTAAAAGTCTAAATACTAACCTTATTCCAAATGCACCAGAATATAATTTAAACAATACCAATGCGCGAGGACAACGTGGTTACTACTTTCAATTAACACCTATTATAAAGGACAGAGGGACTTATAAAAAAATCACAGCATTTACAATAACATATAATCTTAGTGCTGGTCGTTCTACTACTAGCAGTTCCAATACAAATACAGTGACGAGTTCAGTCTTAAGTTCCGGACAGTGGTTTCGTTTTTACATTGTAGAGTCTGGTATATATAGATTGTCTAAAAACTTTTTGAATAGTTTAGGGATTAATACCAATGCTGTAGATCCTAGAAATATTAAGATTTATGGTAATGGAGGTAGAATGTTACCTTATGAAAATGCAGCAAATTATCCTTTTGATGTGGTTGAAAATGCTGTAAAATTCGTTGGAGAAGCGGATGGAAGTTTCGATAATAATGATTTTATTGAATTTTATGGCGAAGGGCCTAAGACTTACAATGAAGAAAGTGAAACCAATTTAAACCTTTATACCGACCAAACTTATTATTACGTTAATATTAGTTCTGGAAATGGTAAACGTATTCAGTCGATGCCAACTATTAATGCACCAGCAGATCTTCAAATTAACACATTTCAAGATTATCAATTCTATGAAGTCGATGAAGTGAACTTGGCGAAGTTAGGACGAAAATGGTTTGGTGATGCTTTTGATGTTGAAAATGAGCGTTCTTACGAGTTTCAATTTCCAAACCTTGTCAATAATGTTCCTGTGGATTTAAAAGTTGTGGTTGGATCTGTTTCAGAAGTCGATACCAGAATGAAGGTTAGTGTTAATGGTAATGAAGTGGCAAATCCATTATTGGGTACAATTACACCAGGCTCGGTCTTGGGTTCTGATCGCACAGTGGATGAAGAACTTCTCATTAATTCTGATGCTGTAACCGTAACTTTAGAGTATAACAACAATGGCAACCCATCGGCAAGTGCTTTCTTAGATTATATTAATATAGAAGCCACCAGAAGTTTAATTTACGAAGGAGGCCAAATGGTTTTCAAAAATAGAGAAGTGATTACCAATCCTGGTATTGCCCAATATAATTTGTCTAGTACGTCTAGTGTATCCGAAATTTGGGATATTACAGACCGTTTCAATGTAAGGAGTTTTACAAATACGAATAATGAAAGCACAATGGCTTTTAAGGCGCAATCTGGTGAAGAAAGAACGTATGTGGCGTTTTCTAATTCAAGCGTTTTAGAACCGATAAGAGATGCAAGATCAGTGGTTGCCAACCAAGATTTAAAAGGAACAATTTTTAACAATGCGCAAGGTCAGTTTGAAGATATAGATTACCTTATTTTAGCACCAACGCCATTTGTGGCGCAAGCAGAGCGCTTAGCACAAATTAATAGAGCACAATACAATCTTAACGTAAAAGTTGTTGATTTGCAAAGTATCTACAATGAGTTTAGCACAGGTAGCCAAGATATTGCAGCACTGCGAAATTTCGTTAAATATGTTTACGATAATGCCAGTACACCTGCTAAAAGATTACAATATTTATGTCTGTTTGGTGATAGCTCTTATGATTATAAGAATAGAATTCGAAACAATACCAATTTAGTACCATCGTGGTATTCTAAATCTAGCTTTAGTTTGGTAACTTCTTTTGTCTCAGATGATTTCTATACATTGTTAGATGATGACGAAGGAAATGATTTATTGGGTAGTGATCGTATGGATATCGCTGTTGGTAGAATTTTGGCAGAAAATGTACAACGCGCTAAAGAAATGGTCGATAAACTGCAAGCGTATTACCAAGAGGAAGCTTATGGCAGCTGGAGAAATAATGTGGTATTAATTTCAGATGATGTCGATGTTTCAGGAGAAAGAGCACTTCAAGAGACTACAGATGCTTTAGGAACGGCTTTAAATGAAGGAAAACCATTTATAAATGTGGTGAAGATCCATTCCGATGCTTTTGAACAAGAATCTTCAGCAGCAGGTGATCGATACCCAAAAGTGAATAAAGCCATTAAAGATGCTATTGAAGTTGGAGCTTTAGTGGTCAATTATTTCGGACATGGAGGCGAAGATGGTATTGCCAAAGAACGTATTTTCGATAAGTTTGAATCTCAAGAAGTGAATAACATTTGTAAATACAATCTATTTATAACGGTGACTTGCGAGTACACTAAATTTGATGATCCAAGCAGAGATACTGCAGGTGAATTTACCTTTTGGAATAAAACAGGAGGATCTATTGGTTTAATTACGACAACACGACAAATTTTTCTTAACGTAGGTAGAAGATTCAATGAGGAGTTAGATGATTATTTATTTGCTTTCGGTTCTAACAATTATCCTTCAGCAGCTGAGGCCTTGCGATTAACTAAAATAGATAATAATATAGCTGGCTCAGAACAAAAGCGCTTGGTCTTCTATATTGGTGATCCTGCTATGAAATTGGCCTTTGCAAAACCAGAAATTAGATTAACTAAGGTCAATGATGTTGACATTACACAACCTATAGATACGCTAAAAGCATTAAGTTATACAAAGCTAGCAGGCGAAGTTGTAGATGTTAACGGCAATTTACTCACCAACTATAATGGCATACTTACGGCTACGGTTTTCGATAAATCAATTCAGCGACAAACCCTCGGTAATGACGGAGCAACGGATGCTGATGGTGTCATTATTATGGATTTCACAACACTAGGCGAAGTCATTTTTAAAGGTCAAGCAACGGTTACTAATGGGTTGTTTGATTTCGATTTTATTGTGCCAAGAGATATTGTTATTCCTGTAGGTAATGGTAAAGTCAGTTTTTATGCGCAAACGGATAATCCACTTTCAGATCAAGCAGGTTCTAATTTCGATGTTAAAATTGGTGGCATTAATGAAAATGCTCCAGAAGATAATATTGGACCTCTAATTAATCTCTTCATGAATGACGAAAACTTCGTTTCAGGCGGTATTACAAACGAAGCACCAAATTTATTGGTAAAGCTTCAAGACAGTAATGGTATAAATACGGCTAGTGGCATTGGTCATGATATTACGGCTATTATTGATGGAGATGCAACGAACCCAATTGTACTCAACAATTATTATCAGGCCAATATTGACGATTATACCAACGGAACCGTAACGTATCCATTTAGAGATTTAGAGCCAGGCTTGCATACCTTAACGTTAAAAGCTTGGGATGTGTATAATAACTCTTCAACGGCAGAGATTCAATTTGTGGTATTCGATAAAGATGAAGAACTGGTCATTAATAATGTTTTAAACTATCCAAATCCTTTTGTGAGTTATACCGAGTTTTGGTTTAATCATAATAGCACAGAACCTTTAGATGTTTCGGTACAAATATTTACAATATCAGGTAAATTGGTACGTACTTTAAACGGACAAACTTCGGGTGGCAGTAAAGCCGTAAGTTCATTATCTAAAGATATTGTTTGGGACGGAAGAGACGATTTTGGAGATAAAATAGGAAAAGGTGTCTACGTTTATAAACTAAAAGTGAAATCTAACCGTTTAAATAAACAAGTAGAAAAAATTCAGAAATTAGTAATTCTTTAAAAGTTGAAAGAAATTTCTTTCTGATATTAACAAATCGAGAACCTTTTAATACCGAAAAACTTTTTTTTTAGAAAAGTAGTCCAATTGGTAGTTTTTCGGAATAAATTGCCAATAAGAATGAATTATCATGAATTTACAGCAAAACCAAAAAGTTTAAATCATTTCTTAAATAATAATTTATATTTGTCAACGATTTAGTACTACAACGTTGGTACAACTATTCAAAAATTGAACATGAAACGAGCATGCTAAAAGTTTTATCACCCAAGGGAATGACTCATAGCAAACAGTCCCGATAGTTATCGGGATAGCCGTTAAAAAACAATAGATAAAATACATGAAAAATTACATAATACTATTTATCGCCTTGGCGACAATAACTCAGAATTTTGGACAAGAAACCGTTCAAATTATCCCTAGTAATTTTGACAGCCGTGTCATTACAACCGGTTTACCATTTATGCTCATTGCGCCAGATGCAAGGTCTGCTGGATTAGGTGATATGGGAGTGGCAACGTCTGTAGATGGGTTTTCACAACAATACAATCCTGCAAAGTATGCGTTTTCAGAAGCGAAACAAGGAGCAAGTTTAAGTTATACTCCGTATTTGTCGAGATTGGTGAATGATATTTCATTAGGTTATGTCACGTATTTTAATCGCATCAATGAGGTGAGTGCCTTTTCGGTGGGTTTAAAATATTTTTCTTTAGGTGAAATTCAACTAACACAAGGACCTACTGATGACGGTATAGCTGTACAACCAAATGAATATGCTATTGATGCAGCGTACTCCTTACGTCTAAGCGATCGGTTTTCAATGGCTGTAGCTTTGCGTTATATGAGGTCGGCATTAAGAATTGACACCGTAGATCCTAATGCAAGTCCAGGAAGTACCTTTGGTGCTGATATTACAGGTTATTATCAAAGTGAAGAAGAAGCTTATAGTGATTTTAATGGCCGTTGGAGAATGGGTTTTGCTATTCAAAATTTAGGACCACGATTTAGGTATGATGATGGTGGACAAGAAGTATTTCAACCTACCAACTTAAGATTAGGTGCTGGTTTCGATTTTATTTTCGATCAATACAACAAATTAGCAGTAACAGCTGAGGTGGCTAAATATTTAGTGCCAACTCCTCCAATACGTGGTGAAAGGATTGTTTTTACAGATATTGGTGGTCCAAACGGAGAACCAGATGGAATATTTGATCCAACCGATGGGGATTTTCAGACTGAAGCGCAAGAAGCAGCTTCGCAAGCAGACACCATCCTAGAGGGTCAAAGTACGGATGTCAGTTTCTTAAATGGAGTCTTTCAATCTTTTGGTGATGCACCAGGAGGTTTTAGTGAAGAATTAAGAGAATTTACTTGGGCTCTAAGCGCAGAATATACGTATCAAGAAAATTTTGCATTCAGAGCAGGTTATTTTAATGAAGCTAATGATAAAGGGGCTCGTAAGTTCTTTGCCCTTGGAGCAGGTTTTAAGTATACCACTATAAATATAGATTTATCGTATTTATTTTCAGCCGCACAAGTTCAGAGTCCACTAGAAAATACCTTGCGTTTTTCTCTGACTTTTAATTTTGGAGATGGTGAATACAATGAATATTAAAACTGAATCATAAAAAATTAAGATTTAAAAACTATTGTTTCACCAAGCAATAGTTTTTTTGTCTCATGTCAATTCAAAATTTTGTTTTAAATTAAGCTATTAATTAAATAGAAAAGAATGAAGGAAGTTAAAATTGAAACCACACTACAGGTCTATACAGATCTCAATGAGCTTCCTAACGATATTCAAAATTTAATGCAAGCCGCTATAGAAGCTAGAGAAAATGCTTATGCTCCCTATTCTAAATTTAATGTCGGAGCGGCTATTTGGTTAGATAATAATGAGGTCATCATCGGTAGTAATCAAGAAAACGCTTGTTATCCTTCAGGTTTATGTGCCGAGCGTACAGCCATATATTATGCAGGCGCAAAATACCCGAAAGCCAAAATCTTAAAAATGGCTATTACAGCCTCGTCTCAAAATCAGGTAACAGATAAACCAATTCCACCTTGTGGATCATGCAGACAATCTATAGCAGAATACGAAATAAAACAAGAGGCACCTATAGAAATATATTTCATGGGAGCAAAAGGCAAGGTTGTAAAATCAAAGTCATTGGCTAATTTATTGCCACTTCTTTTTGAAAGTTCAGTATTATAAGGTTTTCATTGCACTAAATTCAGTAATCGCTTATTTTTTTACGATATACTGTTTCTTCATTATTGTCTAAAGTGTTATTTTTGTTATTCTATTTTAAAGAACTCATCAAGAAATGCAAAAAATAACGAAAGAAGTTTACCTAAAGTGGTATGAGGATATGCTGTTTTGGCGAAAGTTTGAAGACAAACTCGCAGCAGTTTATATTCAACAAAAAGTTAGAGGATTCCTTCATTTATATAATGGACAAGAAGCCGTTTTAGCTGGTGCTTTACATGCCATGGATCTTACAAAAGACAAAATGATAACGGCTTATCGTAATCACGTACAACCCATTGGTATGGGAGTAGATCCAAAACGTGTTATGGCAGAATTATTCGGGAAAGCAACAGGAACTTCTCAAGGTCTTGGAGGCTCTATGCATATTTTTTCTAAAGAACATCGTTTTTATGGTGGTCATGGTATCGTAGGAGGTCAAATTCCGTTAGGTGCTGGTATTGCATTTGGCGATAAGTATCACGACAAAGATGCCGTGACTATCTGTTGTTTTGGAGATGGTGCAGCACGACAAGGGTCTTTGCACGAAACTTTCAATTTAGCCATGCTTTGGAATTTACCAGTAGTTTTCGTTTGTGAAAACAACGGTTATGCTATGGGAACTTCAGTTGAACGTACAGCAAACCATACCGATATTTGGAAACTTGGTTTGGGTTATGAAATGCCTTGCGGACCAGTAGATGGTATGAATCCGATAAAAGTGGCTGAAGCTTTTGATGAAGCCATTCAACGTGCCAGAACAGGTGGCGGACCAACATTTTTAGAAGTAAAAACGTATCGTTACAGAGGTCATTCTATGTCTGATGCACAACATTACAGAACAAAAGATGAGGTAGCGGAATACAAGAAAATTGATCCGATTACTCAAGTAAAAGATATTATTTTAGATAAAAAGTATGCTACAGAGGCAGAACTAAAAGTTATAGACAAACGTGTAAAAGCTGGTGTAGCCGAATGTGAAAAATTTGCAGACGAATCGCCATATCCAGAAAAGAGCGTTATGTACGATGTTGTTTACGAACAAGAAGATTACCCATTTATAGACCATAAAATTAAGTAGACAATGGCAGAAGTAATAAATATGCCGCGTTTGAGCGACACTATGGAAGAAGGAACTGTTGCAACTTGGTTAAAAAAAGTTGGTGACAAAATTGAAGAAGGTGATATTTTAGCTGAAATCGAAACTGATAAAGCCACGATGGAGTTCGAATCTTTTAACGAAGGTTACTTGCTTCATATTGGTATTCAAGAAGGAGATACTGCTAAAGTAGATACACTCTTAGCCGTCATTGGTGATGAAGGAGAGGATATTTCTAGTTTATTGTCAGGGGACGCTAGCGTTGAAAAATCTGATGCTAAGACTGAAACTACTGATGAAGTAAAAGCTATTTCAGATGAAGAGACTAGTGCGTCAACTGATGAATTACCAGAAGGAGTCATCGTAGTTACCATGCCACGTTTAAGTGATACCATGGAAGAAGGAACTGTGGCAACATGGCTAAAAAAAGTGGGTGATGAAATAGAGGAAGGAGATATTCTAGCTGAAATCGAGACCGATAAAGCAACCATGGAATTTGAATCTTTTCAATCAGGAACGTTATTAGAGATTGGATTAAACGAAGGTGAAAGTGCCAAAGTAGATGCTCTATTAGCGATTATTGGCCCAAAAGGGACTGATGTTTCAAGTATAGCTAAAAACTTTAAGCCTGCAGGCAGCGCACCGAAAGAAGATGCAAAGCCTGAGCCTAAAAAAGAAGCTCCAAAAGTAGAAGCAAAACAAGAAGCGGTTAAAAAGGAAACTCCGAAGCCAGCTACTTCCAATACAAGTGCGACGTCCACCTCAGATGGAGGTCGAATTTTCGCATCACCTTTAGCTAAAAAAATGGCTGAAGAAAAAGGCATTAACTTATCTCAAGTTAGTGGTTCTGGTGAAAATGGAAGAATTGTAAAGAAAGATATAGAAAACTTTACTCCTTCTGCACAAGCGACGTCACTTGGTAAATTTGTACCATCCGGTCAGGAAGATTTTGATGAGATTCCAAACTCAAACATGCGTAAAGCAATTGCTAAAAACTTAGCAAAATCTAAATTTAGCGCACCACATTATTACTTAAATGTGGAATTTGATATGGAAAATGCGATGGCATTTAGAGTGCAGTATAACTCTATTCCAGATGTAAAAATATCTTATAATGACATGATTGTTAAAGCCTGTGCTTTAGCATTAAAACAACATCCACAAGTAAATTCTCAGTGGTTTGATGATAGAATGCAGTTAAATAATCATGTACATATTGGTGTCGCAGTTGCGGTACCAGATGGATTATTAGTACCTGTAGTTAAATTTGCGAATGAGCAAAGTTTAACGCAAATAGGTGCAGCTGTTAAAGAATATGCTGGTAAAGCTAGAAGTAAAAAGTTAGCTTTAGATGAAATGGAAGGTAGCACATTTACCGTGTCTAACCTTGGTATGTTTGGTATCGATAGTTTTACATCGATTATCAATCAGCCTAATTCTGCTATCTTATCCGTAGGTAATATTGTTGAAAAACCAGTGGTTAAAAACGGACAAATTGTTGTAGGTCATACGATGCAATTATGTTTAGCTTGTGATCATAGAACGGTCGATGGTGCTACAGGAGCGCAGTTTCTTCAAACGCTAAAAGGCTACATCGAAAACCCTGTAACGATGTTAGTACAATAAATATATAAGTGCTTTTTTGAAATTGTTTCAATAAAGCAAGCTTCATAATAGAATCCTGATTTGTCGCAATAGTTATCGCAATTCAAATCAGGTTTTTTTTGATTAATTTATTATTATTAATAGTACATTTGTCTGCTTGAATAATTCATATTCAGGTCTTAATAAAATTATTAAAAAATGAAAAATTTAAAAGGACTAGTGTTAATGACATTCATATCGCTTTGTATGTTAGGTAATGCTCAAAAGAAGAAGGTAGCAGTAGTTACATTTTATGCAGATAAAATGATTGACTTGTCAGCATTAAGTGCCTCGGCAGATTTGCTTGCTAAAAACACAAGCTTAAGTGATGATCCCGATTTTAATTTAACTGCGCCACTTAATAAATTACACGAAGCATTTTTTAGTGAATATGCTGAAAATTTTGATTTTGAGCTTATCGCAGAAGCAGATGTTTTATCTAATGAAAAATATAAAGCATTTATTCCAACTTATGAAGAAGCTGGCAGTATTAATAAGAATGTTGCTTCTACCGTTTCAATAGAAGGCTATAATGTGATTCCGACGTACAGACAAAATGTTAAGGATTTAAAAGCGGTAGCCGAAGATTTAGGAGTAGATGCCATTATGTTTATTAACCTATCATTTGGATTTGTAAAAACAGGTGTGGGTAATTTTGGTTATGTTAGTATTCAAGCTCGTTATAGTATGGATTTATTTACAAAGGATAATAAAAGTATTTTTCGGTTTAACGAGGTAGCTGGTTCTTCAAAAAAAGCGGTTATGGTAGCAGGCGTTCCTGTAATGAGCACTGAGAAAATACAACCAATGTGCGAGGATGCTGTAGATAATCTAATGGAAGATCTAAATAAAAAAGTAAGTCGTTTAGCTAAAAAGGCAAATAAGAAAATGTAAACGCTTCGCAGCAGAATAAATAAAAGGTTTAAATCCTGTTTCATTAGTTTGATACAGGATTTTTTTATCTTTAGACTCAAATAGATTTATGATGAAAAAAATATTTTCAATAGCCATGTTTGCACTATTAGTTTCTTGTGTGGCCATACAAAGAGGCGCAGATGGCGAGCCTGGTAAGCCTGGTGCAGATGCATACGGACCCGCTCCTAAAATTACAAAAGAAGCCATAAGAGCTAATATGGAGTATCTGGCTTCAGATGCTTTAGGTGGTCGTGCCACAGGAACTGAAGGTTTAGAAAAAGCGGCTGTTTTTATTGAAACCTATTTACAAAAAAATAATATCAAGCCTTATTTTGAAACCTATCGCGATTCTTTCAAATTAAATGATTTAGATGGTTATAACATTGTCGGTGTGGTAGAAGGTAATGATCCAAAGCTTAAAAATGAATTCATTATTCTAGGAGGTCATTACGATCATATAGGAAATGGAAAAGTCGTTGAAGGCGATTCTATTGCCAATGGAGCAAATGATGATGCTTCGGGTACCTTAGCAGCTATGGAATTTGGACGCTATTTTGCTAAAACCAAAATCAACAAGCGCAGCATATTAATTACGTTGTACGATGCTGAAGAAATGGGACTTAAAGGTTCTGCACATTTAGCGGCACGTTTAAAAAAAGAAGGTATCAATGCTTATACCATGATTAATTTTGAAATGATTGGTGTGCCAAGAGCAGCAACAGAAGTAATGGCTTATATGAGTGGCTACGAACGTTCTAATTTTGCAGAAACACTAAATACATATGCAGGAGAAGAGGTTGTTGGTTTTTTTCCAAAAGCCAAAGACTTCAACTTGTTTATGAGATCAGATAATTTCCCTTTTTATAAGGAATTACAAATTCCTGCGCATGCCATTTCAACCTTCGATTTTACAAATTTCGATTACTACCATCATGTCGATGATGAAGCGGATAAAATGGATTATGACCATATGTTAAATTTTATAAACAAAATGATTCCTGCCTTAGAAGGTATGATGAATGCACCAACTAAAGAAGTCGTATTAAAAGATGAGTAAAAATATAATTATTACAGGAACAAGTAGAGGTATAGGGTTTGAACTCGTGCACCTTTTCGCTAACCAAGGACATAACGTTTTGGCATTATCTCGTAATGCAAAGCCAGTAGCTAATCTGCATTTTGATAACATTACTTCCCTCGCTTTCGATCTTTGCAATGAAGCCGATTATGAGAAAGTCTCAGATTTTGTAAAAAAGGAATGGAAGCATGTTGATATTTTAATCAATAACGCTGGTACTATTATTAACAAACCATTTGCTGAAACCACATTTAAAGATTTTGAAACTGTATATAAAACAAACGTCTTTGGTGTTTCCGAATTAACCCGAACAGTTTTGCCATTTATAAAAAACGACGGACACGTCGTCACCATAAGCTCAATGGGTGGCATTCAAGGCAGCATGAAGTTCCCAGGCTTGTCTGCCTACAGTTCTAGTAAAGGTGCAGTGATTACTTTGGTGGAATTATTAGCTGAAGAGTTTAAAGAAACTGGACCACAATTTAATGTCTTAGCATTAGGTGCTGTTCAAACTGAAATGCTCGAAGAAGCCTTTCCTGGCTACCAAGCTCCAACAACGGCCAAAGAAATGGCAACCTATATTCAAGATTTTGCATTAACAGGAAATACCTATTACAACGGTAAAGTACTACAGGTTTCTAACTCTACTCCTTAGATGTCCAAATATAAATGTATCATTTTCGATTGTGATGGCGTCCTTGTCGATAGTGAACCTTTAGGCAACCAAATTATGGTCGATATGGCTAATGAGTTGGGTGCAACTATTAATTTGGACTATGCATATCAGCATTTTAAGGGGAATGCACTCAAAAATTGTATCCATCAAATTTCTGATTTAATTAGTGGTGAAATACCGTCTAACTTTGAGTCGGAATATCGGAGACGTTCGTTTAATTTATTCAAAAGCGATATCAAACCGATAGAACATGTTTTAGATACGCTTAATAACCTAACACTACCATTCTGCGTCGCATCGAGTGGACCTGAAAATAAAATTCAACTCAATTTAGAATTAACAGGTCTTTGGCCTTACTTTAAATCTAATGTGTTTAGTTGTTATGGCGTTCAAAAATGGAAACCAGATCCTGCAGTTTTTCTCTGGGCTGCAGAAACAATGGGTTTTCAACCTTCAGAATGTGTTGTCATTGAGGATAGTTTGGTAGGAGTACATGCAGCTATCTCAGGAGGATTTGATGTGTTTGGCTTTACAGCACACGATTATAAAAACGAACTACAGAAATCAGCAACCAAAACATTTGACAGCTTTTTAAAGCTTCCAAAATTGTTAGAATGTTAAGCAGATTTTTTATATTTAGAAAAAAATTGTCATGATTAAAGGCTTACCTGTCTTTAGCGTTTCTTTTTGTTGCCTTATAATAGTCTTGTTAATGCACAACTCTATTTGCGCACAAGTCTTTGAGCGTGTCGAAAATACGGTTGGTTTAGGGATTTTAGAGGAAAATAATGGCGTAGCTGTGGCAGATTATGATGGTGATAATGACCTTGATATTTTTGTTGTAGCCAAGGCAAAGGACGATCCTAATAGCCAAAAAACAATAAGCCGTTTATTTAGAAATGAGAATAATGGAGCATTTACAGATGTTACAGAGAGTGCAGGCTTCGACAATTTGTTATCCCAAGAAGAAGGTGGAGATGAGTTCTTTGGGCTAGATGGCCATAAAAGCGGAGCATTTTGGGGAGATTATAATAACGATGGTTTTCCAGATTTGTTTTTAACGTATTCTTTCAAAGTACAATTGTGGAGAAACCTTGGTAATGGTTCTTTTATCAATATCACGTCAGTAGCAGGTTTTGAGGCTACCAATGCTTGCCGAAATATGGGAGCCACTTGGTTCGATTTTAACAATGACGGATTTTTAGATATTTATATTAACGATTGGGATGAGTGCGATAGCAATCAGCTTTACCTCAATAATGGCAACAGTACATTTACAGATTTCACGGTTGCAACAGGTATCCAAGCCACGGAAGGTTTAGCGAGTTATGCGGCATTTCCTTTTGATATTAATGACGATGGCTTTATGGATCTGTTGGTGTCTAATGACTTTGACGAAGCCAACAATCTTTACATTAATACTAATGGAAACTCATTTACAGATGAAGCGGCAACCTATGGTCTAGATACTATGGGAGACGATATGGGCATAACCATAAGCGATTATAACAACGATGGCGATTTTGACTTTTTTATAACTGCAATAGACAATAATTTCTTTTTGCAGAATGATGGAAATAATACGTTTGAAGAGGTTGCAGATGCCTTAAATGTAGGAAATACAGGTTGGGCTTGGGGCACCCGATTTTCAGATTTCGATTTAGATGGTGATGAAGATTTATTCGTAGCCAATGGTTATGTATTTCAAGATAGAAGCACGGAGCCAAACTTTTATTTTCGAAATTTAACAGTACAAGGACAGGAAACGTTTGAAGATGCATCCGTTGAATTGGGATTAAATGACCTGTCTATCAGTGTTGAAGCTATTGATTGGGACTATGATAATGACGGAGATATAGATCTCTTTGTAACCAATAGTGATGGGTCTTCGTTTTTTTATGAAAATAAGATTCTAAACTTTGATGATACTGACCCTTCTTTACATTGGTTTAAAGTAAAATTAGAAGGCACAACATCAAACCGTGCTGCTATCGGAACAACATTAACGCTTACCACTACCAACGGAACCCTAAAACGCTATTATTCTGGTGTTGGTTTTCTCAGCCAGAGTTTACAAGCCGTTCACTTTGGATTAAACGATGCTACGTCAATTACAGAACTACGAATAGAATGGCCATCGGGTTTGTTGGAAACATTTACCGATTTAGATACTGACATCACGATTAAAGCTACCGAAGGTCAAGGTTTTGAGATTTTAGATATTTTGCCAAGTCAGAAAATTGATGGTTGTACGGACCCAATGTCTTGCAGTTATAATCCTGAAGCGACACTAGACGATGGCTCTTGTACGTATTTAGAATCGCAAGCCATAGTAGGTAATACCAACAGCTCGTTTTTACAAACAGAAACGTACACCTATAATATTGCTCAAGAATCAAGTGCAAATTGGCAAGTTGAAGGAGGTGAGATTTTAAGCGGACAAGGCACTAACGAAATTACCGTAACATGGGGAATTTTTGAAAGTGGTTCCGTTTCGGTTTTAGAATCCGATGCGGAATGTTCTGGTCTTTCAGTTTCAATAGATGTTGCTTTAGGTGTGGAAGATATACCAGAAGATATTTCTATTGCCAGACTCTGGAATGAAGCGCTATTATTCGCCATAAGAAACGATTTTGCAAGGCCAACCATTCATGCCAGAAACCTATTTCATACGAGTGTAGCCATGTATGATATTTGGGCAATTCATGATGAAGCGGCAAAACCTTATTTAATAGGTAATACGGTTGATAATTTTACCAGTGAAGTTGAAGATTTTATACCCATTGAAACCAGAACAGAATCTCAAAAACGAGCCATAAGTTATGCGATGTACAGACTACTAACACATCGTTTTCAAAATTCGCCAGGAGTAGAAGTTTCTCAGGCAAAGTTTGATTTAATCATGGAGAAATTAGGATATGATATTAACGTATCGTCCTTATTATATCAATTTGGAAATGCTGCGGCTTTAGGCAATTACGTAGGTCAGACTATTATTGATTTCGGATTGCAAGATGGCTCTAGAGAAGCCACAGGTTATGATAATGCTTATTATGAACCTGTTAATGTACCATATGCACTCGATGCTAACGCAGGTGTAAATCCGCCAATAAACAATCTCAATCGCTGGCAACCGCTAGCTTTAAACATCTTTATAGACCAAGGAGGTAATATTGTTGATGAGGATACTCCACCTTTTTTAAGTCCAGAATGGGGAAATGTCTCTGCTTTTGCACTTACTGATGAAGATAAAGTCACTTACCAAAGAGATGGTAATGATTACCATGTGTTTTTAGATCCCTCAGATCCACCTTATATCAGTCTCACTGAAAATAACAGTATGAGTGATGCTTATAAATGGGGATTTTCCATGGTGTCGGTTTGGCAATCTCATTTAGATAGTAATGATGGTGTCCTCTGGGATATTTCTCCAAATTCCATAGGAAATGTAGATATCAGTACCTTTCCAACAAACTATGAAGACTATCCAAGTTTCTATGATTTTTTTGAAGGAGGAGGCAGCAGTAATGGTCATACCTTAAATCCTGTAACACAAGCTCCTTACGACGTTAATTTGGTGCCTCGTGGAGATTACACGAGAGTATTGGCTGAGTTTTGGGCAGATGGACCAGATTCCGAAACTCCACCAGGCCATTGGTTTACGTTATTAAATTATGTGAGTGATCATCCACAGTTTGAAAAACGTTTTCAAGGCGAAGGAGATGTATTGCTTCCGTTAGAATGGGATGTAAAATCATATTTCGTTTTAGGAGGTGGTATGCACGATGCAGCGATTTCCGCTTGGAGCGTAAAAGGTTGGTACGATTATATAAGACCAATATCTGCATTACGTGGTATGGCAGCACTAGGGCAAAGTACAGACCCATCCTTAGACAATTACCATCTTGGTGGAATTCCATTAATTGAAAATTATATAGAAGTGGTAATACCTGGAGATCCTTTAGCAGGTTTTGCAGGTCAACATTTGGGTAAGATTAAACTCTACACTTGGAAAGGTCATGATTTTATTGGTGATACCGAGACCGATCAAGCTGGTGTGGACTGGATTTTAGCCGAAAATTGGTACCCTTACCAAAGACCAACCTTCGTAACTCCACCATTTGCAGGATATGTTTCCGGACATTCAACATACTCCAGAACCGCAGCAGAATTATTAACCATGATGACTGGCAGTGAGTTTTTTCCAGGCGGACTTGGTGAATTTGTCGCTAAAAAGAATGAGTTCTTAGTATTTGAAGAAGGCCCTTCTGTTGATGTGGTTTTGCAATGGGCAACTTACAGAGACGCGTCTGACCAAACCAGTTTAAGCCGAATTTGGGGAGGCATCCATCCACCAGCAGATGATATTCCGGGTCGTTTTATTGGGCAAGCTGTTGCAGAAAAAACATTCAGTTTTGCAGTGCCTTATTTTAATAATAATGCATCTGTAATACCACTTTTAGAAGAACAGAAAATTTATCCCAATCCAACAGTGAATAGAGAACTGTTTATAACCAATTCAGCAGCTACAGACCTTATTGAAGTATTTGATATTAGAGGACGAAAAATAGAAATTACCAATAGACGTTTTAACGATCAAAGTAATACAACGTCAATAGAACTCAATGCAGCAGCTATAGGTTTGTATATGTTGAAGGTGAATAATAATAGTTCGGTGATTGTGGTTAAGGATTAAAAATCGTGTTTAGTAAAATCAATTTTTATTGAGTTAACAGTTAACCCTTCTATAGTTATAGCTTTCTTTTTTATTATGGCTTTTAAACTATCTGTCCTCTCTATGTTGTTAGTTTTTAATTTATAAGTGAAATTAATGTGTGATGTAGAATCATTTATAATTTCTATGTTGCCCAGCTGTTTTAAATCCTTTATGGTTATGGTACTTGGATTTTGTTCACTATTCAAAACTATATTCTGGGTAATTATAGAACTTATTTTTGCAGATGATTCAAAATCTTCATTTTTTTCTAAGAAGTAAACTAAATCATAAGTTTCTTGAAGTTTTTCTTCTATAACATTTAATTCGCTATAATTGGGTTTGTTAAAGTCAAATTCAATAGGAGACGAATCGTCTGTAGATATAGTTTCCATTTCGGAAAGTTCAGTTGTATTGTTACAGCTAAATACTATTAGAATTAATAGGAATAGGTATCTTTTCATTCTACAATAAATTTTAGTTTTACAATTTTACCATCAACATAAGATTTACTTAGAATTTTCATCTGTTTTAAGCTTTTAGTTGGTATTGTAAGCTTATTTATAAATTCGTCTTTTGTATATAATTCAATTCCTAAATTATTTGGATACACTTGGAAGATAACAGCATTACTAGCAAAAATAAAGTCAAGATTTTTTCTGTGTTCTTTCCAATTAATGAGTTTTTTATTAGAATAGTAATCGAGCATCAGAGCATAATCGTCTGTGCTTAATTTTACGGTACCATTGTTAAGGTTGTTAATAGATTTTATAACAGTATCTGTTTTATGGTAGGGAGATTGTACAACAAACGTAACGTAATCTTTCTTTGTTTTATAAGTAATACAACCATTACTGTCAGATTTTAAATAAATAGGTGTTTCATTGCCATTGATAATTTTCACATCCAACGTTATGTTTTTTATGGGTAAACCATTAATGTCATTTACAAAGCAAAAATTATAAGTGTTAGATTTGTTTAGCGTCCAAAAAGTAATTACAGAAACAATTAATAATATAGGTAATGCATAAAACAACAAAGACTTTGATTTTTGATTGTTTTTCTGAGTTGAAGACAGCTTAAATTCAGACCAATTCTCAAATCCAACATATTGACTTAATAAGTTGAGCATATCAACTCGAGGTAATTTTTCGGCTTCATTTTTAAAGTAGGTGTAAAACCATTTTTCACTAACACGCGTTTTTACTTTATCTAATAAATCTTCTTGAAATAATACAATATCATCACCAGTCCATTGCTTAACATCTTTAGAAACCTTATTGGTTTCTGAGAATGTTTTAACAACAGATGCTTTCAGCAGGTTTAAATAATATAAGTCGTTAGACTCCAAATAAGAATGGTTTTTAATGGTTTTGAGACTTGTAAAGGATATACAATTGTTTTACAAAAGCTTTACAGTCGGTTTTTTCTATTCACTTATAGATTTGATTAAAATCTTAAAAATAGAAAATTATGAAACGTAAATCATTAAAAATTGTCTTAAACTTATTTTTAGCCGCTTTAGTGTTAGTTGCTTGTAATCAATCCGAAATGTCCGAAAAACTTGCGGTAGAAAGTGTTGATGTAACTACAAATTTTAAAGCGATTGAAACAGATGACATTTTAGACAAAAAGCCAAGGGAAGAATTTAAAAACTTAAAAATCATCAAATCTGCAAATGTAAGGTATAAGGTAACAGATGTGAAACAAGCAATGGCAAAGATAAAACGCATCTCTAGAAACTACAGTTCTTATATTTCGGATTTAAGATTTGAAAATAATCTTTATAAAAAAGAAAATAGATTCACTTTAAAAGTACCTTCAAAAGATTTTGACGAGATTATGGATTCCATAAGTACTGTTGCTGAATTTATTGAGTATGAAAATATGACTACTAAAGATGTGACTTCAGAATTTATTGATGTAGAGGCTAGAATGAAAACCAAATTAGAGGTTAAAGAACGATATGAATCCATTCTTAGAGCTAAAGCAAAAAGTGTAGACGAGTTATTGAATGTTGAAGAAAAATTACAGCATATTCAAGAAGAGATTGAAGCCAGTCAAGGACAATTAAAGTATCTTTCAAATAAAGTTGCTTTTAGTACTATTCAAATCGATTTATATGAAACTGTTGCTTTCAAAGAAGAACCTAACACATATGAAAAATCATTTTTTTCTGAACTTAAAGAAGGTTTTGTTTCTGGGTGGGATATTTTAAAAGTAGTTTTTATTGGTCTGGTTTATATTTGGCCATTTATAATCATTGGAATAGTAGGTTTTGTTATCATCAAAAAAAGAATTAAAAAATAAGGATTTATCCCTTATTTTTGTTTTGATGCAAACACCACTTCTAAACTTCATTCCTATTTCGGCAAAACCAATGATTACTACTCTTTTAGCTGTGGATGGTTTAACGGTTAAAGTCAAAAATGAACGCAAAACGCGTCATGGTGATTATAGAGCTTTACCAAATGGGAAACATCAAATTACCGTGAATTCTAATTTGAATTGTTATCGATTTCTTATCACACTAATTCATGAAATCGCGCATTTTGAAGCTTATAAAACTTACGGAAGATTCATTAAGCCGCACGGAAAAGAGTGGAAGCAAACCTTTCAGCATTTAATGTTACCGTTTTTAAGTCCAGATATATTTCCAACAGAATTATTGCCTTTATTAGCCAATCATTTTAAGAATCCAAAAGCGTCTAGCGATACAGACACGCAACTCGCCTTTGCCTTAAAGCAATTCGACGAAAGTAATGATAAGACCTATGTGTTTGAAGTATCTTTGAATCAAACTTTTAAACTCTATAATGGTAGAATTTTTAAAAGAGGAAACAAAAGAAGAAAACGTTACGAATGTGTTGAGGTTAATTCAGGTAAATTATATTTGTTTAACCCAAATGCAGAAGTGGAGGTTTTAGATAAAAACATAAATTGATGGATAGCAAAAACAAAAATTATTACGCCATATTAATGGCAGGAGGTGTAGGTTCAAGATTTTGGCCAGTAAGTACACAAGATTTCCCGAAGCAATTTCACGATATGTTAGGAACAGGAGATACCCTGATTCAGAAAACATTTCATCGTTTGGCACAATTAATTCCCGAAGAAAATATATTCATATTAACCAATGAGCGTTATAATGATTTGGTTTTTGAACAATTACCGATGGTCACAAAACGCCAAGTCGTTTTAGAGCCAGCGATGCGAAACACAGCACCTTGTATTTTGTATGCGTCTTTAAAAATTCAGAAGGAAAATGAAGATGCACTTATGATTGTAGCACCTAGTGATCACTGGATTGAAGATGAACACGCATTCTCAAATAACGTAAAAACAGCCTTTGATTATTGTGAAGCTAATGATGCATTAATGACTTTAGGCATCACACCTACATTTGCAAATACAGGTTATGGCTATATCGAATATGATAAAGAGCGGTCACTGAGCGTAGCCGAAGTGAAAGCAGTCAACCAGTTTAGAGAAAAACCAGATTACGAAACGGCAAAAACATTTTTAAATCAAGGTAATTTTTTATGGAATGCCGGAATTTTTATGTGGAGTGTGAAATCAGTGATTAAAGCATTTAAAAATAATCAACCCGAATTATTTCAACTGTTTGAATCTGGCATAAGCGTCTACAATACAGAATTTGAAGACGACTTTATTAAAGAAAATTATGGCAAGTCGGAGAACATCTCGGTAGATTATGCACTCATGGAAAAGAGTGAGAATATATATGTAATTCCGGCAACATTCGATTGGAATGACTTAGGAACTTGGGGAAGTCTTTACGATAAATTAGATAAAGATGACAATAGTAATGCTGTGGTAAATTCTAAGGTATTACTAGAAGATTCTAGCGGAAATATGATTCGTTCCAAAGAAGGGAAAGTCGTCGTTGTCGATGGACTAAAAGATTACATAATTGTTGATAAAGACGAAGTTTTACTTATCTTTCCTAAAGCTAAAGAGCAAGACATAAAAAAAGCACTTCAGAATGTGAAAGCTAAATTTGGAGCATCTTACGGCTAGCCTTGCAGGATTTTAGAACCATAACCTCTTTGATGTCAATTTTCAAATTATGGAATTTGGGATTTAAAAATTGGAATTTTTTAAAATTATGAGTGACGAAAGTAAATTTAATTTTTCTGAAGAAGAAGAGCAGCAACAGCAAATCAATAAAGATAAAGCTGTTGAAGAGAAAAAAGACGCTGTAAAAAAAGATGCTCAAGGTTTATTTGCGAGTATAAAAACCTTTATGAGTGAACTTCTTGATTTTAGGGATGACACTGATAGAGACGCGACAATTACAGCGATAAAAGCTGATATTCCTTTTAAAGGAGCAACCGCTTGGATTTTGGTGTGTTCTATTTTTGTGGCCTCTATAGGTCTTAATGCAAATTCTACAGCAGTCGTTATTGGTGCCATGTTAATTTCGCCTTTAATGGGACCTATTTTAGGTGTTGGTATGTCACTAGCCATTAATGATATTGATACTTTAAGAAAGTCATTAGTGAACTTAGCAACGATGATTGTGTTGAGTTTACTAACTGCTTTTCTATTCTTTTGGTTATTCCCGTTGAGTGAAGAAACTTCAGAACTTCTGGGAAGAACACGTCCAGATATTAGAGATGTACTCATTGCCTTTTTCGGTGGTTTAGCTTTAATTATTGCCCGAACCAAAAAAGGAACTATTGCCTCAGTAATTTTTGGTGTTGCTATTGCCACAGCATTAATGCCACCATTGTGTACAGCAGGTTATGGTCTAGCAGAAGGGAATTGGAGTTATTTTGGTGGAGCTATGTATTTGTTTACCATCAATACGATATTTATTGCCTTGGCGACATTTTTAGTATTAAAGATTTTGCGTTTTCCTATGCTTAAATATGCAAATTCAGCAAAGCGTAAACGTATTTCTAGAGTGGCAACACTTGTGGCCATAATTGTAATGGTTCCTGCAATTTGGACGTTTTTATCAGTTCTAAAAGAAAGTACTTATAAAAGAGACTTTGAGAATTTTGTTAAAAACAATATTGAGAATAATGACAATCTCTGGTTACAGCGAAAAAAGGATGATTTAGATCCTGATACAAAAACCATTCGTTTGCATTTTAATGGTGACGTTAGTGATGAAATGGTTTCAGCTTTGCAAAATCATAAGTTGCAATATGAAAGCATTAAGGATTTTGAATTAATTATTAATGCGAACAAAACCAGAAGTGCAGATCGTTTAAGTCAATCTCTTGATCGCGCGTATGCTGATTTAGATCGAAAAGATAATGTCATTGATGGGCTTCAAAAACAAATAACACAATTAGAAACTAATATTTCTAATCTCAATAAAGTTATAGAATCTAAAAACACCAACCAGAATGCGGTGTCATTTAGTGCTTTGTCTCGCGATGCAAAAGTAAGATTCAATGATCTTGAGTTTTTTGGCTATGCTAAGATGTTAGAATCTAAAGATTTTATAAATATTGATACAGTAGCTGTGGCTAATGTGAGATGGAAAGTCGCCTTGTCTGATAGTATGGTTGTTATAAAAGAACGCGATTTACAGAAATGGTTAAAGAACGAACTTAAAGTAGATACGGTATTAATCCGAAGAAACTAAATTATGCGTTTTCTTCCAGATACATTTTGCGTACTTTTTTAAATAAATTAGAAGAATAAACAAAGTCGGTTACCACTTCATTATCGGTTCTAAAGATGGTTTCATTAGACCCTTCCCAAGCTTTTAAACCATCTTTAAGAAAGACGATTTTTTCACCAATTTCCATAACAGAATTCATATCATGAGAATTGATAACGGTTGTAATACTAAATTCGTCTGTAATTTCCTGAATAAGGTTATCAATAACAATGGCTGTTTTTGGATCTAAACCAGAATTAGGCTCATCACAGAATAAATATTTTGGTCGGTTAACAATGGCTCTCGCAATCGCCACACGTTTTTGCATACCACCAGACGCTTCACTCGGCATCTTGTGATGTGCATTATCTAAGTTAACACGTTTTAAAACTTCATTGACCCGATCTTCCATTTCGCTTTTACTCTGTTTGGTAAACATACGCAACGGAAACATGATATTTTCGGCAATGGTCATAGAATCAAACAAAGCACTGCCCTGAAAAACCATGCCTATTTCGGCACGTAAAGCACGTCTTTCGTTAGGACTTAAATTCTTAAAAATTTTTCCATCATAAGATATAGAACCTGCTTCGTATTCAAATAAACCCAATAAGCATTTTAAAAACACTGTTTTTCCCGAACCACTTTGACCGATAATTAAGTTGGTCTTACCTTTTTCAAAAGACGTGGTGATGCCTTTCAAAATATGAGCATCTCCAAACGATTTTTGTAAATCCGTAACTTGTATCATAATTAGCCGAGCAATAAACTGGTTAGTAAAAAGTTGGTAAGTATAATCATTACACTCGTCCAAACGAATGATGTGGTACTTGCTTTTCCAACTTCTAAAGCACCACCTTTCATAAAATAACCGTAGTAAGAAGGTATGGTTGCTAATAAGAAGGCAAAGATAAACGTCTTTAAAAATGCATAGATAAAATGAAAGGGTATAAAGTCCATTTTCACACCTTCAATATAATCTTCCATGGTGCCATAGCCACCGTAAATACAAGCAATAAGACCACCAACAACGCCTAAAAACATGGCGATAGAGATCACAAAAGGATAAAGAATTAATGCAATAAATTTAGGAAACACCAGGTAGTTTATCGCATTAATGCCCATCACTTCGAGCGCATCAATTTGTTCTGTAACACGCATGGTACCAATACTAGATGTAATAAAAGAGCCCATTTTACCAGCCATAATTACAGAGATAAACGTAGGAGCAAATTCTAAGATGATGGATTGTCTCGTTGCAAAACCAACTAAGGATTTTGGCATTAGAGGACTCGTCATATTCAATGACGTTTGTATGGCAACAACGCTACCAACAAAAAATGAAATAAAAGCTACAATACCTAAAGATCCAATAATTAAATCATCAATGTCTTTTAAAATTAAAGGTTTCATCACAGACCATTTGGTAGGTCTACGAAATATATCCTTAATCATTATAAAGTAAGTGCCTATATTATGAAGGTAAGTTGTTGGGTATTTCATTACTGTAAAAATATAAAAAATGATTAGGATATTGCCTTAAAATAAAATTAAGATGATTTAAAAATTGTATTTTTGAAATGAAAATTAATACCCTATTTAAATGAAAAAGAGCCTTGTCTTAATTGTATTTTCACTTTTATTAATGTGTTGTAATGCACAAAATACAGCAGTTGATTCCGTAGATAAATCGGAGATTTTAGAAACCAACGCGAGGCCAAAATTAGTAGTAGGTATCGTAGTAGACCAAATGCGTTACGATTATTTAACAAGATTTGACGCTAAGTTTGGTGATGGAGGTTTTAAACGTATGATGAGTGAAGGGTTTAATTGTAAAAACAATCACTTTAATTATATACCAACGTATACAGGTCCTGGCCATGCATCGGTTTACACAGGTACCACACCAAAATATCACGGTATTATAGGGAATAATTGGTACGATAAGGACACTAAAGAGATGGTGTATTGTGCAGGTGATGATAGCGTAGCATCTATAGGTACCGAAGATAAAGCAGGCAAAATGTCGCCACGCAGAATGCAAACCACTACTTTTGGTGATGAAAACAGGTTGTTTACACAAATGCAAGGTAAAACGATTGGTATATCTTTAAAAGATCGTGGTGCAATTTTACCTGCAGGCCATGCCGCTAATGCTGCTTATTGGTTTCATGGTAGAGACGAAGGATCTTGGATTTCGAGTTCATTTTATATGACGGATTTGCCACAATGGGTTAAAGATTTTAATACGTCGGAAGCTGCCGAATCCTATTTAAAAGAATGGAACACCGTTTACGATATTATGACCTATACAGAAAGTGGTCCTGACGAAAACACCTTTGAAGGCGGTTTTAGAGGAAAAGAAAAAGCGACTTTCCCTTATGATTTAAAAGCCTTGAGTGCCGACAATCGAGGTTTCGACATTCTTAAGGCGACACCTTACGGCAATAGTTTAACAGCAGATTTCGCCATGGCAGCGATTAAAGCTGAAAATTTAGGACAAGACGCCATCACAGATGTGTTAACCGTGAGTTTTAGTAGTACGGATTATGTAGGTCATAATTTTGGTGTGAATTCTAAAGAGATTGAAGATACCTACATTCGTTTAGATAAAGATTTAGAACGTTTCTTTAAATACTTAGACACAACAGTTGGAAAAGGAGAATATACTGTATTCTTAACCGCAGATCATGGAGCTGTAGATGTACCTAATTATTTAACATCTGTTAAAATTCCAGCAGGTTATTTAGATAATAGGGCCAGAAAGGAAAAATTTAATCTATTTTTAAAGGCTACTTATGGTACGGAAGAGATCGTAGAAAATATTAGCAATGATCAAATATTTTTAAATCGTGAAAAAGTAAAAGCTTTAGGCTTAAATCTAATTGATGTACAAAATGAAATTGCTTTAGAACAATTGAGTTATGAGAGTGTGTCTAAAGTGTATACAGCAACTACAATGAGTACCACGAGTTTTTCCACCGGAATTGAAGCGCTATTGCAAAATGGCTTTAGCCAAAAACGCTCAGGTGATATTATTTTAGTGAACGATTCTGCTTTTATTTCTTACGGCAAAACGGGCTCTACACATGGTAGTGGTTTAAATTATGATACACACGTACCCTTATTGTTTTTTGGAAAAGGGATTAAGCATGGCGAAACTTATGATAAAACGGTAATTCCCGATATTGCGCCAACCATCTCTGCGCTTTTAGGTATTAGTTTTCCTAATGGAGCTACAGGTAGTGTTTTGGGGTTTGTTATTGATTAAAATAAGGCCACCTATTTTGTATAGGTAGGCCTTATTAATGGAAGTATTAGCAAATGTATTCAAGTGCCCAACACCCACTATTACTACCATCATCATTTGAACGATCTGGAAAACCAGGCTCATCAGGACATTCTTCAAGATATACCTGACTATAACATGCTCCACCATCTGCTTTGGTTAGCCTGTTTGGACCAAACCCTCCAAAAACTTGCTTTTGTTCAGCTTTGTTTAAAGCCTTTCCGAAATTCATTAAATTTTTCATAATTAAACTGTTTAAAAATTAAATTAATCTTGGTCATTTAAAGACACCCAAGAGTTGTGTCTATTTCTTGGGTGTAATTATCTTTATTGAAGATTATAAATTTATTTTCTAATTTTTCAATAAAAAGAGTTTGACCTCATCCTTCTTAAATATTATGCCGTACAAAATCCAGAACTACTACCGCCCGTAAAGCAGGTCATTTGAACTTGTTCTGAGGTATAACCGCAACTACCAAATTGCCAACCAGGTGGGCAATCTGCTGGAACTTGAATAGTAGCCATTCCACAATCTGCATCCGAGGTGCAATATCCACTACCTGGAATCCCAGCGCCACCACCTCCGCCTCCGCAGTTTGGATCGATGTTGGTATTACAAGGCTCGGAATATTGAGTTAATTTGTTATTCCCTCCAAAAATTTGTTTTTGTTCAGCTTTATTTAAAGCTTTTCCTAAATTCAATAAATGTTTCATAATTAAACTATTTAAAAATTAAATTAATCTTGGTCATTTAAAGACACCCAAGGCTTATGTCTATTCCTCGCGAGAGAATATCTTTAATGCTTAAAAATATTTTTGAGCTGATAAAAGAAGCGCTCTATTAGCCTTAAGTCTTCAGTGATAATTTGTGCCTGTCCGCGCATTTCATATTTAAAATCAATATTTTTATTATAAGAGGTTGTCAATTTAGATGGGAGAGATACAGTTACTAAATAGAACCCATGTTCATCTGTAAAAAGGGATATAGATTCAATTTTACCCTTAAGTGTACCGAATTCATTATCTGGATAATTTTCGAGTTTAATATTTACAACTTGTCCTCTTTTTATTTTTCCAGAGTTTTGAGCTGGTGTTTTCAGTTTGGCTATAAAAGCCGAATTTTCTTTTGGAATTAAGGTAAACAATAAATCATTTTGATTAATGGTTTGGTTTTCTGTCCAAAGTTTTGAAAACGCTACTTTTCCGTCTATATCCGCAATAATGGCATATTTCATTTCCCAGTCTTTCAAGGCTCTTTTTAGTTGATTAAAGGATTGAATTACATTTTTAAGAAGACTTATATCTTCTCTTGTTTTTTTTATTGAAGTATTTACAGAATTTGTGTTTGCGTTGTTGATAGACTCCTTTAGTTGAGAAATTGAAGCATCTATATTAGCAAAATTTCGTTCGGCTTGGAGATAGTTTAGTTCCTTAGACTCTAAAGTTTGCTTTGCAATCACCCCTTTTTTAAACAGATGCCGTTGTCTTTCCAAGTCTTTTTTCTGAAATACTATTTCAGATTGGTTAATTCTTTTTTGAGATTTAAGTGTTTTGAGTCTTGAGTAGAGTTGACCTTTTGCAAACATATTGCCACTTTGTTCATTAGCAAATGGATCTAGGGTTTTATTTAATTGGTATTGGATATAGCTATTTTCGAATATCGCATATTGCGCATCTATATCACCTAAGAATAGAATAGGTAATTCGTCTAAAGGAAATTCAAAGTTAGTATTATCGACTTTAATGGTGTCAACAACAGATTTTAGTAAAAGGATGTGTTCAAAATTGGCAGTGTTTTCAATTATCGCTAGAATATTTCCTTCATTTACAGAATCATTGTCTTCCATTAATAGAGCGTCTAATTTGCCATTAACTTGGGCGTATTTTTTTTGAGGAGGTAGTTTAGTTGTAATTTGCGCTTCTGCGGCAATAACATCTGGATATTTTATAAACCACGATAAGAATAGAAACATCATAATAAATGCTAGTATGAGTACATTTCCATAACGGATCATCCAATTAGGAACTGCTTCTAAAAGTTCTTGCACATGTTCGCTTCTTAAGTCCACATGTGTGCTGTTAGCTTGTATATTTTCCATATTATTCACCGAGTTCTAATTGATTTTTTACGAGGTTATAATAGCTGGCTTTGTTTTCTGTCAACTCTTTATGATTTCCTATTTCTACAATCTTTCCATCATCCAGTACAACGATTTGATGTGCGTTTTTTACTGTGCTTAATCTATGCGCAATGACTACGGCTGTTTTATCTTTTAAAAACTTATTAAGTTTTTCCATAATAACTTTTTCATTATTTGCGTCTAAAGCAGAGGTAGCTTCATCAAAAAATAAAAGTTGTGGATTTTTATATACGGATCTAGCGATGAGTAAACGTTGCTTTTGCCCAGTACTCAGACCATTACCTTCACTACCGATTTTTGTGTTATAGTGTAGTGGGAGTTGTTCTATGTAGTCTGATATATTTGCAACATCAATCGCATATTTTAATCGTTCAGTGTCAATATAATCTTCTCCAACTGCAATGTTTTGGGCAATAGTGTCATTAAAAATATAACCTTCTTGCATCACCACACCACAATTTGAGCGCCATGCGCGTTGGGATATGTTATTTAAGTTAAAGTTTCCAATTGAGATTTCACCACTATCAATATCATAGAAACGAAGGAGAAGTTTCATGAGTGTTGTTTTTCCACTCCCACTGGTACCTACTATAGCAGTAGTTTTATTTGGTGGGATAGTTAATGATAGATTTTTTATAACGGGATCTAGTTCTCCTTGATATTTAAAAGAGATATTATTTAACTTTATATCTTCGAGTTTGGGTATTTCTGTGATTTTATGATCTTCTGGTTTTTCTTCATCATCCATATTTTGTATTTCACCTAGTCTTTCAATTGAGATTTTTGCATCTTGTAGTTGACGCAAAAAACCAATGAGTTGTACAATAGGACCATTTAACTGCCCAACCATATAGCTTATAGCCATCATCATCCCTAGAGTGATTTCTCCTTTAACCACTAAAGTAGCAGAGAGTACCGTAATAATCATATTTTTAAGCTGATTTATCAAACTAGATCCAACACTTTGGGTTTGTTCTAAAGCCAAGCTTTTGGTAGCAATTTTAAAGAGTTTGGCTTGCACGTATTCCCAGTTCCAGCGCATACGTCGTTCTGCATTGTGTAGCTTAATTTCTTGCATACCATTAATAAGTTCAATGACTTTACTTTGTGAGTCACTGACTTGCGCAAAACGTTTGTAATCAAGTTCTTTTCGTCTTTTAAAGAAGAATAGAACCCAAATAATATATATGCAACTACCAATTAAGAAAACACTAAGAATTTGTACACTATAGTGCGCCAAGATAAAAGCGAAAATGATAAAATTGAAGAAAGAAAAAATAATGGTAAGTGAGGATGTTGTGAGTATACTTTCTATTCGACTATGGTCTCCAATGCGTTGCATTAAGTCTCCTGTCATCCTAACATCAAAATAGGAAATGGGAAGTTTCATAAGCTTTATAAAGAAGTCTGAGATTAAAGAGATATTAATACGAGTGCTTAAATGCAATGAAATCCAGCTTCTTACAATCTGAAGAGATGCACCTCCTACAAATAATGCTAATTGTGCAAAAAGGATGAGATAAATAAAATCGAGATCTTGATTCTGAATACCAATATCTACAATACTTTGTGTTAAAAAAGGTGTAACAAGTTGCAGTAAGCTCCCTGCAATTAAACCAATGATTAATTGAACTATAAATTTTTTGTATTTAAAAAGATATTTAAACATAAAACGGAATCCAAATTCTTCATCTTTATCAAATTCTGTTTGATAAAAATTTGGCGTGGGCTCAATTATGAGCGCTATTCCTTCTTCCGTATTTTCATCTGCATTTTCTCCTATCCAAGATTTAATGAACTCTTTTTTTTTGTAGGTTATTAATCCATAAGCCGGATCAGAGATATAAATTTTACCATTCTTTATTTTATATAAAACAACGTAGTGGTCATTATTCCAATGTAATATGCATGGTAGAGGTGCTTCCGTTAATTTGCTATAGGCTAATTTAATTCCTAATGATCTAAAACCTATAGATTCTGCAGCATCGCTTAAGCTCATTAAGTTGCTTCCTAAACGTGTAGTTTCGCTTAATAGTCTAAGCTCTTGCGTATTAATTGTTTTTCCATAATGTTTAGCGATTATTTTAATACACGTAGGGCCGCAGTCTTTTGATTCGGTTTGTAGATATGTAGGAAACTTATTTTTCAAATCGGATGTATTTTATGTGTTTCAGACTATAGTTATAGCGATAAGTGAGCATACTAAATTCGTTGTGTCTATTATTCGCGAGAGAATTATTCAATATAAAGCTCTTTTTTAAGGGCTTTATTTGTCAAACTTCATGTTTTTCGACAAAAGGAGTGCTGAAGTTATTGGTTTCAAACTGCTCTATTAAATCTTCTATAAAGTGTATAAGCTCTCTACGGTCATACATTTTTGGATACGATTGTCCGTTGATTAGAATTTCTGGGGTAAAAGTGATATTGTTTTCTGAACACCAAGAATACTCATTTTGTAGAATTGATAAATATTCTTTTTGCTCAGAACACTCTTTCCATTTTTTTAACCAACCTTCTGTGGAGTAATCGCCATAGATATCGTTCATAGCTTGTAAACTCATCTTAGTATTTTGAGAATGGTGTATTTCTAGAAGTCTTGTCGTTACTTTAACGGCTGAGTTTAGAGGATCTTTGGGGTTTACGTTAAACCTTATGGATAGCTTTACCGAGTTAGAATAGTGTTTTAAAATTTCGTTTACTAATTGATGTACAGCTTTACAATGACCACACATTGGATTTGAAATCATAACAATATGGAAATAGCTATTAATATTCCCAAAAACCATTTCTTTAGTATCAGTTAAGTTAGTATTAATAATTTTTGATTTACTGAATTGATTATTAAACAGTTCAAAGTTTCTTTTAAATTTAAAATACTCAAGTTTTACAGTATTTAAAGCTTTATTTTCTCTTTGGAATTTTGATATTACTAACCAAAGTATACCTATACTAACTAATGATAACATTGTAATTAATATAGGTGTAAACTGATAGTTGGGCGAGAATTTAACTACAGAAAGAGCCGCTTGAGACCACATTAAAGTAACAACGCACAAACAGAGAAAGCACCATTTTTTAATAACAATAGCCTGGTAGTAGATAGAATATAATGTGATCGGTAGAGCAATAAGGCTAATTATTTTTGGGATAAAAATAGAGGTATTGCTCAGGGTTAAAATAATGGTTGCCGCAGTTAGCCCAGTGAAGTAGATAAAGCTTAAATCACTCAATTTTATATCTTTATATAGGGTTGCACCTTTAGAAGACAATACGGCATTACAGTTCTTTTTTTCAGTAGGGTTTGAGCAAAATGTACTCCCAAGCATTGTTGATTTGCCTTGCTCTTGTTTAAGGATAGTTGCTGTGATATAAATTCCAAATACAGCTAAAACAATAAAGAGGTAGTTTGTTAATTCAGCCTTAGAATTAATTAAGAGTAAAATCATTAAAATTACTGAGGTAATTGTAAGGCCTTTAATTAAATTGGATGTTGATTTTGAATTATTAATTTTGAAATTAGATTCAGCCTTGTCAACAGCTAATACAATACCAGTAAATTGTTCCAAAAATTCGGATTCTGATACCGATTGTTTATTTGTTTTATTAAAGATAAGAGAATATTGATTTTTGGCTTTAGTAACAACAACAAACTGCTTTGTTGAGCCTTTTTTAATTTGGGCTAAAAACGAATTGGGAAGTTGGACTAAAGTTTCATTAGTTTTTGGTACATCTAGCGCTATATTTTCTATGCTGAAATGATCTAAGACTCCAGTAACAGCATGTAAGCTTGGATAGGTAGGGTGTGTTTGGATTTGAAAGCTTAACTCATCAAAGTCTATTGTGAGCTTATTTTCTTTTAAGAGTTGTTGAACTTGGTAACTTAGTGCGTCTTTCACAGTAGTAAGATTTTTAATTCAACCTACTGTTCAGTAAAGATTAATTTGTTACCCTATTTTTTTAGTTTTTTTATAAATAGTATTAAAAGTGTAACTAATATTAAGAATCCGATAATTGTCCATTGCAAAGTAGATAAACCATTGTCTAAATCAATGCTACTTGTATCACCTATTAATACAAAAGAAGCCCAATAATATGGTGAAGTTTCAGAAAGAGAATGTGTTTCTAAATATTTCAGTTTTGCCATTTGGAGAGCTTTTGATTTGGTTTGACCTTTTTTTAAATTCTTATAAAATTCTTCAATAATAAAAGTGGTAGATTTATCATTTGCTGTCCATAGTGTGCTGGCAACACTATTAGCTCCAGAGTGAAAAAATCCTCTAGCAAGACTAAAAACACCTTCACCTTCCTTAATTTGACCAATAGCTGTATTGCAAGCACTGAGTGTTACAAGTTGAGCATTGTTTTGCGTATTGTATAATTCATTTAAAAATATTTTTTCATTCTTGAAGGCAATCCATGGCGAAATAGAATCGTTAGCATTTGAATGTGTAGCTAAATGAATAATTTTTGAGTTATAAATACCGTCTATAAAGTGTTTTTTCGTAGCTAAACTATCTAAATAGTAATTTCCGCTAATTAATTTTTTAAGTGTATTGATTTCAATAGTTGTATGGTTAAGACTTGTGAGTCCATTATTAAAATTAATGGGTGCAAAACCAACAATATCCAACTCACTAGTTCTCTTTACTTTACTATTTTGGTTTAAAAAACTTAATGAGTATGCATACGATATTTCACAATTATTTATAAGAAAATCCTTTGATTTGTTATTAGGTTTTAATGCTTCAAACGAAAGTACTTGTAAGTTGTAATCTGGTATAATTATAAGTTTTTTAGTTTCGTCGACAGTTTTAGGTATAAGTATATTGTGAAGTTCAATTGCTAAAATATTATAAAGTTGTTTGTCTTTATTTGTGCTAAAAGGGCTTGATGTAAGTTGGTTAAAACGACTAATTTTTTCTATTAAATCTTTAGTGTTTTTAAGGTGAAATAATTCAACATTATCCTGAGTAATACTTAATACATAACTATCTGTTTTATTCATCACATATTCCAAAATCTGGGTATGGCTGTCTAATGTTTTTTGTATGTCCTCAAGGCTGATTATTTCGCTAGGCATTTTAGAATCGTAATAATCTTTATATTCAGTTTGAAGTGCCTTTAAAAAGTTGGTATGTTTAATCTTTAAACTATTAAGTGCGCTGCTTAAAGAATCAACATTGTTTGTTTTAGCATTATATAAATTGTTTTCTATTGAAGAAATGGCTTTTTTAATTGATAATTCTTTTTCAATAATACTGTCTGGTAAATTGATGTTTTCTCGTAACTCTTTGTCTGAGAGGTTTTCTAATAACAATACAGCTTTCTTTTTCTCCATAAAATAAAAAGCTTTATTTATATCATTTAGTAAATAGCAGGTATGTATTGCCATCATATAAACATGAGATGCCTCTTGTTGCCAAAATAATCTAGTTTGGGTAACGCTACTCTCTTTTTTTACTTCATCAATTAATTGATCCGCCAGCATTAAGATGTTATGTGAAATATTCAAATCTCTCCTCTTTTCGTGTTTTTTATATTTTTTAAGATGGTAGAGTGCTTTATTTCTTAAGGTAAAAATGGTATGTATTTTATCTTGAGATAAGGATAGTGCGTCAAAACTAGGGATATATTCATAATTTGTATCACTAGTATGAGGTAATAAAAGAGATAATTCTTTGTTGACATATTTAATTGCTTCATCGAAATCGCTTTTGTTGTTGTAGTATTCTCCGAGATTGTTATACAGTTTAACTAAAATGGGATCATCAGCCTTTGCAAACATGATTCCTTTAGTAGCATATATAAGGCTGCTATCATTTTGTATTAAATTATACAAATAGCTTAAGTTATTATTAATTTTAACTATGCTAAAAGTGTCCTTAATTTCTAAGGCTTTTGTTAAGGCTTTTTTAAAGTGATATCGTGCTTTTTTAACATCTAAAACCTCTTCATTGCTATAATAATTTCCAAAATCAATTTCATTGTCTATGACGCCGAAATCATTTCCTACAATAAAATCATTTAGAGAATCTACGCGATGTAGAAGTTTTAATTTTTTCTTTAAAAAATTAGCTATATTAGTGTCGTAAGTATCATAAAAATCTGATAGGTTCGTATAGTTTATGACCAATTCCTTGTTAGAAAAATATTTGGGTTGAGAAACTCCCTTTTCAAAATAGATTAGTGCTTGGTGAAAATCTCCGAGTTTCTGATAACTTCTTCCTAGCTCGCAATATGATTGCAATGTCTTTTTGTCTAAATTAAAACTGTCTATTACTTTTTGATAAGCTTCAATAGCTTGGTAATAATTACCATTTCTGTAATAAAATAAACCCAAATTAAATATGGCATTTTTGTAAGCTAAACTATCTAATACTTTAAGACCAATGTCAACTTCTTTCTTTGCGAATTTTATTGCGCTTAAATAGTCTTTTTTACGATAGAAATCAATAGACATCTTATGATAAAAATCAACTAAACTATCTAGCTGTTTTTCTTTTATTAGTTCACTTGTAATACTATCACTAAATTTTACATCTGTTGGCTTTACCTGAGCGTTTAACTCAGGTAAAGCAACAGATATAAGACAAAAGGCAAATATGGTTTTTGTTATACCAAACTTAAAAATTAAACTTTTATTCACAGTGGATACCAAATCTATAATGTGCGATGTAAGGAATACCAGTCATAGATTCTATAGCAGGATCAAGATCTTTACCAGAAGACCCACTGCCTCTTCCTGTCCCTTCTATTATAAAGTTCTGGGTAAAGCTCATAACAATAATATGAGGACTATTAGGGCACGTAAAATAATTTACTGGGTTTATAATATTTAATGCATCATTAATTTCTTGTTGTGTTGTGCCAATATTAAATGTTACGGTTATAAAGTTTGTGGTATTTGTTGTGTTTATACTATTTGTCGTGTTCAGATCTGTTGTATTTATACCACGATTGTCCAATGGGTCGTTATTTACTAAAGAGTTATTGGTGCGATCATCAGAGTTTAGCTCCTCATTTGGCGTCTTTGCTTCACTAGGCGCAATAATTTTAGTAGAAATTTCAGTTTCCAAATTGTTTTCATTCAAAGATTCTTCAACAGAACAGCTGAACGCGAGAACCATAATAATGAGGCCTAAAAATCTAAATTGTAGTGTTTTCATAATTCTTAATAATTTTAAAGTTTATAACATCCTGTTCATTCAAAACAAATTTGTTACCCTATAAATATAAAAGTTTATTTTTGTAATTCAAGATAAAAGCAGACGATTGACAGATGATTCTCATTATTTAAACGCCTTACTAAATAACGATGCTAAAGTTATTAAAGCGATTTATAAAGATAACTTTTACAAAGTAAGGTTGTTTGTATGCAGTAATAAAGGACAACAAGAAGATGCCGAAGATATCTTTCAAAAAGCCTTGATGCAACTCGCGGTAAGGTATAAAAAGGAAAAATTTGTTATAAAGTCTAGTTTTGAAGCCTATTTGTTTACCGTGTGCAAAAACCTTTGGCGTAGAGAATTAAATAAATCTAAAATTAAGGTAACAAAAGATGCCATTATAGAACTAAAGGATGACAACCATGATATGGCCTTGGCAGTTTTAGAACAAAAACGATGGGAATTATTTACAGAAACTCTAGAATTAATTTCCGAGAATTGTAAACAAATATTGAAATTATATTTTGCTAAGACATCTTATGCAGAGATGATGGTGAAGTTTAATTATAACTCAGAAACTGTGGTCAGACAGCGCGTTTTTAAATGTAAAAACAGCCTAAAAGAACATGTTAAAAAGGATAATCGATTTAAAAATCTGATAGAATTGTAATGGAAGACGCTATTTTAATAGATAACTATCTAAAAGGATTACTATCTGAGAATGACCAAAAAGCATTTTTAGAACGCTTAAAATCTGATGCGCTTTTTCGTGAAAATTTTAAATTAGAAGCAGAACTTTTTAATGCTTTAGATGACAATAGTTGGAATTTTGTAAAGGCCGAAAATGACGAAGTAAAGGATTACGTAGAGCTTCTGGAAGCAGACGACCTAAAAAATTTGAAAAAAACCTTAGAGCAAACTAATACTGAATTCAACAACGAGAAAAAGGAGACTTCAAAACGTTTGTTTTACTATCTAGCCGCAGCATCGGTTGTTTTGTTTTTAGGATTCCAATTGTTGTTTAATAATAGTGTAACGAATCAAGATTTGTATAACGACTATGTAATGTTTAGTGATTTACCATCTTTCGTGTCGCGAAGTGATGACGCAAATGTGCTCATTGAAGCGGAGCGTTTGTTTGAAAACAAGAATTATTCAGAAGCGTTAGTCTTATTTAATAGCGTTAAGGCTACTCAGAAATATGATGGTACATTGATGATTTACACAGGACTTTCTGAACTTGAGTTGGGTAATTATGAAGCAGCGCTATTTACTTTTGATTATCTTACGGATAGTGATTTTTTAGATGCTGAAAAAGGCTATTGGTATAAAGCGTTAGCGCTTTTAAAGTACGATCAAAGTGAAGAAGCCAAAGTGTTATTAGATTATATTGTATCCAATAACCTGTTTAAAACTAAAGAGGCTACAACACTTCTAGACCAACTGTAATTTTGAAAAGAAAACCATTATACACCATCATAGCTGTTATCATTCTCATTGGTATTTTTGGCTACGAAATTTTTTTAAATAGTGAGGAAAAAACAGGACTCGTAAAAGAAGGCGAAACCGTCAAAGAAAACACCAATACGTTTTACCTGCCAACCAGTACGACCAATCAAATTGTGCATCATCAAAATTATTCGTTATCGTATAGTGAGTCTCACGAGCAAGCTGAATGGGTGGCTTACGAATTGAAAGCGTCACATATAAGTTCTACAAACCATAAACGACCTTATTTTGAAATTGATAAAGCCGTAAAAACTGGTGCAGCACATTGGCGGAATTATAAAAATTCGGGTTACGATAGAGGGCATTTAATTCCCGCAGCTGACAGACGATTTACAAAAGCAGCGCATGACGAAACTTTTTTAACCAGTAATATTAGTCCACAGGAACACGAATTTAACGCTGGTGTTTGGAACCGATTAGAGCAGAAAGTACGCTATTGGGCAAAAAAGAATAACGGTATTTTTGTTGTAACAGGTGGTATTTTAAAAGATGATCTAAAAACCATTGGCGATGAGAATGTCGCTGTACCCAATCAGTTTTATAAAGTGATACTAGACCACACTAATGGTCACTATAAAATGTTAGCGTTTTTATTAGATCATAAAGATTCTGACTTGCCCTTGTATAAATTTGTGGTTTCCGTAGATGAGGTAGAAGCCTTAACAGGCATTGATTTCTTTCCAGAATTAGATGATAGCATAGAAGATAAATTAGAAGCGTCTCGCAGTTATAAGCGTTGGAGTTTCTAACCAAATTCCTGAGAACGCAGGAATCTCAAAGTTGAAACGCAATAACTCAGTGAAAAGCCTTAGAATTTAGAATTTTATCTTTGGAATTTGGTTTTTATCCCGTTCCAACGCAACTCCCGAATAAATTTCCCCTCATCCTCAGACACCAAAAATTCAACTTTATCAGATTTAGCCTTATAATAACCAGCCATATAATCTCTAAACAATCGCAAACTTCCTTTTTTGTAAGCTAATTTTAAAGCAGAAATAAAAGTAATCCGAAAGCCATAACGCATTTTGTACATGGCTTCGCCTTGCAGATATTTAGAAGCCTTATTATAAGATTGTCCTGTGGGTTTCAGATGCTTTACATGAAGTGTTTCATCAGTTAGAATTTCCCAACCATGAAATTTAGCCAGCAACTCATCAACCGTATCCCAACCCATCGCTGGTTTTAGTTGTCCTATTTGGTTAAAGCAGTCTTTTCTGTAAGCTTTTAAAGCGCCTCTAATATGATCTTTGTTAGTGAGGTTTTCTAAAACCCAATTGCCATTTTTTTCAATATAACAGAAACCAGAAGCCATGCCTAATGTTGTATTAGCTTGGAAATGATTTGAGATTTGTTCTAAATAATTTGACGTAAAAATAAGATCTGCATCAAACTTGCAGATGATATCGTAGGCATCATCAAGCGCGTCTAAACCTTTATTAAAAGCATTTATAATTTTAGAACCAGGTAAATGGGTGTCTGACGACGTGCAATTCACAACGGAAACCCAGTGATATTTTGCAGCATAATCTTCAGCAATCTGTTGTGTATGGTCTGTAGAATTATCATTTACCACAACTACAGCCTTGGGTAGCAAAGTTTGTTGCACCAAAGATTCTAAAGTTTTACCAATATACGCTTGTTCGTTGTGCGCTGGTATGATGATGTAAAAATTCAAGATTCTAAATTTAGAATTTAAAGTTAAGCTATAAATATAGCTTTAGATACGTTGTAGCATCTCAATTTGTAATTTAGGAATTGGAGGTGGTTATCTTTTCCGCATAAACAATATAATAGCGCGGAGTAAAGAGACGAAGTAAAGGCCTAATTCCAATTTTTTTCACAGGATTTGTCCATTGTTGTCTGTCTTTTATAACCCAACCTGTTTTTTCTAAGAGCCAATTGAGTTGCCAAGCTTCAAACTCGTGGTAATGTCTATCGAGCATATCGGTTTTACTTCTATAAGCAGAAGAAAACCATAATTTTAAAGGCACACTAATGATAAGTTTATTCCCTTTTATTGATTTTAAAACTTCATAAGGAGACAATAAATGTTCGAAAATTTCAAAAGCAGTAACGACTTCTGCCGATGAATTTGTTATTGTCGATCTGTCTTCATCTAAATCTTCACCTGATGTATTCTTTACCTGATAACCTTCAGAAATCATAATGTCTGAAAATGGGTTTTTAACACCTAAATCTAAAATAGATTCTGTGGGTTTGATGTGTTTTTTTAGAAACTGAAGGCTGAGTTTAAAGCGTTTGTTTGGATATGTTTTTTCGTACATTAGGTTTTGAGAATCAATCAATACTGATAAACAATAGCATTAATATTCATACCAGCACCGACACTTGCAAACATAATAATGTCTCCTTTGTTGATGTCGTGATCTGTTAATTCACCTTTTAAAATCATATCAAATAAGGTCGGTACGGTAGCAACACTAGAATTACCAAGTGTATTAATACTCATTGGCATAATCCCTTCTGGCATCTCCATATTGTATAGTTTGTAAAACCTCTCTACGATGGCTTCATCCATTTTTTCATTGGCCTGATGGATCAATATTTTTTTGATATCAGTAATAGATTTGCCACTTTTTTCAAGACAAGATTTTAGAGCTGTTGGCACGTTGGTTAGGGCAAATTCGTATATTTTACGACCATACATTTTAATATATTTGCGTTTCTCTGTAATTTCAGGATGATTGGTTTCTCCAAAGAAAATAAAATGAGCTTCATCTAAAGCATAAGTAGCCGTTTCGTGTGCTAAAATACCACCTGCTTCGTCACTTTCTTCTACAATAACAGCGCCTGCACCATCACTATAAATCATAGAGTCTCTATCGTGTTTATCAACAACTCTTGATAAGGTTTCCGAGCCAATAACTAAACAGCGTTTGGCAATACCTGAAGCGATAAATGCTTTGGCCTGTATAACACCTTCGATCCAGCCAGGACAACCAAATAATAAGTCATAACCGACACATTTAGGGCTTTTAATTTGCAATAAATGCTTCACTCGCGATGCAATACTTGGTACGGTATCACTTTGTTCTTCATTGTGTTTTACATCACCATAATTGTGAGCAACGATAATATAATCGAGACTTTCTTTATCGATTTTTGCATCTTCAATTGCCTTTCCTGCAGCATAAAATGCAATGTCAGAATTTAATAAGGCTGCTTTGATATAGCGTCTTTCTTGAATACCAGTAATTGCTTTAAACTTTTTTACAATAACTTCATTCGGACTATTAATAGCAGAGCCATCAGCATTTAAAAATTGATGATTATAGAAATCTTCATTTTTTTCAACAATGCTTGGTATATAACTTCCTGTGCCTGTTATTCTAATCGTCATGGTTATTTAGTTTCAAGTATACGAAATTAACTAATATTATAGAGTTTTCAATAATTTACGGTTTTAAAGCTTCAATTTTTAATGAATTCTTAATAATTGGTATTTTTAATTTATAAAACACAAAAAAAGTATTCGAAATGAATACTTTTTTTAATGTTTATAGATAAGGTAGGTTATGCTTCCATATATTCTTCAATAGGAGCACAGCTACAAATTAAATTACGATCACCATAGGCATCATCGACGCGTCTTACACTTGGCCAGAATTTATTGTCTCTAACAAAGTCTAACGGAAATGCAGCATGCTCTCGACTGTATGGCAATAACCATTCGTCTGACGTTAGCATGGCTAAAGTATGTGGTGCGTTTTTCAAGGTATTGTTCGGTTCGTCCTTAGAGGCTAAGTCAATTTCTTTTCTAATAGAAATCATAGCATCACAAAAACGATCCATTTCAGCTTTATTTTCGCTTTCGGTTGGCTCAATCATCATAGTGCCTGCAACAGGGAATGACACTGTTGGTGCATGAAAACCGTAATCCATTAAACGTTTAGCGATATCTGTAACTTCAATACCATTGGCTTTAAAATCACGACAATCAATAATCATTTCATGAGCTGCTCTACCATTTTCACCTGAATATAAAGTAGGGTAGTAACCTTCTAAACGTTCTTTAATGTAATTTGTATTTAATATGGCAACTTCAGTGGCTTTTTTAAGTCCTCTATAGCCCAACATTTTAATATAACCGTATGAAATTAAACAAGCTAAAGACGACCCAAAAGGGGCTCCAGAAATTGCAGAAATCGCTTGGTGTCCTCCTGTTTTTATAATTGGATTACCAGGTAGAAACGGTACCAATTGTTTGGCTACGCAAATTGGGCCAACACCAGGTCCACCGCCTCCATGAGGAATAGCGAAGGTTTTGTGTAAGTTAAGATGACAAACATCTGCACCAATATTACCAGGATTAGTTAAACCAACCTGAGCATTCATGTTTGCTCCATCCATGTAAACTTGTCCTCCATTATCGTGGATGAGCTGTGTGATTTCTTTAATTGCCGATTCAAAAACACCATGTGTTGAAGGATAAGTGACCATTAAAGCAGCCAAATTATCTTTGTGTAATTCGGCTTTTTCTCTTAAATCATCAACATCAATATTTCCGTTTTCTGAAGCTTTGGTTACCACTACTTTCATACCAGCCATAACTGCACTTGCTGGATTTGTACCATGAGCAGAAGATGGAATTAAACAGATTTTTCTGTGATGATCGCCACGAGATTCGTGATAGGCTTTAATAACCATTAACCCAGCAAATTCACCTTGCGCACCAGAATTAGGTTGTAAGGACGTTGCTGAAAACCCAGTAATTTCTGTTAATTGATTTTCTAATGCATTCAGCATTAATTTATAACCAATAGGCTGATCTAGTGGTACAAATGGATGCATATTTCCCCAACTGCTCCAACTTAGTGGTAACATTTCGGAAGCTGCATTTAATTTCATCGTACAAGAACCAAGAGAAATCATAGAGTGGTTTAAAGCCAAGTCTTTACGCTCTAAACGTTTAATGTAACGCATCAATTCGGTTTCGGAATGGTACTTATTGAAGACCTCGAAACTTAAAAAATCAGATTGACGTTCTAAGGATTCAGGAATGGTATTACTGTTGGAAATAGATTTAATTTTATCAGTCGTTTCTCCTGTGACACTTTCAAAAATTGAAATGATCTCATTTAGATCTTCAATATTTGTGGTTTCATTAATTGAAATGGTTACAGTATTGGTATCTGGATAATGAAAATTAACTTCACTTTTTTCAGCTTCATATTTTACCTTAACCGCATCTGCTTTTATTTGAAGCGTATCAAAGTAATGAGAATTTACTTGTTCTAAACCTAAGTTTTTTAAGGCATTGGCAAGCGTAGAAGTTGCATTATTTACTTTGTTAGCAATAAAAGCTAAACCTTTTGGGCCATGATAAACGGCATACATACCTGCCATAACCGCTAAAAGTACTTGGGCGGTACAAATATTAGATGTGGCTTTATCGCGCTTAATGTGTTGCTCTCTCGTCTGCAGTGCCATACGCAAAGCTCTGTTGCCATTGGTATCTTTGGTAACACCAATAATACGGCCAGGAACATCACGCTTGTAAGCTTCTTTAGTGGCGAAAAAAGCGGCATGTGGTCCACCATAACCCATCGGAATTCCGAAACGCTGTGTGGTACCAACCACTACATCTGCACCAAATTTCCCTGGTGCTTCCAGTTTAATTAAACTTAAAATATCCGCAGCAACAGCGACTTTAATATGCTCAGCGTTTGCTTTTTCTATAAATGATTTTATATCAGTAATCTGTCCGTTTTTACCAGGATATTGTAATAAGGCACCGAAGTACTCTTCAGAAAGATTGTATTCTGCTTCATTTCCAATGATTAATTCAATACCAATAGGATTTGCTCTCGTTTCTAATAAGGCAATGGTTTGTGGTAATACTAAATCAGAAACAAAAAACTTATTGACATTCGCTTTTTTCTGAGCACGATCTCTCACTGCAAATAATAAGCCCATAGCTTCTGCCGCAGCAGTACTTTCATCTAAAAGCGATGCGTTAGCAATTTCCATACCTGTTAAATCGATAACCATAGTCTGGAAATTTAACAAAGCTTCTAATCTGCCTTGGGCAATTTCAGCTTGGTAAGGTGTGTATGCCGTATACCAACCTGGATTTTCTAAAATATTACGCTGAATAACTGCTGGTAAATTAGTGGGATGATAACCTAAACCGATATAAGATTTATAAACTTTATTGAGTTTAGATAAATCGTAAATATGATTTAAGTAGTCTTGTTCGCTCATTGCAGCATCCAAGTTTAAATCTTCTTTTAAGCGAATACCATCAGGTATCGTCTCAGCAACTAATTGTTCAATACTTGTAACACCGATAGTGTTTAACATGGCTTTTTGTTCGTCTGAATTTGGGCCAATATGTCTAAGTGCAAATGAGGTCGTATCCATTAAAAAATAGCGTTTAAGTTTTATCGAAATCTTTAAAACAATTTCTGTGCAAAAATAAGGATTTAGCCTTTCTTTTTAGTTAAGGAAAACTAAAGTTTTTAACCGAAACTAGAGGTTATTAACACAATGCCTATTTTTGTTTTATGCAAGTGTTAAAACGCCTTTTCAATTTTTATTTAAATAGCAGTATCCATGTCGCATTTGCAGCATCGGCTTTGGTTTGGGTTACGTTGATTAAATTGGGAATTAGGTTCGATAAAAATCTCGTATGGTTTGTGTTTTTTGCAACCATAACAGGCTATAATTTTGTAAAGTATTTTGGAATGGTAAAGTTTCATCATCGCAGTTTAACGGGTTGGTTAAAAGCCATTCAGGTATTTTCTTTCGCAGCCTTTTTAGCCCTTTGTTATTTTGCGTTTTATCTTGAAGTTGAAACACTATTGTTGATCAGTATTTTAGGACTTGTGACGTTTTTTTATGCGATTCCTGTGATGATTCCGAAGCGTTATTTGTTTGATGATTACAAAAATTTAAGACAAATAGGTGGCTTAAAAGTGTATGTGATCGCTTTGGTTTGGATGTTTACGACGGTTGTTTTACCTCTCGTAAATAATGACATGAACATGAATCTCAATATGGTAATTATCAGTATTCAGCGTTTTTGTTTTGTGTTGGTATTAATGCTACCGTTTGAGATTAGAGATCTGAACTATGACAGTTTGAAACTTGCCACCATTCCGCAGAAAATAGGCATAAAAAAAACCAAGATTATTGGTGTTTTGCTGTTGATGCTTTTTTGGATGTTAGAATTTCTTAAAGATGAATTGAGTGAAAATGCGATTATTTCAACTCTAATGATCACGTTCGTTACCACCTTTTTTATGGTATTTTCAAACAAAAATCAATCTAAATATTACAGTGCTTTTTGGGTAGAGAGTTTGCCAATTATTTGGCTGTTAATTTTGTTGTTCTTTAGCTAATTCTGCTTTAAATTGTTCTTCTAATTTATTTCGTTCTTCAGTTTTAAGACAATTTATGTCAACTTTATCTAATGCTTCTGATAGCTTGTAGTTTCTGCTGGAGTAGCTTTGAGTGATGCGGCAATAAGATAGGCGTATTTTTAACTTTATGATTTCCCATGCTGACGCTTCATCATATTGCGATTTATCACAAAGATGTTTGGCTTCTTCACAGCTAATAAATAAAAAACTTTTTTTCATTTTTTGATATGCTATTACAATGATAACGTCTTAATTAAACCAATTATCTTCCATGCACTCTGCAAGAGAGGTTCTGGCTCTATGTATGATTACCCAAAGGTTAGACGCAGTGATATCTAATTCATTACAAATTGTTTCTGTGTCGTAGCCTAAAATGGTTTTCATTTTAAAAACATCCGCTTGTTTTTCGGGTAATTTGGCTAAACAATCAAAAATAGCATTACCCAATTCTGAATTTACCAAAGTGTCTTCAGCCGTTTTATCAAAAGGATCTGCGACGCGTTCTTCTAGCCAATCTCCTTCAGAATCTTCACTATGGTTATAACTCATTCTAACTTCGGCTTTACCTTTATTAGAATTAATTTTACGGTAATGATCTATAATTTTACGTTTTAATATTGAAATTAACCACGTGCGTTCACTCGCTTCACCTTTAAAATTCTTCATAGACTTAAGACCAGCCAAAAAGGTTTCTGATATTAAATCTTGTGCAATATCTCTATCATTTACACGCGTGATGGTATAATTGAAGAGGTAATCTGAATATGAAGTCACCCAATTATTTGGGTCTATTTGATGCTTAGGCATTTTTGTTTTTCATTGCTGACTCAAAAATAGTCTAAAATTATGAGAATTAAATCACGATTTTAGAAGTGCGTTTAAAGCAGCTTCAATTTTTACATATTTAAATTCGAAACCTTTGTTTGTTAATTGTTCGGGAATCACATTTCGGCTTTTTAATACCAGTTCAGGTTCTGTACCGATGATTTTTGCACCAAATTTGAGTAACCATTTTGGGTGCGAAATTCCAAAAGGCATATGTAATACCTGTCTTAAAGTTTTCATTAAATGTGCATTGGTAATGGGTTTAGGCGAAACTATATTGAATGTGCCTTCGTGTTGCGCTTCGATTAAAAAATCAATAGATCGTGCAAAGTCGGTTTCATGAATCCAACTTACTTTTTGCCTACCATGCCATTGTTTGCCGCCTAAGCCAAATTGTGTTAGGCGTTTTAAAGGCAGCAAGGCACCACCATTTTTGCCCAATACTATGGATGTCCTTAAAATAACTTTTTTCGTTTTTGGTGTGGTGATGCTGTTAAAAGTCGCTTCCCAAGATTTGGCAATATTCATTGAAAAATCGTCACCAATAGTACCGTTTGTTTCGGTCATTTCCTTGGTGTAGGAATCTTCATAAATGGTTGAGGTGGACATATTCATCCAAAGTTTTGGCGGATTTTCACATAGGTTTACAGCCAAGCCTAAAGCGTGTGTGGAATCGATACGAGAATCGTGAATCAGTTTTTTATTCGCGTCTGTGTATCTACAATCTACTGATTTTCCGGTGAGGTTGATTAAGACGTCTGCATTTTCGAGTGTTTTGGTCCAATCGTCTAAGTCCTTTGCATTCCAATAGATATGGTTTTCTTTTGTGGGTTTTCGAGTTAAGATCCTTACAATATATTCCTTTTTTAAAAAATGAGTTTCTAAAACCTGACCTAAAAATCCGGTACCACCTGCGATGATTATAGTTTTCATAATTCTAAAATTTAAGTCGTTATGGTTTTTACTTGTTTGGATTTGCGTCTGCCTCTAAAGAATAAAAATAAATTCAAAAATAACATGATACCAAGATAAATGGTAAATCCGCCAATTTTTTTACTCAGAATTTCCATTAAGGTTTGGTAGCTGATGTCTGTGTTGCGATCGGTGTATATTTCCATAATAAAAAGTGCGAAACCAATATTGATAAGATAAAACCCTATTTCGAATAATTTATTGGTTGCCAAGGCAATGTCTTCCTTTCCTTTAAAAATATCGATCATAAATAACCGTCCGTTTTTAAAGAGTAATTTGGAAATATAAATGGTGAGCACAATAACAATTGGTAAATAAATGAGGTAGCCGATAATGATTTTTGAATTTTCCATGATGTATTAATTTAATAGTTTTTGTTTGTTAATGTATTTGAGAATAAGAATATTATTGTAATGCATTATAGCCAGCACTATGATAATACGACCTAAGGTGAAGCTTAGTGAATTAATGATATCGATTATACTTTCTAAATGGTCCCAGTAAGCAATGGTTAAAATGGCATAACCGATATTTAATAAATAGTAGCCAATGAGCAATAGGTTGTTAATACTGGTGACGAGCGCTTGGTTGTGTTGAAAAAGGTTCATTAAAAACACTTCGCCATTTTTGTAAAATAACCAACCCACTTTGAACATTATAAAACTAATAATGGGCAAGTAAATGAGATATGCGATACTGTTTAGGCTCATATTAAAAACTTAAAATTAGTATGAGAACTAGCACACGGTAAAGCACCCAAGTTGCGGATAAATATGTTGGTAGCTCTAGTAGTTTTATACGTCTTATATGTTCATAGAGCATCATTGTCACGGTGATTCCAAACCATCCAAGTAAGGCGAGATCTGGTAAATTAATTAAGGAATGCATCACTAAAGCAGGTATAAGAATTAAACTTCCCATTAATGAAATCGTCATAAGATGACCCATATAATTCACTTTTTTTTGAATGTTTAATTTTGAAATACATACCGTTTGAAATCCAATTTGTCCCATAGCAATCAGGCATTCTCTTAAAAAGTTAGATTCTGGAATTACACTTATTGTTTTACTAAACTTGAAGAGTACGATGCTCGTTACCAATGTCGCAAACAGGATGTAAAGCGTTCTGTATTTGTAACTAAAATCTGGCACACATTGAAGGGTTTCAGTTTTATATTCCTTACTCGGAATGATCACTTTTCGGTTATAAGAAATAAAAGAATACAGCTTTTTTAGACCAAATTTTATCGGTTTTAGGTTACCGACAAAACCTATCCAAGGTACAGCGTGACCGATAACTTTGAGCATGCTATCAATACCATAAATTACGGTTTTGTTTTTTGTATTCATAAGTGCGATTTCATTTGTAGCTCTTTTGAGATCTACAAACTGTTGGTCGTTACGGTCTAAATCACTATACGCTTTTCTGCCGTTTTGGTCTAAAATTTTTGCTTTTATAAAAGCACTAGTGTAGACATTACACAATGGACAATCGTTGTCGTAGAGTAGGGTTTGGTTTTGTAGTGTTTTCATCTTTTTTATATTTTTAAACTTTCAGAAAGTATTGAAAGTATGATTTAAAAAAATATAGAGTCTATTTTGAGTCGCTATATTTCTTGTTTAGGACTTTTTTGGTTAGGAGTTATTTTAATCATTTTTACGTTCATTTTGTTTTCTATTTCATCAATTTAAAGACCGACTTTGTTAACCAATTTTGTTTTTGGTTGACCATTTTATTCATTAGGGTGTCTAAATCTTGTGTCAGGTCATTTAAAGCTTTGGTTTGTTTAATGAGTTCTTTCGTTTTTTCGGTGCCATCATCTTTGATTGAAGAGACTTCTTGTAACACCTTAATCACTGGTCTAATTTCTCTACGGCTGCGTTCTTTGGCGATAATTCGTGCTAATTCTTGTACGTCTTTTTCAGTGGTGAAAAATTCTTTACGCTCACCAGAAATTAAAACTTTGGTTACAATTCCCCAATCCATCAGTTGTCTTAAATTCATACTGGTGTTACCACGAGAAATTTTAAGCTCGTCCATAACATCTTCCATAGATAAGGGCTTTGTAGAAATAAAAAGTAAGGCTTGTATTTGAGCCATGGCTTTGTTTATGCCCCAAAGTGTACCTAAACTTCCCCAAGTACTTATAAATTTTTCTTTTGCTTCTTGATATATCATATAACAAATATACAATAATTTTTAAACTTTCAATAATTATTGAAAGTTTATTTTCACTTATTATTTGGTTTAACAGTGGTACGACTCCTCTGGAGTCGTGTTCTATCAATCATGTAGTTTTTTACAAACGTTAGATGTCTCTGACATCTTTTGATAAGTATTTAATATTAACCGTCGATTTTTTATTCAAAATGGATAAAATTTGAGAAAATCTTGATAGCGCTTTGTATTTACTATTCCTTTAATATATCATTAGTTTTTTCGTCTGCTTCAACAACATAATCATTGACGGTTTAATAATCCCAGAGGGATTAAACGTTTATAAAAAAGACGCTATCGTATGACTTCGACTCTAGAAGAGTCGTACTTTAAAAGAAGTAAAATGTTACGAAGGCTCAATAAGAGAGTGCTGACAGTTCCCTTTAATCGATTAGCTAATCAAAAAGGTATTCTCATATCTTGTGACATATTAGGGTAAGACTCCTCTGGAGTCGTCTTCCATTCGTCATCTAGTTTTTTTACAAACGTTAGATGCCTCTGGCATCTTTTCAAAGTATTTTATATTAAACTTTGATTTTTGTATTTAAAATGGGAAATTTTGGAAAATCTTGATAACGCTTTACATTTACTTTGCCTTTAATATATCATTAGTTTTTTCATCTTCTTCAACGACTTTATCATTGACGATTTAATAATCCCTGAGGGATTTAACGTTTCTAGAAGGATATATGAGCTTTGTTTTACGACTCCAGAGGAGTCGCACATTGTCGCACATTAAAAAGTTGATTTAGATATTAACAACGAGAAAAGATTAAAGAAGTATTTTGCTAATTAGCTTCCAACCAATCAAAAAGATATTCAGATTTATAATCCACCTTAAATTTCTCTAAAAAGTCTAAATATTCTTCTTTAAAAGATTTCGTTCGATGGTGTTTTTTTTGATTCAATATGTAATGATAAACAGCATCAATTTGAGAGTGTCCATATGAAAAAGCACCAAAGCCTTCTTGCCAATTAAATTTATATGTAGATAGCTTTTCCGTATTGATATAGTTTGTGCTAGATTTCTTGATTTCACGCACCAAGTCACTGACGGAACAATCTGGTTTTATGCCAATAAAAATATGAATGTGATCTGGCATTCCGTTTATGGCAATAAGTTTTTGATGCTTTTGTGTGACGATTCCTGTAATATATTTATAGAGTTTTTCTTCCCAACTTGAATGAATTAGAGCCTTTCTGTTTTTAACAGCAAAAACAATTTGAATATAAATTTGTGAATAAGTGTTGGACATAGTCAAAATATCAATATAACGATTTTCAAATTATAAATATTTGAACACAAGCTATAGTGCTTATTGAAATTTCTTTTATTAAATTTTAATTGTTCAGTTGATTTGAAAATGAATATGATCATCATGCCTAACAGCTTGGCAGCCATGAAAGCGTATTTTAGGTTGGTCACTTAGGCCTAAAGATGTCTTAAGGTGTGGCTCGATAAATAATTTTTGAGAAGACTTGGTAGAAAGCAATTGCTTAATCAGAATTGCCGTTTTTTTCTTATCGAGTTGTAAGTTATTATAAGTGCCAAAGGTGATGTATTTAGTGATGTCGTATTGCCAATAGCCTTTCGTTAAACAGGTATTATTAGTGTAATTTTTATCGGAATTTACAAAAGCACCATACCCAGAAATAGAAGGTTTTTTATCCGTTGGCTCGCCTTGTTGATCTAAATACAGAAATGAAAGATCAATCTTTTTTCCGTCATTATGACTTAAATGTGGTAGCAGAGGAAAGCCATTGAGAAACGGAAAATTAGCATCTAAGTAAGTGATGCCAATGTCTGATTTCGATAATTTTTCAGATGAACTTTCAAGCGTATTTTTTAATTCAGGATTTACATAATTTCTGAAAGCTAGCGGATAAAACCAGTTTCTAGGTTTGAGTTTATCGTCTAACCAAGGCAATTTTTCTCTTCCAAAATATGAAGCAACGGGTGGGATTATAACTAAATTGAATAACAGATATACTGCGCGAAAAACAAAACGTTTTTTCTTTTTTCTTTTAAATGAAAGAACAACCGCAAGTAGCCATAGCAATCCGCCAACTTGGGTAAGTCCGGTTAAAAACAGAACTATGGCGAAATGGCCAAACCACTTTAGAAATCGCATAACTAGTTAGCGCTAAAATGTGTTAAGTTATTTCAACAAGCCAGCACGTCTCAATAAAGCTTCAGGTTTTGGTTCTTGTCCTCTAAATCTTTTATATAAAGTCATTGGGTTTTCTGTACCACCTTGAGATAATACAAAGGTTTTAAATTTATCAGCTACGGACTTATTAAAAATACCTTCTTCTTTAAAGTATTCAAAAGCATCAGCATCTAATACTTCAGCCCACTTGTAACTGTAATATCCAGAAGCGTAACCACCTTGAAAAATATGAGAAAATGACGTACTCATACAATTTTTTGCAACATCAGGATACAAGCTGGTATCACCAAAAGCTTCAGTTTCGTAGGTTTTTACATTGGTAATAGCCGAAGGATCCACACCATGCCAAGACATATCTAACAATCCGAAACTAATTTGACGTAAGGTTTGCATGCCTTCATGAAATGTTGCCGAAGCTTTAATTTTTTCAATTAAATCCATCGGAATCACATCGCCTGTTTCGTAATGCGTTGCAAACAATTCTAAAGCTTCTTTTTCGTAGCACCAATTTTCCATAACCTGACTTGGTAATTCTACAAAATCCCAATACACGCTTGTGCCAGATAAACTTGGGCAGGTGGTATTTGCAAGCATGCCATGAAGCGCGTGGCCAAATTCGTGAAACAAAGTCGTGACCTCATTAAACGTTAATAGCGACGGCTTGCTTTTTGTAGGTTTGGTAAAGTTACAAACGATGGATACATGTGGTCGTTCATTTTTACCGTCCTTTATCATTTGTGGTTTGTAAGAGGTCATCCAAGCACCATTGCGTTTGCCTGCTCTTGGGAAAAAGTCAGCATAGAAAATAGACACTAATTCGCCTTCAAAATCTGTGACTTTATAGGTTAAAACATCTTCATGATATTTATCTACAGTATCAATTTCTTCAAACTGTAACCCGAACAACTTCTCTGCAATTGTAAACGCACCATTAATCACGTTTTCTAATTTGAAATAAGGTTTCAACTGTTCGTCATCCAAACTGAATAATTTTTGTTTCAACTTTTCAGAATAATAACCTGAATCCCATTTCTGTAATTGATCGATATGATCTAAATCTTTTGCAAAATTTTCAAGCGTTGAAAATTCTGCTTTCGCAGCAGGTTTGGCTTTGTCTAAAAGTTCGTTTAAAAATGTGTTGACTTTATCTGGTGTTTGCGCCATGCGTTCTTCCAGAACAAAATGAGCATGGGTTTTGTAGCCTAAAAGTTGCGCACGATTGTAACGCAGTTGTGCTATTTTTAAAACGATAGCTTGATTGTCTAATGCGTTGTTTTGAAAGCCTTTTCTACCAAAAGCTTTAGATAGTTGTTCTCTTAATGCTCTATTGTCAGCATACGTCATAAACGGAATATAGCTTGGGTAATCTAAGGTGATTAACCAACCGTCTTTGTCTTTGCTTTCAGCCAATTGTTTGGCAGCTTCTTTGGCACCTTCTGGCAAACCTGAAAGATCAGCTTCGTCAGTAAGATGCATTTCAAAGGCATTCGTTTCGGCTAAAATATGCTCACCAAACTTTAATTTGAGTTGGCTTAATTCTTTGTCAATAGCGCGAAGTTTTTCCTTTTTATCATCAGGAAGATTGGCACCATTTCGAGAAAAGCCTTTATACTTCTTATCTAAAAGTGTGGTTTGCTCTGTTGTTAAATCTAAGTCAGATTTTGAATTGTAAACCGCTTTTACACGTTTAAATAAATGGTCATTCAATGTAATGTCATTACTGAATTCTGAAAGCAAAGGCGATACCTCTTGTGCTATTTTCTGAATGTCATCATTAGTTTCAGCTGAATTCAAATTGAAGAAAATACTTGACAGACGATCTAACTCCTCACCAGAAAAATCCAAGGCTTCAATCGTATTCTCGAAAGTTGGTGCTTCATGATTATTTACAATAGCATCAATTTCTGCTTTCGCATTCTTAATACCTAATTTAAAAGCAGGCAGATAATCTTCCGTTTTTATTTGCGAAAAAGGTGCTGTGTTGTATGGTGTGTTGAAGGGTTTATTTAGGATAGTCATTGTTATTTAAAGTATATTTTTATGCTTTGTATTCCTGTTTGTATGTCTGGTCGAGCGCAGTCGAGATCTCTAGTTCCGTTGGCCTAAATTTAGAATGTGTAAAGTTTCTGCACTCTGCTAAAATTTGCAACATATCAAAATCATCACTTGCCAAAGCCAGTTTCTTTTTAGAGCTCCACTTTTTTATTTTCTTTTCAAAATAGATAGCTTGCTTAACATCATTAAATTCTTGGTGAAATATTAATTCTAAAGGTCTTCTCTTATATGTAAAGCATGTTTTATTTAAACCTTTAGAATGCTCATTGAATCGTCTAGCAACATCATTGGTGAAACCAGTATATAACAAATTATCTGAACATTTTAATATGTAAATAAAATAGGATTTCATTTATTGTTAGAATAATGTTGTTTCTATTATTACTATTTTATTGTTTGGTCAAGCATTGATGAGATAAAAATACATTTTTATTGAAAGCTCATTGCAAGGCGATACGAGACCTGTTTTCACCATAAGATTTTAATTACACCAATAGTTCTCGACTGCGCTCGAACGGACAATATGTGTTAATTGTGATAATGTTTTTAGATATTTGAATATTCAATTTAATGCTGAATTAAACTATATCAAACCCTTAGCCGATTCCTCAACCTTAACTTTTAGCCCTTCTTTGTAAACTATAACTTTATCTAAAACACATTGATCAGACGATCCAATAATTTGAGCAGCCAAAATACCAGCATTTTTTGCACCATTTAAAGCGACAGTAGCTACAGGAACACCTCCTGGCATTTGTAAAATAGATAATATAGAATCCCAACCATCTATAGAATTGCTGCTTTTTACAGGTACTCCAATAATTGGCAAAGGCGATAAAGAAGCTACCATTCCTGGTAAATGTGCAGCACCTCCTGCACCAGCAATAATGACTTTGACACCTCTTTTGTGAGCATTTTTACTGAATTCGAATAATTTTTCTGGTGTTCTATGGGCTGAAACAATATCGACTTCAATTTCAACATCAAAACCGTTTAATATGTCTATAGCGTCTTGCATTACAGGCATGTCGCTTTTGCTTCCCATTATTATGGCTACTTTACTCATGATTTATTTACTAATTACTTCAATAGTTTCTTTTACTTTTTCGGCAATTTCTCTTGCCTTATCAATCTCCGAATTCACAATAGTAACATGTCCCATTTTCCGGAAAGGTCTGGTTTGTTTTTTTCCATAAATATGAGGTGTAACGCCATCCATTGCCAAAATAGTTTCAATGTTTTTATAGACCACGTTTCCAGTATGGTTTTCTGCACCTACGAGATTCACCATGACACCTGCAACTTTACTTTCGGTATTGCCTAATGGTAAACCTAAAATGCATCTAATGTGTTGTTCAAATTGTGAGGTGTAACTCGCTTCAATACTGTAATGACCAGAATTATGAGGCCTCGGTGCGACTTCATTCACTAAGATGTCATCGTTTTCAGTTTGAAACATTTCTACGGCTAATAAACCAACATGTTTAAATGCTGCTGCTACTTTCAAAGCAACCGATACTGCTTTTTTGGCAATAGCATCAGGAATTCTTGCCGGACAAATCACATATTCTACTTGATTGGCTTCAGGATGAAATTCCATCTCAACCACAGGATAGGTTTTTAAATCGCCTTGTTCATTTCGGGCAACAATCACAGCCAATTCATTTTTAAACGGAATCAATTGTTCTGTAATACATTCTACATTTGGTAAATCTGAGAGATCAGCTTCTTGTCGTACCACTTTTACACCAGTACCATCGTAACCAAATCGTGCACTTTTCCAAACAAAAGGATAATTTAAACCACCATTATCTACTGCTTCATCTATTTCAGACGTATAGGCAAATCTTGAAAATTCGGCAGTCGGAATCTCATGATCGCGATAAAATAATTTCTGTGTCGCTTTATTCTGAATGGTTCGCAAGGTTTTAGAGGACGGAAACACGTTTACACCTTCCTTTTCAAGCGTTTCTAAAGCATCAACATTAACGTTTTCAATTTCAAAAGTAAGGACATCCACTTTTTTTCCGAAGTCAATAACCGTTTTGTAATCCATTAAATCACCAACAGTAAATTCGTCGCAAGCCAAGCGCGATGGTGCGTCTTTGCTTGGGTCTAAAACACAGGTGTAAATATCAAATTTACGTGTATCATAAAGCATCATTTTACCGAGTTGACCACCACCAAGAATACCGAGTTTGAAATTTGAAGAAAAATAGTTCATGTGTACTTCCCTTGAAAACGGGAATGGTATTTTAAAAATTCAACTTAATTCATAACAAAAATACACTAAATAAGGTATATCCTTATAAATTCGTAAATCAAAAAATCGTCAATCGTCAATCAATTGATTATCTTTGCCATTCTAAACTAATTATGCTGTGGTAAAGCTTCACGATTTATATTTTAAACCCTTTATATCTGAACAAGAAATCGATGCTATCGTGCAACAGATGGCAGACCAAATTGCTACAGATTTAGGCGTTGAAGTCCCAGTGTTTATTGGTATTTTAAATGGTTCATTTATGTTGGTGAGCGATTTTGTGAAGAAATACCCAAAACCGTGTGAAGTGACCTTCATAAAATTAGCATCTTACGAAGGTGTAAAATCAACAGAAGATATTCAACGTTTAATTGGTTTAACACAAGATTTAACAGGAAGAACAGTCGTTATTTTAGAAGACATTATAGATTCAGGAAACACGCTAGAAGAGGTACATCGTATTTTCGAAAATGAAAATGTTAAGCAATTATTAATTGCCACATTGTTTTATAAACCTGAGGCTTATAACAAAGATTTTAAACTTCATTATGTAGGTAAGGAAATTTCCAATAAGTTTATCGTAGGCTATGGTTTAGATTATGACGGATTAGGACGCGACTTGCCAGACGTATATCAACTTAAAACCACACAACACATGACAAACATAGTGCTATTTGGCCCTCCAGGCGCAGGTAAAGGAACACAGGCTAATTTCTTAAAAGAAAAATACGATTTAATTCACATTTCTACAGGTGATGTGTTTAGATATAACATTAAGAACGAAACCGCCTTAGGCATGTTAGCAAAGTCTTTTATGGATAAGGGTGAATTAGTGCCAGACCAAGTCACTATTGATATGTTGAACAAGGAGGTGGAAAAAAATACAGGTGCTAATGGTTTCATTTTCGATGGTTTTCCCAGAACGAATGCACAAGCAAAGGCTTTGGACGAATTAATGGACGATAAAGATTCTCAAATCAATGCCATGGTTGCTCTAGAGGTTGATGATGAGGTATTGGTAACACGTTTACTAGAACGCGGAAAAACAAGCGGAAGAGCAGATGATGCAGACGAAAGTATTATTAGAAACCGTATTAAAGAATACTACAATAAAACCGCTATTTTAAAAGATTACTATGCAGCACAAAATAAATATTTTGGTGTTGATGGTGTCGGTAGTATCGAAGATATTACGCTGCGCCTGAATGCGGTAATCGATAAATTATAGCATATTGAAGGGTTTAATCTTAGAACTCTAAACTTTGAATTTTAAACTCAAACATGACTGAAGGAAATTTTGTTGACTACGTAAAAATGCACGTCACTTCTGGAAACGGAGGAAAAGGATCAGCGCATTTACACCGCGAAAAATACATACAAAAAGGTGGTCCAGATGGAGGAGATGGTGGTCGTGGAGGTCATGTGATTCTCCGAGGGAACTCAAACCTTTGGACGCTTATTCACTTAAAATTTAAACGTCATTTTAAAGCTGGTCATGGTGCACATGGTAGTAAAGGTAGAAGCACCGGAGCCGATGGTGAAGACATATACATTGAAGTGCCTTTAGGAACCGTTGTTAGAGATTCTGAAACAGATACTATTTTGTTCGAAATTACTGAAGAAGGCGAAGAACGTATCGTTGTTGAAGGCGGAATGGGAGGTCGTGGTAACTGGCATTTTAAAAATTCAGTGAACCAAACTCCACGTTATGCGCAGCCTGGTATTCCTAACGAAGAAATGGATATTACCTTAGAGCTTAAAGTTTTGGCAGATGTTGGTTTGGTTGGGTTTCCTAACGCAGGGAAATCTACGTTATTATCTGTTTTAACTTCAGCAAAACCTAAGATTGCTGATTATGAGTTTACCACTTTAAAACCCAACTTAGGGATTGTTGAGTATCGCGATTTTCAGTCGTTTGTAATGGCAGATATTCCTGGTATTATTGAAGGTGCTGCCGAAGGTAAAGGTTTAGGCTATTACTTTTTAAGACATATTGAACGTAATTCTATTCTTCTATTTTTAATTCCTGCAGATGCTGAAGATATTGTAAAGCAATACGAAGTTTTAGTGGATGAATTAAGACGTTACAATCCTGAGATGTTAGATAAGGATCGGTTTGTTGTGGTTTCAAAATCCGATATGTTAGATGATGAATTGAAATTTGAAATTTCTACAATTTTAGATAAAGATTTGGAAGCTGATTACATGTTTATTTCTTCAGTTGCACAACAAGGCTTAACGGAGTTGAAAGATAAGCTTTGGAAGCTATTGAATTAGTAAATGTGAATGACGAAGCATATTTAAATCATAATAGAACAAAGGTAATTAGATCCTAAAAAGCCCTTCACTAAACGCTTACGTATGTAAATTTTAATCATGAATTTACTTTATCAAAACTATATCAAACAAAGGTCGATTAACAAAACGTATTATAAAAGAATGATTTTTGGTTATCTTTAAAATAAAAAAGATGAAAAATTTAAAACTTCTAGGCGTTCTATTGCTCATAACATCTTGTGGAGCCATAGTTAACTACGATTACGAAACCACTACAGATTTCACCCAATACAAAACCTATAGCTATTTTGATGATATGAAAACGGGTTTAAGCCAATTCGATAGTTTGCGTTTAACAACAGCTATTGATGCTAAACTCGCTATGATGGGACTTGCACGTTCTGAAAATCCTGATTTTTATATTGATATTCAAAGTCAAGAGGTGATGAATAGAAATAATCCAAACATTGGCGTAGGTGCTGGTGGAGGCGGAGGAGGCGGTTTTGGAGGTGTTTCTGTTGGGATACCTATAGGAACAAATAAGAACACACGCGAAATAATTATTGATTTTGTAGATAAAAAGCAAAATGATAGACTCTTCTGGCAAGCCGTGAGTGAAAGCACTTATAGAACCAACGGCAGTGTTGAAAATAGAGAAGCAACACTTACAAAGTTAGTAGAGAAGATATTTTATGAGTATCCACCAGAAAAATAAGTGTCGTTCTGAAGCTAAGCGATAAGGCTAAAACAGACTTGAAAGACCAACTCATGTTTTTATTCTATTTACAAACATGAAGCGCGTAGACAAAAATCAAAAGCCTTTTTTAAAATAAATAACGGCAAAAGATGGCTGTATTTTAGAAAGCTTTAAGTAAAAATTGCGCTCGGTTTTAAGTTACGGAACCTCAAACCAATTATGCAAGAGGCATTACGTTTACGATTTACATAGTTCTACACAGCAGCATTGTGCTTCTTTGTCTTAGCAATAGCTAAGCACAACCTTTATTCCACCACAACCCGAACTCCTTCACTATGACCGCTAAACTCTGGTGCATACATACTCTGAATGGTGCTAATGCCATTACTCATATCACCAGCATTATTTACGCGTAAATCATATTCAAATACATAAACACCTTTTGGTAAATAATCCATAAAGAAATTAGTAGCTGCATCTTTAGTGCTTTCGTAATAGCCAAGACCATCTTGATACTTGTACCGCGAAATAACATTTATAGGTTCAAAACCAGCAGCACGCATGTCTTTAAGATGTACAAATTCCATGGTGCGATCGGTTCGTAATTCAATTCTAACTCTAACTAAATCACCAACCTCTAATTTGGTTTCTGACGTGATTTCTGAAATTTCCTCGCCTTTATCAGTGTTCGTTTTCAGGAAGAGTTTCTTACTTAGTTTTAATGGTGTTTCGGCTGAGGTGATGTTGTCTAAGTCCTCAAAATATTGCCAATACAATCCTCCCCAAGCAATCCCTTCTCCTTTTTTAGTGATAGTAACATTGGCTTGTTCGGGTTTTATTTCAGAACCTGTCCAGGATGTTTTATAATAACCTGTTCCAGCTTCAACTTTTACGTTTTCCAAGGTTTCTGGTGAAATAGTTTCGTTACCAACTTTAACGTCCACTTGTTCGGTAACACTTAGCCAATCACTGCCTTGTAATAATAAGGCATAAACCGCTTCGGACGTTGCTTTTGTGGTTTTCCAGCTATTGGTTTGTTTGTTTTTTAGTAACCAGATTTTTAGGTTGTCGATGTCTTCGAGATTTTTTGTTTCACTCTGAATGCTATTTCCAACTTCAGCAAACGCCTCAATCATTAAGGCCTGTGTTTCAATTGGAGCTTGATACCAATGCCAAGAATTGGTGTTGTCCTTCCAATACATCCCTAATTCTTCAGAAGTAATACTGTTTTCTTTTAAAGATTTTACAATTTTACCAGCCGTTTTGGTGTCATTCATTCGGTTCATGCTTAAAGCCATTAAACCTTTGGCGTATAATGAACGACTTAACCAATATTTTTCAATCTGACCTTGGTAATAATCCATAATATTCTGAACCTCTTTTGAAGGAGTCATTTCAGGATAAAAACTTCGTGTGTAGAGATAATGCAATTGTATTTGCGACAAATGATCTTTACTTAAATCTGCCTCTTTATTGTATTTTCTAATGTCTTTATATTCCTGAACGAATTGTGCATCTAAGTATCTTAATGCGTTTTGAATTAGAGATTCTTCGCTGTCGCTCTGAATGACATTTAGTTGCTTTAAATGACCAAAACCAGCAATAATATGTTGCGTGATGTAACGATTATCACGTCCTCCATTAAACCAAGGCCAAGCTCCTGAACTTTGTTGATTGCTTTTTAATTTACGCATGGCAGATTGCAATTCGTTGTTCATTTTATTAAGATCGAACAATAAGGCAATCCGTTTTTTCTGTTCCGTTTCCGATTGTGCATCACGCAACCAAGGAGTTTCTTGAATCAATATGGATTTCAATTCTTGATTCTTTTCTAAGTTGCTTAATAAGGCATCTGTCGATTTCCATTGATTAAAAACCGCTTCAATTTTTGGATTCGATTTTACAATATGTTGCGCCAAAGCATTCGCATAATAACGTGAAAAGGTTTGCTCGTTACAGTCATAAGGATATTCCATTAAATATGGTAATGCTTGTACAGCATACCAGGCTGGATTCGAGGTCATTTCTAACGTCAACTTATGATGACTTAAGGTCGAATTTGGGTCGTTGAGCGAAGTCGAAGCGAGCTTGTCTAAAGTAAATGTTTTGGTCTCGTTTGAACGAATCCACATCGGTAGCGTTTCCGTGACTAACATTCTATTAGATAAAACTGGAAGTGCATTTTGTTCACCATCACTAAAGTCACCTGCTTTGGCAATGATTTTATATTGCACAGCTTGAAGACCCTTTGGGATTTTTAAAACCCATGACGCTTGAGTATTCCCTTTGGGATTGACTGTGAAATTTTGGTTAACTGAAGAGGTCTCGACTGCGCTCGACCAGACAAGTTCTGTAGAAATATCTTTTCCTGAAACCGCATCTGTTAAAATCAATTGCGCAATACCAGATAACTCATTTTCTGTAAGGTTTGCAATCTTAGTGCTAATTGTAATTTGATCTCCTTCTCTTAAAAAACGTGGCGCATTAGGTATGACCATCAACTCTTTTTGAGTGACGGCTTCCAATTGTGTGACTGTACTTTCTAAAGTTTTAGTATGTGCTAATAATTGCAGTTTCCATTTGGTTAAGGCTTCTGGTGCTTTAAAATTGAAACTGACATTACCTTCTTTGTCTGTTTGTAATTGTGGAAAGAAGAAGGCGGTTTCGTTTAGGTTTTTTCGGATTTGGATGTTGTCTGAATCTAAAGGTTTTTTCCTAGGTTCGCCAAATCCAGTTTTTAATAAAAGACTGTCTGCATCACTATTTTCTAGTCCAGCAATTTGCCCAGATAGGGTTTGAGTAAAACTTGCATTTGGTTTTGTTCCGTAACCCACAACTACGCTTTCTTCCAACTCCATAGAATCATCCATGGCTATCATATTATCAGGCGCATAAAGTCTCTTGTTTTTTGTTTCATATTGATAATAATTCCCAAAATATAATCCAAACCAATTCAACTGGTCATAACCTTGATAAGGATAACTTGCGGTCATGCTAAAACGGTTAAATAACCTAAAGTTGGTCGTCCTAAAACTTTGTCTCGAGTTTTTATTGATTCTACCGTAATACTGCGGATGGTTTATAGGATTGAAACTCCAGTTATGAGCAGTGAATTCATCTAAAGATGCATCGTACATACTGGCTAATAATTCAGCAGACACTTTATCTCCTTTTGGTCCTTTTATTTTAAAGCTCCAAGTTTCGTCTTGTCCTGGTTGTAATTTATTTCTAAACGTTGTGGTTTCAATTTCTAAGTCTGTTTTAGGATAAGGGACATTCACTTTAAAACTTCGAGACACAAATTCGTTAAAAGCTGCAAATGTGGTGTGTACTACAAAACCGCCCAAATCACTTTCTAAAACCGGAATGGTAATTGTTTTTTTAGAGTTATTCAAGTTCACCAATTGCGTCATTATGATACGGTTATCCTTTTCAATTTCTACAGTAACGGCTATGTTTTCCGCAGAAGACCCTAGAGTCAGTTTAGCCATCGAATTAATGTCATAGCTCGCTTTGTCTAATTGAGCTTCGTACAATTGTTGGTCGGCAACGGTTTTATCTTTAGAACTGAAGAGTGCTGTGAAACGTTCGTCTTTTACCGTTTGCCCAAATTTATCTTTGCTTTCAGCAACAATAAGGTATTGACCAGAATCCCATTTGTTGAGACGTTTTAAGCGTATATTTTTGTCTTTTTCGGTATCAAACTCAGTACTAAAAATTACTTCTCCTCTTTTCCAATTGGTAAGTTCACCTTCGTTATCATAAGGCTCATGTGGAAAAAGTGTTATAAATTCTTCTTCAGAGAGGGTTTGATAATCTGGTGCTTGCCAAGATCTTGTTCTTAAAACACGCTCTGGAGCATTCAGTTTATAAATTTTTAATGCACCTTTTGCAGGTACAAACTGGCCATTTAGATTTTGTGACGTTAAAGTTAATGCGATATCTTTTTTGTCTTTATCAATCGTTTGAGGTGCACCTATATTTAAAGTCATGGCGTGATAACCAACATTTACAAAAGTAGAGGTGGATCTGGTTTCTCCATTAATGTCCGTGATATCTGCGCTAACTTCATAATTGAAAATGGGAAGATTATCTTTAGAAACACCTTCGTCAGGTAAGGCTTTAAATGTAATTTCAAATTCTCCTTTTGCATTGGTTTTTGTTTCACCAAATGTAATTTCTTGGGCGTCCACATTATAATAAGGTCGTCTCCAATAATGCCAGCTCGGAAATTTCACATTTCGAGTGACGCGATACACCACTTTAGCATCTGTAATATAACTCCCAGCAAAAGCAACAGCAGTACCATTTACAGTAATGCTATCGTTGACTTTATAGGTTTCTGTAATGGGTTGAAATTCGGGTTTAAATTTTGGACGCTTATATTCTTCAACCGAAAAATATTTATAACTACTTTGAACACCATTTAAAAAGCTTAGAATATAAAATTCACCTGTTAGTCCATTATTGGGTAGTATAAATTCGCCATGAAATGATCCAAATTCATTAGTTACAAATCTCAATTCTGCTACTTTTTCTCTATTGACTTTATATAATTCTGCTGTAATATCTTTTGCAGATGATACAGAAGATTTTCCATCTTTATATTCTGTAGAAATACCCTTAAAAAAAACAGTTTGTCCTGGTCGGTAGATACTGCGATCTGTAAATAAAAAGGTGTTATATCTGGTGTCGTTATTTGTGTTTTCGGTGTAGGTTCGGTTGATGTAATAGTCGCCAAAATAACCAGTATCATCGTTAGATTTTACTTTTATTTGAACGTTTCGATAATAATTATTGTCTTTTTTAAATTCAAATTTACCATAACGATCTGTGGTGAATGATTTGGTATAACGCTTATCGTTTCTATTGTCGGAATAGCTCAATTCTACCGTTGCGCTAATTTTTGGAGCACCATTTTTTCGGTCTATAATTTGATAAACGTGCGCTGTGTTTTCGGTACTTTCAATCAGTGCTAAATCTGTAACTTGGATGTGGGTTGCTGCAAAAACATTGGAATCTGACTGTGTTTTTGCTTCAACTAAATATAAACCATTGCCTAATCTAGGCATTACAATTTCAGTACTATGAAGTTGGTAATCTCCTTCAGATTTTAAGGTGCTCGAAAATGTTTCAGTAGGCTTTAGTTTCTTGAAAAAAGCGGCTTTTTTATCTGCTCTATAAATACGGTTATAACTATCTAATTGCTTTTGTGATACTTTATAAATATTGACAGCTAACTGGTTTAAATTGTTATAAGTCACTAATATTTTAGAAGGTGAATTAATAGCGATAAAGTCCTCTGTTTGTAGCTGTAAACTCGGTTGATTAATTTCAGCAATCAAAACAGTACATTTTTGAGCACCAATACTTTTTGGGAATTTAGAAATCGCAGAATTACAGACGTCCATGGCTTCTTTTAGTTTCCAACGATTTTTACTATTATTGAGATTGATTCTAAAATTTATATCATAAAACGCGCCTTGTGATACATAAACCGACGCTATTTCAAAATCATATAAGCTGGATAATTCAGAAGCTCGTAATTGGTTTGATTTCAACGTTAAGGTTTCCATTAGCAAAGTGTCTGCGTCGGAAAACGTAGCATGCTGTTTTACAAAATTTAATCGCTCAATATCAATAGCTACAAAAGCTTTAGATGCTTCGTCTTTTCTATGAAATTTTAATAAATTTTGATAGATTTTTAAAGCATTACGTTGCAGCGACAAGGTGTCTTTTGAAGCTAAATCTACATTGATAAAGTGCTCACTGTCCGAAATAAACGCCTCATTATCAATAGTGAATTTGTAGGCTGGCTGTGTTATTGAATTTTCATCAGTTTTATAAAAACTTAGCGCATTATGGCTTAATAAATCGTACAAAGTAGGTCTGTATGTTTTCGAATTTTCCTGTTGTTTTAATAAGACATTATAGTTACTGAGAGGTTCTTGTTGTAACAAAAGACCATTGGCAAGCGAGCGCTGGTAATACCTGTGAATTTCGTTAAAAATAGTTTCTAAATCCCAAGTTCTGAAATCATCGCTTACTTTTTCAGAAGTCTTTGTTCTGTTATAAAACTGGTAACGACTTTGTTGAAAATACTGCCAATACATGGTGGCTAACATGTTTTCTAAAAGGTGTTTGGTAGGTAGGTCTTTGGCACTATCAATTTCAGATTTAAAACGCTTCACAATAGTCAGTTGGGCATCTTCCTCTAGCGTTAGCATGTATTTGCTGATGTACAATAAAGCCTTAATGCGTTGTGTGGAATTTTTAGTGTCAACCGCTTTTTTGTAAATCGTTTCAGCCAAATCAGAAGCACTTTTTGTGAGTCCCTCGTTCTCAAGTTGGGTGATTTCTTGCCACTGATTGTCAAAATCATTTTGAGCATTAGAAAAAGAAGCGAAACAAATAAGCATGAGAAGTGGTATGTAGTTTTTCATTTTTTTAATTGTTGGTGATCTCAATAATTTTCGAAGTCAGCATTAAATTCGGCAATGGTAAAACAAGCGACCGCTTCTAGTATTTTCAGATCGTGTAATGATATGTTCTGCAAGATACCTTCAAAAGGCATTCCAAAAACAGTTCTAATGAGTGTTGTACCCATTTCGATGAGTGAAGTTACACAATTTGTTAGTGAAATCAACCGTTATTAAATCGTATTTTTGCAAAAATAATTCTTTAAAATATGTTTAGGTTTTTGTTTGTTTTATTGCTGTCGTCTTGCTGTTTTGCACAATCTTCCATTGCATCTGCAGAAGCCTTTATAGCAAAAAAAGCGTTTGTCAGTGCAGAGAATGAAATGACCTCTTTTTTAGAATCAAATCCAAATAATCTAAAGGCAATAGAGTTGTTAGGTGACGCTTATAGTTACCAAAAAAAGTGGGACGATGCTATTTCACAATACCAAGCGCTCACCCAAAAACGACCTAATAATGCCAACTACCATTATAAATATGGTGGAGCTTTAGGCATGAAGGCATTAACGATAAGTAAGCTCGAAGCTTTGACGATTATAGGTGATGTAAAAGACGCATTTTTAAAAGCAGCACAATTAGATCCAAAACATATTGAAACGCGTTGGGCTTTGGTAGAATTGTATGTGTCCTTGCCAGGTATTGTTGGTGGTAGTTTTTCTAAAGCTTTAGATTATGCTGAGCAGTTAGAGGAATTGTCTCAGGTTGATGGTTATTTAGCAAAAGGGTATGTTTATGAGTATGATGACGAACCAGAACTAGCTGAGAAATATTATAAGCTGGCCATAAAAGTGGGTGGTTCTGTAACCTGCTATGAGAAATTAACTAATTTCTACGACCGACAAAATGAACCTGAAAAAGCGATTAATAATATTGAGGAAGGGCAACAAAAGTTACAGCGTAACGCTATGCATTACCAAATAGGTAAAGTTTGTGCAGATTATAACATTCAACTAGAAAAAGGTGAAAAATGCCTCAAAACGTATTTGTCGCATCATTCGTCTAGAGACGGAGTGCCAAAGGCTTGGGCTTATTACCGATTGGCACAAATTTACAAGCACAAAGCGAATACTGAGGAAGCGTTAAAGTGGATTAATAAAGCAATTGCAGATTTACCTAAAATTGAAAAATTTAAAGAATTTAAAGCTTCTATTTAATCGATGATCTATGTGATAATAGCATTACGAGCGACTAAAAAAAGAAGTGCGAAATAGGTTTTTTTTTGCTATTGCTTTATGATATTAAATATATGTTAATTATTTTTAACTAATAGTATTACTATTATATTTGCAATCAAATATAATAACTATGTTAAACTTACTATCAAATTTAAAGATTTCCGTGCCAGACAAGATCTTTATTAAAGATCCTGAATCTTCTGATTTAGGTAAGCGCATCATTGAGCACAGTATATTATTAATCGATGAGATTGGTTTTGACAGTTTTACTTTTAAAAAGTTAGGAACTAAGATAGGTTCTAATGAGAGTTCAATTTATCGTTATTTTGAAAGTAAACATAAGTTACTATTATACTTAACATCTTGGTATTGGGCTTGGGTAGAATACCAATTGGTACTGTCTACCTTTAATATGCCAGATAAGAAGCAATTGTTTAAGGCTATAGAAGTGGTGACTCAAACGATTCAGGAAGATTTAGCCTTTTCGCACATTAATGAAGTGATTTTGAATAGAATTATCATCAATGAATATTCAAAATCTTATTTAACAAAAGAGGTGGATAGTGAGAATAAAGAAGGTTACTTTGTAGTCTATAAGCGTCTAATTAAACGTTTAAGCGAAATGATATCAAACGTAAGAGCCGATTATGAATTTCCATCTAGTTTAGCAAGTACTATTATCGAAGGAGCATTGCATCAACACTTTTTAAAAGTTCATTTTAGCTCAATAACAGACTGCAATAAACAAACCACACCAACCGATTTCTTTCAAAATTTAACTCAAAAAGCATTAAACCTATAATTCAATGGATCAAAAACAATCGCTTTTAACACCTTGGCAACGCTTTGTTGGGATTTTAAAATTAGAACGTAAAGACGTTACGCAAGTCTTATATTATGCCGTTTTTTCTGGTTTAATAGCATTAACATTACCACTCGGTATTCAAGCCATCATTAATTTAATTCAAGGAGCTCAGGTGAGTACCTCTTGGATTGTACTTGTGGTATTAGTAACTTTAGGAGTAGCATTTGTAGGTATATTACAATTGATGCAAATGCGAATCATAGAAACCATACAGCAACGTATTTTTATGCGTGCCTCTTTTGAGTTTACCTATCGCTTTCCTAAAATAAAAATGGATCAGTTGCTTAATTACTATCCACCAGAATTAGCCAATCGGTTTTTTGATGTGCTTAATATTCAAAAAGGACTTTCAAAATTACTTTTAGATGTACCAGCAGCGGTCTTACAAATTACATTTGCACTAATTCTGTTATCATTCTATCATCCCTTTTTTATAGCTTTTGGTATCTTACTGATCGTGTTGATTTATGTGGTTTTCAAATTCACAATTCAGCGTGGTATGCAAACCAGTCTTTTAGAATCGAAGCAAAAATATAAAGTAGCGCATTGGATTCAGGAAGTAGCGCGTACAATTTCAAGTTTTAAAGTGTCAGGTAAAACATCTTTGGCGCTAGATAAGAATGATTATTTGGTAAACGGTTATTTAAATGCAAGAGAAAATCATTTTAAGATTTTAGTATTACAGTTTATTCAAATGATTGGTTTTAAAATCATTGTGACGGCAGGTTTGCTTGTTATTGGAGGTTTATTAGTTTTAAATCAAGAAATGAATATTGGTCAGTTTGTGGCTGCGGAAATTATTATTCTATTAGTCATCACCTCAGTAGAAAAGCTTATTTTAGGATTAGAATCGTTTTATGATGTACTTACATCTCTGGAAAAAATGGGACAGGTTGTAGATAAAGAAATTGAAGACCAAACCGGAGAAGCTCCAAACTTTGGCGACAATTTTAAAATTCAGCTGGATAATATTAGCTATAGCGTACCAGATAGAACCATCCACATCCTTAAAAATATTTCTTTAGTCATTAAAGCGAAAAGTAGAGTGCTTATTAAGGGTGAGAGCGGAGCTGGAAAATCGAGTTTAATCCGACTTATTGCAGGTGTTATAAGACCTACAGATGGTAATGTGTACCTTAATGATGGTAATTTAAAAAATGTAAACCTTAATAAATATCGAGCTGCATTAGGCTTAGCATTATCTGATGAAACACCGTTTGAAGGTTCAATTAAAGATAATATTACATTTGGTGATTCAGATATTACGCAAGAACAAATTGATGCTGTCATTAAAAACACAAGGCTTTCTCAATTTATAAAAGAGAGCGATAGAGGTATCAACACCATGATATACCCAGAGGCAAAGCAAACCTCTTACACGGTTGCCAAGAAAATAATTTTGGCAAGGGCTATTTTAAAACAACCAAAAATATTAATCTTAGAAGATCCGTTAGAGCATTTTGAAAAAGACGAAGCTTTAGAATTAATTAAATTTTTAACTGATCCATCACATCCATGGACGCTCATCGTGGTTAGTTTTAATAAGGATTGGGAAATTAATTGTACGGAGACCATTACGTTAAATAGAGGTCAAATTATTTTAAATAAAAAGTAATATGCTGAATATATCTAAAAATCCAATAAATGCACACGTCGATTTAACGAAGTATAAATCTGCTGAGCGTGTTTTTGATAAAACGTATTACAAATATTTCAATCGCTTTTTGTGGGTGTTTGCAATCGTTGGTATTATCATCTTATTTTTACCATGGACCCAGAATATTACAGGTCGAGGTAATGTAACGACCTTAACGCCAGATCAAAGACCACAAACGATTCAGTCGCAAATTCCAGGACGTATAGAGCAATGGTTTGTGCGCGAAGGTGATGCCGTAAGAAAAGGTGACACGATAATGAAAATATCCGAAGTAAAAAGTGAGTACTTTGATCCTGATTTGGTAGAGCGTACAGCGCAACAACGCGATGCAAAGGCGTTTTCTGTAGTATCTTACAAAGGTAAAGTTGATGCACAAGATATACGTATTGGAGCCCTTATAAAAGAGCGTCGCTTAAAGTTAGAAATGGCAGAAAATAAAATTTTACAAGCCTTGTTAAAAGTAAGACAAGATAGTATGGATTTAGTTGCTGCTAGAACAAATCTTAGAATAGCACGAACTAAATATGTACGGTCAGATTCTTTGTTTCAGGATGGTTTTGCAGCACTAAAAAATGTTGAAGATGCTAAAGTTAAATTACAAGAAACTGAAGCTAAGGAAACATCTCAAGAAGCAAAATTATTACGGAGTAGAAATGAAGTGCTTAATTCTAAAATTCAAATTTCAACTTTAAAAGCAGAATATGCAGATAAAATCTCTAAAGCCGAAAGTGAAAAATTCAGCGCACAATCGAGCCAATTTGATTCGGAAGCACAGGTTTCTAAATTAGAGAACCAAGTATCTAACTATACCATAAGAAATGGTCTACTTTATATTACAGCACCTTACGACGGTTTTATAAATAAAGCGATTAGAGGCGGTATTGGACAAACATTCAAGGAAGGTGAAGAATTAGTAGGTATAATGCCAGCAAATATAGATTTAGCGGTAGAAATGTTTGTAGAACCTATAGATTTACCACTGGTACACAAAGGTGAAAAGGTGCGTGTACAGTTTGATGGTTGGCCTGCAATTATCTTTAGCGGTTGGCCAAATGTATCTTATGGTACGTATGGAGCTGAAGTTGTTGCGATAGAGAATTTTATAAGTGCAAATGGTAAATTTAGAGTATTATTAGCTCCAGATGAAGACGATCATAAATGGCCAAAAGACATTAGGGCAGGTTCTGGTGCTTACACTATGGCCTTATTAGAAGACGTACCAATTTGGTTTGAATTGTGGAGACAATTAAATGGATTCCCACCAAATTATTACCAACCAGTAGATGCTGGCAAATCTAAAAAGAAGTAAAACATGCGAAGTTTATTGTCAGTTATTCTTATTGGGTTTAGTTTTATAGGTGGTGCACAAACAGATCCTTTATCTAATGTATTGCGTTTTGATGAGTACTTAGGTTTTGTAAAAAAGTTTCATCCTATTGTAAAACAGGCGGAATTGGTTATAGACGAAAGTCAAGCTAAACTCATGAAATCTCGTGGTGCGTTTGATCCTAAATTAGAAGTCGATTACGATCGCAAAAAATTTAAAAACACAGAGTATTTTGATCAGTTAAACGGAACCTTTAAAGTTCCAACGTGGTTTGGTGTAGAGCTTAAAGGAACGTTTGAAGAAAACACAGGAGATTTTTTAAATCCTGAAGCGTTTGTCCCAGATCAAGGTCTGTACAGTGCAGGTCTTATGGTGCCATTAGCAAAAGGTTTACTAATTAATGATCGTATGGCTGCTTTAAAACAAGCCAAGCTCTTTAGAGAACAAGCCAAAGCAGATCGCGATATTTTTGTCAACAACATTTTGTTTGAAGCTTCTTTGGTTTATTTCGATTGGTTGAAAGCTTATAATGAATTAAAACTTTTTGAAGATTTTCTCGTCAATGCAGAATTGCGTTACAGAGGAATTGTAAGAGGAGTAGAGCTTGGTGAAAATGCGCAAATAGATGCTACGGAAGCCAGAATTGCATTGAACAGTAGAAAATTGAGTTTAGAACAATCTAAAGTAAAACTGATGCAGGCGGCTTTACAATTGTCTAATTTTTTATGGTTAGAAAATAATATTCCGGTAGAGTTACAACCCGATGTTATTCCAGATGTCGATACTGAGCCTATCGTAGACAGTACGTTTAACATTAATCAATTGCGAAGTGATGAAGTGATTTTAGAAGAGCACCCTAAACTATTGTCATTAGGTTACAAGTTAGATGGATTGGAAGTTGATACACGTTTAAAAAGAAACCGACTTTTACCAAGAGTAGATGTAGAATATAATTTTTTGTCTGAAGCACCAGATGTCGCCAGAACTTTTAATACAGCCGAGTATAAAGGTGGATTGAATGTCAGTTTCCCTTTGTTTTTAAGAAAAGAACGAGGTGATTTAAAATTAGCCAAAATAAAATTGCAAGACACGGAGTTTGAATTTGATGCCACACGCGTTAGTCTTCAAAATAAAATAAACGCCATAAAACAAGAATTAGAATCTTACGTGGCACAAAATGAAATCACGACGGAAATGGTTACCGATTCTGAATTGATGCTGGTTGCAGAGGAGCGTAAATTTCAATTGGGAGAAAGCTCTCTGTTTTTGGTAAATTCGCGCGAATCTAAACTAATTGAAAACCAATTAAAAGCTATTTCAATTCAGAATAAATTCTTCTCTACAAAAGCAAAATTGTTTAATAGTTTAGCAGTGAATCCGGATTTGTAAGAATAAAAGCCCCTTTTTAATTTCCCCATAGTGGAAAAATAAACCATACTAATACTTGCTCATAAATTATTGTTTTTTTCTTTATGAAGCTGCATGCTTTCTTAGTGTACCTTTGTGTAACAACTATATCCTACTATTTTGAGAAATAGTTGGCTTTATTTGGAATTTGCAATTTCTAATTTGATATTTGTTTTATGAACGTACATTTTATAGCTATTGGTGGTGCAGCCATGCACAATTTAGCCTTAGCACTTCACAATAAAGGTGACAAGGTCACAGGAAGTGACGATACTATTTTCGAACCTTCAAAATCGAGATTAGACGCTAAAGGTTTACTACCTGAAACGTTTGGTTGGTATCCAGAAAAAGTCACTTCAGATTTAAATGCGATTGTTTTGGGTATGCATGCCAAAGCTGATAATCCTGAATTGCTGAAAGCCCAAGAACTCGGTATAAAAATCTACAGCTATCCTGAATTTTTATACGAACAAGCCAAAAACAAAACACGTGTAGTCATTGGCGGAAGTCATGGAAAGACAACAATTACCTCTATGGTTTTGCACGTAATGCATTATCACAACAGAGATGTTGATTATATGGTTGGCGCGCAACTCGAAGGTTTTGACGTGATGGTAAAACTCACTGAACACAATGATTTTATAGTTTTAGAAGGTGATGAATATTTGAGTTCTCCTATAGACATGCGACCAAAATTTCATCTGTATAAACCTAATATTGCCTTGTTAAGCGGCATTGCTTGGGATCATATTAATGTGTTTCCAACTTATGAAAACTATGTAGAGCAGTTTAGCATTTTTATCGATTCTATCGTAAGAGGTGGCAGTATTAATTACAACGAAGAAGATGCCGAAGTAAAACGTGTGGTTGAAGCTTCAGAAAATCAGATAAGGAAACTACCTTACCAAACACCAGCATACACAGTAGAAGATGGTGAAACACTTTTAGAAACTCCAGAAGGACCGATGCCAATTGAAGTTTTTGGTGCACACAACTTAAACAATTTAGCTGGTGCCAAATGGATTTGCCAGCACATGGGAATTGATGAAGACGATTTCTACGAAGCCATTTCTACCTTTAAAGGAGCCAGCAAACGTTTAGAGAAAATTGCCGAATCTAAAACGAGTATAGCGTACAAGGATTTTGCACACTCACCAAGTAAGGTAGAAGCGACGACCAAAGCTTTAAAAGAACAGTACAGCGACAGAACTTTAGTCGCTTGTTTAGAATTACATACTTACAGTAGCTTAAATGCTGAATTCCTAAAAGAATACAAAGGTGCTTTAGATGCTGCAGATGTTGCTGTTGTGTTTTATTCTCCACATGCTGTTGAGATTAAAAAACTAGAAGAAGTTACGGAACAACAAATCGCTAATGCTTTTGAGCGCGACGATTTAATTATCTACACCAACCCAGAAGATTTTAAAAACTTCTTATTCTCTCAAAGCTTTGATAACAAGAGCTTGTTATTAATGAGTTCTGGTAATTATGGTGGTTTGGATTTTGATGAGGTGAAGGGATTGATCAAGTAGTTTTGTTTCTTGAACTAATTTCAGGATATAATTTCTAAAATAAAGTGTTAGAGCAAACGCTACTTAACCGTT
>NZ_JBGCDQ010000026.1:0-102693 GCF_045105575.1 Winogradskyella sp. | reverse complement strand
TTTATAGTGCCATCCGCAATAATAACTTCGCGTTCTACTAGAACTTCACTTAGGGGAAATCCTATTTTACGAGCCGCTCTTGGGTCTAAGGTAATATTGACCAAGTCATAGTAATACTCAGGCGTATGAACGGTGAGAATATGTTTGTCGTTTGGCTTTTCTGGTTCGAAGAAATTATTTTTAACACAGGTGCCTTCGTGTAAAAGTTGTTGTGGTAACAAGTCGTACTTCTCCATAGGGAAACGATGTCCCTCTGGAAGTGGATGTTTGTAGATTGGGTGGAAGGCTATTTTAAGCACATTTTAATTGTTTGTTTCAATTATAATTTCTTCCGAAATATATTGATTACCGTTAACAATGCCCTCTACGAATAAAGTGATATTTTGCGTCTTAGTATCAAAAAAGTGAAACTGTGCCTCGCCTTTTTTGTTGAATGTCATCTTCGGCTCCCAAGCAATAGTTCCATATTCATTAAAAAACTCAGTATTATAATATTTATATTTTGGTGTGTAAAATGCTTTTTCTTCATTAAATTTTAATGGTATTTCGTACGTGCGTATAGTATTCTTAATAGTTTTTTTTAAGCCTTGGTCTTTTAAAGTATAAACTTTAATAAAGCCGGCTTCACCCTGTAAGAGACCTCCTCCGAAACCATAAAGTTCATATTCAATATAATCAATATCACTCATGGTTATAAAGGTAAGAATGCCAAAGTCAGCTTCTGGGCCAAAACCAATAAGACCATCATCGAGATAAACAGCAGGTACAGGATTTTGGGTGCCAATACCTCTTACCCTAGGATTAGTAATTGAAAACCGCCCAGACTGGTAATCAAAAGTTGCTTGAAACCCTAATCTCTGGAGATAAATATCTAATCGTAGACCACCATTCCTGTCATTATCATTTACAATTGATACCCGAGAATTAATGGTTTTATTTTTTAGTGCTTCTGCTCTAGTGTATTTTGTACTCGTATTTACAGTTACCTCATCTAAGGCTTCAACATTATCATTTGTTTCCCAAGCATTAGTAATATTTGGGGATTCGTTGAATTGATTTATGGTCTTAAAATAACTTCTAATTGTCTTGTAATTAGTTTTAAACTTTGGAATAATTGATGGAGAAAACTGTGGATAAATTTTTGGTGACTCCTTTTTAAACTTTTTATCTCCGAGATAGCCAATCCTAAAAAGATCATTATCAATTGGGAAAGTAGAATTTAAAATTAAGGCATTATCGCTTTCCGAAACATTAAAGATTTGAGTGCTTTTACCTTCCATTGGGTACACATAATAAGTGCCTTTTTGTTTGCTGTTTATATTGGCTACAATATCTATTCCTTGCTCAAACGGATAAGTAATAGCTTTGTCTTTTTCTTTAAAAATATTTTGCCAATTGTAACTGCTCCAGCCTTGAGTTAGCATCAATAAATCTAAATTATAATCTACTCGCTTATCGTTGCTTCGAAAATACTGACTAGCGTTTTCAATACTACCTTTTACGTAAGGTTGAATATATAACTGTGAAATTAGATTATTGTGGTGATTATACGATTTGGTTTTTGATGGAAGAACAGAAACACTAAGGTTAGACCATTTTGAGAGGTCTAGGTTGCTCAAACTCAGACTTACGTTTAAGCTATCGTTTAATTGTTTTACGGATGTTTTAGATATTTTCTGAGTTGAGAAATTTTTATTAAAATACAAACGTTCTAACAGTGGTCTGTTCTCATTATCAAATATTGTAAATATATTGGTTCCAGAAAAGAGCTGTTTTTTTTGAACAGTTAATATGGCTTTCCCTTTTTCTGAAATGGTAAAAGGTATGACATTAATGTCCTCGCCATTATGAATAGCAAGTTTGTAAGATTGTTCATTTGTACGTTTTAGGGTTTCATTGTTGGTTTTGACAACTATATTTATTTTTTCTTTTAGATCACTTAAAGTCATATTTATGCCAAAAAGTTTAATATTTTCAATAGGAACAGTTATGGTCTCATCATTAAGATTTAAGTTAAGATTGTATGTATTATTAGGTAATGGTTTAAACAAGGCTTTAGCTAAACCGACCTCATTGAGTTGAAACTCAGAAATAAGCGTGCCATTCTTATCAGTAATATTTCCATTAGCATTGGCAATACCATTACCAAATTTGTTTTTTGCAATTATACCTATGGTATTGTTAATATTATAAACAATATGTCCGCCTTCGCCCAAGGCTTGTAGTTCTATATCATTATTTTGTAGTATGTCTCGCTTTATAAAATCAAGTTTGTCAGCATCAATGACCTTAAATGTTTGCTCAAAATGGTTGTTTTCATCAAAATTGCGCATCCAATTGGTGTAGGCTTTAAATATAAATACGCCTGAGGAAAGCGTACTATCAATATCAAAAGTATTTGATGCTACCCCATTATTAACTTCAATAAGTTTATTTTTAATGATTTCACCATTTTCATTTTGTATAATGCAGTATAGATTTTTTGTAAGATTGGAGGGTTCTTTGGTGAGTTTATCAAATATATAGGCTTTAAAACCTATCATCTCACCAGCAATATAGGTTGATTTATTTAGGTGTACATAGGCAACCTCTCTTGGTAGTTCTGTATAATTTTTATAGTCATTGATGATATCGCCTTTTTGTTGAGCACAAAGTGTATACGAGGTCATATTTGCAATAAAAAGCAAACATGCGATTTGGTATATTTTAGTTTTGGAGTAGAAGAAGTTTAGCGACATAGGTGTTGGTTTTATAATTAAAAAATATGTCAAAAATCATGCCATAAAAAGACAGAATAATAATACGTATTTTTTTAAAGAAATATACACTAGTGTCCACTAAAAGTTAATCGAAGTTCTTTGAAATTATTGTAAATCTGTGTTTTAAGCCTCAATTTAAAGCGTGACGATTTGAAATTGCTATCTATGTTCGTAAATCAATATTACGAATATGAATCAAGGCAAATATATTTTTTCTCAGTTGGTAAATTTTCTACCGCAACGTGTTTTTGATAGAATTACTGCTAAGTATTCAGGTAATAAATGAGTCAAACATTTTACTTGTTGGAATCAATTATTAGGTCAAAAATCATGCCATAAAAAGACAGAATAATAGTACGTATTTTTTAAAAGAAATATAATTAACTAAAGCTAAATGTTTGACAACAAATATACTATGATAAAAGTATATTTTCTTTCATAAATTAACTAATCTGTAATCCATTATTTACATCATCAATATCAGGATTAACAAATACCAGATTTCCACCTTCATCCTCAGTCATTAAAATCATCCCCTGACTCTCAACACCTCGTAATGCTCTTGGTGCTAAGTTCACTAAAACCGTAACGCGTTTTCCAATAACGTCTTCTGGTTTAAAGCTTTCAGAAATACCAGAAACAATCGTTCTTACATCAATACCTGTATCTACTTTTAAAACGAGTAGCTTTTTGGTTTTAGGCATTTTTTCTGCTTCGAGAATGGTGCCTACACGTAAATCTAATTTGGTGAAATCATCAAAAGTGATTTCGTCTTTTTGTGGTTCAACCACTTTATCAGCGGCTTCGTTTGCTTTTTTGCTGGATTCTAGTTTTTCTAATTGGGCTTCAATTTGTGCATCTTCAATTTTTGAAAATAAGAGTTCACCTTTTTCGATTTGGTGTGACGCTGGAATTAATATGTCTTTTGAAGACACATCATCCCAATGAGATGCTTCGGCAAGCTCAGCATGACAAAGAATAGATTTCAATTTCTTAGAAGTAAACGGCAAAAATGGCTCGGACAAAATCGCTAAAGCTGAAGCGATTTGAAGTGCCACAAACATCACAGTTTGGGTACGAGCTTCATCAGTTTTAATCGTTTTCCATGGTTCTTCGTCTGCTAAGTATTTGTTTCCTAATCGTGCTAAATTCATTAATTCTTGACTTGCTTCTCTAAAACGGTAGCGTTCAATAGAACTAGAAATCACAGCAGGATAGGCTTTTACAGCAGCCAAAGTTTCTTTATCAACAGTTGAATAGTCTGATGGTTCTGGAATAACACCTTCATAATATTTGTTGGTTAACACCACAACACGATTAATGAAGTTCCCAAAAATAGCCACCAATTCATTATTGTTTCTGGCCTGAAAATCTTTCCAAGTAAAATCGTTATCCTTAGATTCTGGCGCATTTGCTGTTAAAGCATAACGCAACACATCTTGCTGATTGGGGAAATCGATTAAATAATCTGGTAACCAAACGGCCCAATTTTTAGAGGTTGATAACTTCTTGCCTTCTAAGTTTAAAAACTCATTGGCTGGTACATTATCTGGTAAAATATAAGACCCTTCGGCTTTTAACATGGCAGGGAAAATAATACAGTGAAATACAATATTATCTTTACCTATAAAGTGAACCAGTTTTGTGTTCTCGTCTTTCCAGTAATCTTCCCAATTTTTACCTTCGCGTGCAGCCCATTCTTTGGTCGCAGAAATGTAACCAATTGGTGCATCAAACCACACGTAAAGCACTTTGCCTTCACCTCCTTCAACTGGTACCGGAATCCCCCAATCTAAATCTCTAGTGACAGCTCTTGGACGCAAACCATCATCTACCCAAGATTTTACTTGGCCGTAAACATTAGGTTTCCAATCTTTTTTATGACCTTTTAAAATCCATTCGCGCAAAAAGTCTTCGTATTTATTTAAAGGTAAAAACCAGTGTTTGGTTTCTTTTAGGCTTGGTACATTTCCTGTAATTGCCGATTTTGGATTGATAAGATCTGTGGCGTTTAAACTAGATCCGCAGTTTTCACACTGATCTCCATAGGCTTCTTCATTGCAACATTTTGGACACGTACCAGTAACAAAACGGTCAGCTAAAAACTGATTGGCTTCAGCATCGTATAATTGTTCAGTGACTTCTTCTAAAAATTCATTTTTGTCGTAAAGGGTTTTAAAAAACTCTTGAGCAGTATCGTGATGAATTTTCGCTGTAGTACGTGAATAATTATCAAACGTAATTCCGAAATCAACAAACGATTGTTTTATAATCGCATGATATTTATCGACGATATCTTGAGGTGTAACTCCTTCTTTTTTTGCTTTTATAGTTATTGGAACACCATGTTCGTCACTACCACAAATAAAGGCAACATCATTTCCTGTTAACCTTAAATAACGTGCGTAAATATCTGCTGGCACATAAACACCTGCTAAATGACCAATATGAATTGGACCGTTAGTGTATGGTAATGCTGCGGTTATGGTGTATCTCTTCGACATGAAATTTCATTTTTGTTGAAGGACAAAATTAGCGATTTTAGGCTTAGTAATTATAGCAAATGCGTATAAAAATGAGTTGTCACTTCTTGTAAGCGTCTTCTAAAATGTTGAAATAATTTCGCTATTTGGTAATCACCAATCAACACCTATTTATAAATTAATTAATATGATGTTAAAACTGTCCCGTTAAGGACTTTCTATGGGTAACAGTCATAACGATCTTAACACTTGTGCCTTTGGGTACAACATATAGCGTACCTAAAGGCACGCTTCTAGCATAAAGACTTCTTCTTACCAATATAAAGTCCCTAAAGGGACAAAGAATTAATAAAATTCACGAATTGGATACAGAGGTTAATGGTTAAAAATAAAAGCAATTATGAATAGATTTTTATAGACACCTCTCATTGATAAAAACTAATAATGAGTGGCAGTTGATACCCAAAAAAGCCTCCAGTAAAACTAAAGGCCTTTTAAATATATTTGAACATGAGATTAGCGAATAATCAAAGACTTGCTATAATTTTGATTTCCAACAGAAATTCTATAAATATACTGACCAACGTTAAGTTTAGTTCCAATGGTATTTTTTACGCTGATACTATGTTCGCCAGCAAATAGCATTTCATTTTTTAAGGTACCAATGTCTCTACCAGCAATATCGTACAATTTTACAACGGTGTGTTGCGTGTACGGATTGGTTAGTTTTATAATTGAATCCGTATCTGTATAAAGCACATAATGTTTAAAGCGGTCTCTGTTAAAGTCTTCGAGACTCAAAGCACTACAACTGAAGCCCAAATCGACTCGTGCATAAGTGTTATTGAGCAACGCTTCATCAACCAAACCACTTTCTATACAGAGCCAATTTTCTAAAACGCTGGCATACACTTCTCTAAAATCTTGGGTGTAATTTAAATTGCCTTCACCATCATCTGCAGTAAGGTCTGGATGCGTGCCAACAAATCCATTACCTTCCATTGCTGTACCAAATAACATTAATGGTGCAGCTTTGCCATGGTCGGTACCGTTAGAACCATTTTCGAACGTTCTACGACCAAACTCACTAATACTCATAGACAAAACTTTATCATCTAAACCTGCCTGAGCTAAATCTTCATAGAAGGTTTTTACAGAATTTGATAAATCTGTAAGTAAGGTGTTGTGATCTTCTACCTGATTAGCGTGTGTATCAAAACCACCTAAGGTGACCATATAAACTTTAGTACCCAGATTTCCTTTTATGAGTCTGGCTACAATGGATAATTGCTGACCTAATTCTGAATCCATATATTCAGAGCTATTTGCTCCTTCGGTATAAGCCTCATGAATAGTGCCTGCATATTGATAAGTGGTGTTGGTGGTACCTCGCATAAATTCTAACTGTTCGCCATAAATACATTCAGGAAAACTCGTCATATCATGTACAGTTCCACTTTGGGCAATAGCTTCCAACTGATTAGGGTTGGCAACAGAAAAGGCATAATTATTTGAAGCTCCGTCGAAAATTAAATTACCAATACTTCCTATTTGAACAGCCGCAGGTATTGAAGGTGGATTTAATAAATATTCAGGATATAGTTCTTCAAAATGGCGACCTAACCAACCTGTTGTTGCATTGTTAGTAGGATCTGTAGAGGCCCAAATGTCTGAACCAGCAAAATGCGACTGACTCGGATTTTCGTAACCCACACCATGCACCACTTTCATGCCTCCAGTATCCCAAAGGTTTAATAAATCGGTCATGGCATTCGGAATTCCGAAATCTGGTGTTAAGGCTGTGAGGTCATTTAGATTGTGTTTAATGGTTGGTCGGTTGTTAGCATAAGTATCATAATCGTAAATAGGTACAATAGTATTAAGACCATCATTACCTCCTTTAAGTCTTATGATGACTAAAATTCGGTCTGATTCTGAATCGCTAATCGCAGCAGCCAATTTGGTGCTGCTCGAAGCAGAAAGTGGCATACCACCTAGCATCATTGTGCCTGCACCAGATAAACCTAAAGCTTGCAAGAATGAACGTCGGTTCCATTTTTTGTGCTCCATATCATGAGCACTGGTCCCGAATTTTTTTTCATTTTTTGATGTATCATCACACATAACAGTAGATTATTTAAGTTGAAATTCAGGAAACTTGGTTAGATGTATTAAAAGTAGCACGACTTGAAAAGGAACAGAACTCCATTGTAAATTCCATTGTTGGTTTTCGTAATAATTCTCAGGCAAATCATGTTTAAAAACATCAGTTGCAGCTTGGTAGTCTTCAACTGAAAATAATTCTAATGGCATAAAACGGTCAATAATGGCTTTTGTAATAACGTAAGGGTCGTTACTATTGTCCGAACTTTCAATAGCGAAGGTTCGTAATTCTTCATTATAATTATTCCAAGTATGCCAAATAACCCATTGTAAAATTTCCCAACGGCCACCGAGAGTACTTGAGTTAATCCAATCTCTGTCACCTTGCCATCCGGCAACATCTACTGGATCAAATAACTGTTGTCCCATGAGTCCGTTAAACCAAATCATGGCTTCGTAGAATTCTTGTTGCAAGCTAAAACCTGTAACTTTTAAGTAAGACATCGATAAATCGTAAGGACTTTTAATTTGTGTGCCAATGGTTTTGACATCAAAAAAATGTTGACTTTTAAAGAGTGTTCTTAAGATGTTTTCAATATTAAAATCGATTACAAACTGATTAGCCATTTCAGTAACAATGGTTTCATTTACTGTGGGACTTACGAAATAAGTGTATAATTTTTTGCAAATATGCGCTGCAATTAAAGGTGCTTTTTCTTGAAATAGAATATCGATAACATCATCGTAATCCCAATTTCCGGTTTGGTTAAAAATGGTTTTATCTTCAGAATTAAAGGTACTTGCATCGAAGTAAATAGGATACGTCCAGTTTTGTCTGTGGTTATAACCTGTTAAAGCTTTAGAGGTTTCTACAATATCGGTTTGCGTGTAGCCATTATCTACACCAAGGGTAAAAAGTTCGTAGAGTTCTCGTGCATAATTTTCGTTTGGGCTAAAGCTGGTATTTTCTACTCCATTAAGAAACATCAACATAGCACTTGTTTTGCCTATGGCTCTTACAAAGTCTTCAAAATTACCTAGAGCATGTGTTTCGAGCGTATTGAAATATTCATAAAGATGGTTACTTGTATAGTATTCTTCAAGACGTGTTACAAAATGATTGCTCCAAAAAAGTATAAGTCGACTTTTTAAACCTACCGTTTGCATTTGGTCTATGAGTCCAAACATCAATTCTGCATGATTGGCTTGAGTTTGTTCGTCAAAATCTAAACCGAGATTGTTATAATCGTTATTGGTAAACGTTGCCCAAGATGGCGTTGGCCAGTTTGGTGCATTTAAAGACTCATTAATTAATTGGTCTATAAATAGGTCTGGTGATATGGTAAGCGCACTAGCAACCATAGATTTACTGGCATCGTAACCGATACGACGAAAGGCATGGCGCACTCTGGTTTCATCCCAAGGGTTTTCAGTAGACGGCACATAAGGTTGTAATGAAGAGGTGATACAAGAAGTAAAAACAGCCATAAATTCGGAATTTAGTATCAATATAAGGGAATATTGCCAAGAATTATGGCTTATATACGTTAAAAGTGCACTATTTGGACGTTTTTAGTTAAAATGCTATTAAAAATACAATTACGCTAAGCTTCAGGTTTTACTTTTTATATTTACAAAAAATTCGTTTTTATGATTTTGAAACACCACTTTCTATCGCTATGTTTTACGTTTTTGTTAGTTGTAACTACTGTGGTACAAGCTCAAAATGAAACTGATAATTCTTCCAAAATGATTTCAAAATTAATACAACCACCTTATTTAAAAGCAGGTGATACTGTTGCTATTGTTGCACCTTCAGGTATTTTAAAAAGTAGAGAAGGTGAAGTGCAGCAAGCCATAAAACTTTTAGAAAGTTGGGGCTTACATGCTGTGGTTGGTAAACACGTATTTAAAAAAGCCAATCATTTTGCAGGTACAGATGCAGAGCGTTGTGAAGATTTACAAAATGCTATGGACGACCCTAAAATTAGTGCCATTTGGTGCGCCAGAGGTGGTTACGGAACGGTTAGGATTTTAGATAAATTGAATTATACTGAATTTAGAAACAATCCAAAATGGATTATTGGGTATTCGGATATTACGGCTTTGCACAACCAAGTGCATAATGAAGGATTTCAGTCGTTACATGCTTTAATGTGTGTGAGTTTAACGAAAGATTTAAACGATATTAAAGACACAGTTGCGACGTTTAAAGCGGCAATTTTCGGAAATCCTCAAAATTATACTCTAAAAGGTTCTGATTATAATAGAATAGGTAACACTTCAGGTGAGTTGGTCGGTGGAAATCTTACGATGTTGCACACCATGTTGGGTTCTAAAGAAAGTATCGATACCTCAGGTAAGATTCTTTTTATTGAAGAAATTGGTGAGTACAAATATCATATCGATCGTATGTTACAAAGTATGAAACGTGCTGGCTATTTTGATAACTTAAACGGTCTCGTGGTTGGTGACATGTCTAAAATGCGAAAAAATACGACACTTTGGGGAACTTCGGTTGAGCAATTGATTCTTGATGCTTTAGAAGATTATGATTTCCCGATTGCGTTTAACGTGCCAGCAGGTCATGAAAAGGATAATCGTGCTTTGGTTTTGGGTAGGCTTGTTGATTTGAAGGTTGCTAAAGATCAGTCGACTCTCAATTTTTCAGAATAAGGTTTTCTGGTATTTAAAAAAGAGTAGTGCGCCTAAAATATAAAGTACAATATCTATAACATCAAACGTGTAACGTGCGTTTATTTGAGGTATTAATATTTCAAAAAATAATGCAAAATAAAGGGTTAGCGCTAAAACAACACTTAGTGGAACGTAAAGTGTTTCGGTTTTCTTTATCAGTCGTAAACTAGCCAAGCATAAGCTCAACACAATAGGCATGCATAAAAAGTCATTGACGTAAAAATACACCCAATTAGGAAGTGGTAATTCTAAGCGATTGGCTGTATATAAAATGCTCGCTAAAAAAACGCTGACAATGACTATAGGATGTTTTAAAATCGTCATGCTGCAATAGCGGTAATCAGCCAAGCAATAAACATACCTATAGCCATAAATCCTAACCAAATAGAGTGTACAACTTTCACAAAAACACGCACTACTAAAAAACGATGGTCTTTGTGTTTTTCATAAAAAGAAGGTGAGGCTTCATCTTCAATTCGCTCGCGTTCCAAACGTTCCTTTTTATCTTTTGCAAAAGAAATTTCACGTCTTTTTTTGTAAGACAAAAGTGTATTGCAACTGGTACAATAATCGACGTTTTTGTTATAGATGCCACAATTTGGACATTTTACTAAGCTTGCCATTTTGGGTGTTTTTCGCGAATTGCAAAGGTATGGCTTATTGTATAATTTAGAGAATTGAAAATGAGATGGGTGTACAAAAATCGTCTCAATTTTGTATCTTGATGCATTATAATACTATTCTTAGTTTTGCGATTGTCGTTAACTGGGAAAAATTAAATTACAGAAAAGTAGAATGAGAGTTCTGCTTTACTGAAACAAGTTCAGTATAAATCTCAGTAATTATGGCACAACACAACGAACTTGGTAAATTAGGCGAGCAATTAGCAACAGATTATCTGATTGCAAAAGGGTATAAGATTTTGGTGCGCAATTACACGTTTCAAAAAGCGGAAATAGATATCATTGCCAAACACAATAACACCATGATTTGTGTTGAAGTGAAAACTAGAAATTCTGATTTCTTTGGCGATCCACAAGATTTTGTAACTCCAAGTAAAATAAAATTATTGGTAAAAGCCATGGATGCTTATATCACAGAAAATGATATTGATTTAGAAACCCGATTCGATATTATTGCCATTTTAAAGAATAAAACCACTGAAGAACTGACGCATATGGAAAATGCTTTTTATCATTTTTAATACCCAAATTCCTGCGAAAGCAGCAATCTCTTGAGTTTAAAAGGAATTTTCATCCTTAAAACAGAATTTATGTAGTTGAACTTTTGATATGTTAATTCTTTTATTCAAAAAAAACACTCCTAAAATTTGAACCCCTTATTCTAATAACACAGGCTTTAGCGATAAAAATTCATATCATCAATATACTTCCAAACATGTTCTGGTAACATAGGACGCACGTTTTTATTATCCTTAATTGATTTCCTAATAAATGTAGACGAGAGTTCCATAATTGGTGCATCTACGCTATGGATTTTAGGATGGTTGTTGAATTGAGTATCTATTTTACCTTCTGACAGTCTCGGATAGACATATATATTGTGATTTTCTAAAATAAGCTCATAGTTTTTCCATTTATGAAAGCTTTTTAAATTGTCTTCGCCCATAATTAAGGAAAACTCGTATTTCGGGAATTTTTCAAAGAGATACGTGAGCGTATCAATGGTGTAATTGGGTTGTTTAAGCCCGAATTCAATATCGCTTGGTCTTAAATTATCGTAATCCTTTGTAGCCAAATGCACCATTTCTAAGCGTTGGTAATTATCTAACAAGCTACTTTTCTTTTTAAAAGGACTTAATGGCGTCACTACAAACCAAACTTGATCTAAATCGCTATGCTCAGCTAAATGATTGGCAATGGTTAAATGGCCAACGTGAATTGGGTTGAAGGTGCCGAAGTATAAACCTATTTTCATTTTATGCTGAATTTATTTCAGTATCTATTCTTTTATAAAACCAGACACCAAATCATAAGCATCTTTCAAGGCCACATCTAAATCAGAATTAACCACAATATGGTCAAAAAGCGGAGCGGTTGCTAATTCTGCAGGCGCTTTTGCCACACGCATACTTATTTTGTCTTCGCTTTCTTCACCTCTGTCTTTTAAGCGTCTTACGAGTTCATTTAAATCTGGTGGTTTTACAAAAATGGAAATGGTTTGCTCTGGGAATTTACGTTTTATACGCAAACCGCCAGACACATCAATATCAAAAATAACATGTTTGCCTTTTGCCCAAATACGTTCAATTTCTGTTTTTAAGGTGCCATAAAAATTATCTCTATACACTTCTTCCCATTCTAAAAAAGCATCATTTTTTATGTTGTTTTTAAATTCTTGAAGCGAGAGGTAGTAATAATCTTTGCCATGAACTTCGTTTCCTCGTTTTTCGCGAGACGTTGCCGAAATAGAAAACTCTAAATTGAGTTCTGGCTGATTTAATAAATGACGAACAATCGTTGTTTTTCCTGAACCAGATGGTGCTGAAAATACAATCAGCTTGCCTTGTTTTTCGTTTTTAATTTCTGACAAATCTTTTACTTTAAATTATTGAGCAAATAAGTTATTGAGTTACTTAGTTATTACAGATGTCATCTGTCTTGCGTCATCGGTTACTTTTTTACTAAAAACTGCGACTGAAAACTGCTCACTCATTACAGTACATTCAACAACTGTTCTTTAATCTTTTCAAGTTCATCTTTCATCTGAACCACTAATTTCTGCATAGGTGCATAATTAGATTTTGAACCAATGGTATTGATTTCGCGTCCAATTTCTTGAGAAATAAAACCAAGCTTTTTACCATTAGACTCATCAGAATTTAAAGTGCTTGTAAAATAATCTAAGTGGTTATCTAGTCGCACTTTTTCTTCGGTGATATCAAACTTTTCGATGTAATAAACCAATTCTTGTTCAAAACGGTTTTCATCTACTTTTTCCTTAAGATCAGCGATGCCTTTTTCTAATCGTGCTCTTACGCCTTCAATGCGTTCTGGATCCATAGCAATCACCTCGTTAAGTAAGCGTCTTAAGGTGGCAATTCTATCTATAAAATCTTGTTTTAATGTGGCACCTTCATCTTTACGCGATATCACTATTTTAGAAATAGCTTCATTAATTTCAGCACTGATAAGCGTCCATTCGTCTTCATCAATATCATCACGTTCTGTAGTGATAGCATCTGGCATGCGAATGGCCATTTTTAAATATTCGGTATCATCACCTGTATTAATAACGTCTTTAAGTTGTTTTATATATTCGTTAACAACCGTTTTGTTGATTTTAGAGCTGGTGTCTTCGCCTGTAATTTCAACAAAAAGTGAAAAATCCACTTTGCCTCTTACCAAGTGCTTGGCTAATAGTTTTCTAATGCCCAACTCTTTTGCACGATACATGGATGGCATACGCGCGTTGAGGTCTAAACTTTTACTATTAAGAGATTTTAATTCTATAGAGATTTTTTTTGTTGGGAGCTGAAGAACAGATTTCCCATAACCTGTCATGGATTGTATCATTAATATGATGCTTTTTTAGTTGCGCAAAGATACAAAATTGAATGGTTTTATACTTGGATTAAATTCTTGTAAAAGGATTGAGTTGAGCGGTAAGACTTTTATAACTTTGCGATCTTAATTTGATAAGTTCTAGTATGTACAAAAAACAGTTTGAAATCCGTTGGAGCGATTTAGATGCAAATGGTCATTTAGCCAACTCTGCTTATACCAATTTTATGAGTCATACCAGAATGGCGTTCTTTCTGGAATTTGGATTTTCTATGCCTGAAATGAAAAAGGAAAATGTAGGACCTGTGGTATTTTATGAGCACATGTACTATTTTAAAGAATCCTTTATCGGAGCACCAATTACGGTAACGATGGAAGTTTCGGGTTTAAGTGATGATGGCATGTTGTTTATGTTCGAACATAATTTTTATAATCATAAAGGCGAAAATTTAGCCTATTGCGAAATGCAAGGTGGTTGGATCGATTTAAAAGCCAGAAAATTAACAGGTCTGTCTGAAGCCTTATTAGAATTGGCGCACAAATTTCCGAAGTCTGAAAACTTTAAGGTATTAACTAAGGAAGATACTCGTAAGCATGGCGTGAAGCCGAAACCTATGAGTTTATAGTAGAGAGACCTTTCAGGCTTTTAAAACCTGAAAGGTCTGAAAAGCCATTTCTACTTAAAAACTGAATGCTGTCGAAAAGACTTTATCTGCACATTCTTTATAAATGGTTTTAATATCTGATTAGGTAAATACCGTTTATGCTTGCAGTAGCAAGTCAGTGCTTTTGGTTCTGCACCAAGCGTACTTTTAATTTCAGAAGCCGTTCTACCTAAATTGATTTGGCTCGATTTTGTTTCAATACCAAGACGTACATAATCGTTTAAAATTCTTGGATAGATGGCAAATTCTTTATTTTGAGAATAATCAATACCAATAAAATGAGCATCGAGATGTGTGCCGTTTTGCATGGCTGAAAGAAAACCAACCAATTTTTCATTCAAAAAATAACCCTTTACAATAAATTTTTCATTGAACGCTTTTTTAAGATGAATGTAAGTATCCAAATTTAAAATTTGGGCGTTAAAATCAGCATTATCAATCGTGTTTTGATAAAGCTCTTGAAGCTCATTTTTATGTGTTTTAATAGCTTCTTCGGTAAAGAACTTTGCTTCTAATGTTTCACTTTTAGAATCTGCTTTGTTCGCCTTTACGCGATATTTCGATTTTAAAGCATTTTTATAATCATCAAAAGATTGCCACTCTGGTTTCAGTGTAATTATCATATTCGGTTCAACTTGCATAGCTGCATAATCGAATGCCTTTAACTGATTAGTGATGGGAAGCGATGCGTTTTCAAAATCTTTTACAAAAATGGTGTTGAGCCTTTTGGTGACTTTAGATACTTGTTTTACACCTTCTGCAATGGCTTTAAAGGTGTCAATTTTATGTTCACCCTCCTTCAAGAATGTGCCATATTCACCACTCAAAAAGACGTTACCACAAAACAACACACGAATCTGATTATTACAAAACAGACGATCCACTATACGTCTCATCTTATCAGACATTTTAATGTTTTTGGTAATGGTTTCTACACCAATCGTTACAATTTGTGTATTGGCAAAGGCGACGGCTTCTTTCGCTTTTAATATAAAGATGTAGTTAAAATTAATAGCTGTATTGGCAACTTCAAAAGCTTTTAAAAACTCAGGTGAGTAGTATATATTAGTGCAACAATTTAGGCTATCCCAATACTTTTTCGGAATGGCATCAACGGTTGTAAAAACTTCAGATTTTAAATGCAAATTAGGTTGTTTTTTTAGGTTTTTTAGTAACGATATAGACTCCTATAAATATCAAAAGCATCGCGCCAATTTTAACAGCGTCTATAAAATCAACTCCCATAGCAAGGGCAAAAAGTCCTGCTATAACAGGTTGCAGGTAAATAAAGATACCAACAGTAGAAGCTTTTAGTCTGCTAAGTGCTAAGGGATTTAGCAAATAGGTGCCAAAAGTGGCACCAACCACAACAAATACTACTGAAAAGGAAATGTAAGGTGAAAAGGTTTGCCATTGTACAGCGTCTAGTTCGTTATAACCAAAGGGAATTAGAATAATTAATCCGAATAAAAACAACCATTTTATAAACGTAAACGGATGGTATTTTGTGGTTAACTTTTTAATTAATATCACATAGATACTATAAGAAATGGCATTTAAAAATATAAGGATATTGCCTAAAGGCACGTTGTCTCCGGCTCTTCCAGATTTACCGTAAAGTGTCAACACTAAAGCGCCAATTAAACCTATGGCCACACCAATTATTTTGAGTTTAGTCACACTTTCTTTTAAGATCATAGACGATAGTACCAAGATGATAATCGGTACAATAGTCATAATAGATGCTGCGTGAATTGGTGAGGTATATTCTAATCCTTTCAGAAAGAATAACATATTAATAACCACACCAAAAAGTGCTGCAACAAAGAATTTGATATAATCCTTTCTATCAACTTTTTGCTTTGGTAAAACGAGGCTTACTAACCAGAATAACACAGTCGCACCTGCAACACGAAGTAACACAAAACCAAAGGGTTTAATGAAATTTTCATTCATAACCGTTTTGGCAAAGGTGTAATTAAGACCATATAAGAGCTGCACCATAAAAAGCGCAAAAATAGCAAGGCCTCTACTTTGCATGTATCGCTAATTTAGCAGCTTCTACCGTTTTCTTAGAATTACCTATAAAAATCTGATTGTTAAAACGTATAACTGGACGTTTTAGGAATGTATATTGTTCTAAAATGTGGTTTTTGTAATCCTCTTCTGAGAGCGATTTATCTTTTAAGCCCAATTCTTTATAAAGTCTTGCACGCTTGCTAAATAGATTTTCATAGCTGTCCGTAAGCTTTCTCATGTCTTCAATTTGAGCTTTGGTAATAGCGTCTGCTTTAATATCTTGAAGTATAAATGTTTCTGGTAAGTTGAGTTCGGCTATAATTCTAGTACAGGTATTGCAACTACTTAAATAGTATATTTTGTTCATGTTATGCTGAATTTATTTCAGGATCCATTTGCTACTAAAAACGGAAACTTTAATTTTATATAATTTTGAGATTACAAAGTAACCGTAATTAATGTGAATTTTAGTTACATTTAAAAAAAATATCATCTTATGGATTGGTCGTTTGACATTGCTATCAAAAACAGAACATTACTAAAAAATTTCATTGAAAGCCATACTTTAGAAGAATTGAATAAAGTACCAGACGGTTTCAATAATAATATTATTTGGAATATTGCGCATACCATTGTAACACAGCAATTGTTGGTCTATAAATTATCAGGATTGCCCATGCTTATTTCTGAAGATATGGTGGATACCTTTAAAAAAGGTACGAAAACAGAAGGTGATTTATCGCAAGCCGAAGTGGATATGATTAAAGGTTTATTGTTTTCGCCAATAGAAAAAACGAAGGAAGATTACGATAATAAAGTGTTTCAAACCTATAACCAATATACGGTAACCACAAAAAGTATCTTAAGTAATGTCGAAGAAGCTATTGAGTTTAATAATTTTCATGAGGGCATTCATTTAGGTTATATTTTAGCACTCAGAAAATCACTATAATTTTATGGATTACTATTCAATTGCCACCATTCTAATTGTACTTTCTGCACTATTTGGTTATATCAATGTGCGGTTTTTAAAATTACCTATTACCATAGGTTTAATGATTATTACCATTGTTTTTACAGTGATTTTGGTCGCTATAGCACAGTTCGATGATACGTTGTTAATACAAGAACGAAAATTTATTGAAATGATAGATTTTGAAACCGTCTTGTTAGATATTATGTTGAGTTTTCTCTTATTTGCAGGTGCTTTGCATACTAATTTTAATCAACTCAAAGTACAGCGTTGGCCTATTTTGGCGTTTGCAACTTTAGGTGTTTTGGTATCTACTTTTTTAGTGGGAATAGTTATGTTTTACCTCTTACAACTTATGAGTTTAGAGGTTGATTTTATCTACTGTTTATTATTTGGAGCACTTATCTCGCCAACTGACCCTATTGCAGTTTTAGGTATTTTGAAAAAAGCTGGAGCTCCTAAAAAATTGGAAACTAAAATTGTTGGTGAATCCTTATTTAACGATGGAGTCGGAGTTGTGGTGTTTTTAACCATTTTCGCCATTGCTGCAAAGCCAGATGCAGCCATTGAATTTTCGGATATTGCGACTTTATTTGGACAAGAAGTTTTTGGTGGAATCCTTTTAGGTCTTTTATTAGGATGGATCACTTACCGCTTAATGAAATCTATAGATAATTATGAAATAGAAGTGATTTTAACCCTTGCAACGGTAATGGGTGGTACGATGTTGGCACATCAATTTCATTTATCTGCTCCTTTGGCTATGGTCACTGCTGGACTTATTGTTGGTAATGATACCGTTAGAGATTCCGCCATGTCTGAAACCACAGAACTCTATGTAGATAAATTCTGGGAACTCATAGACGTCTTATTAAACACCATTTTGTTTGTAATGATTGGTATGGAAATGTTAGTCTTGACCTTAGATGGTAAGTTTATTTACGCTGGTTTATTGGCTATCCCAATTATATTAATGTGTCGTTACGTGTCACTATGGCTGCCTATTAAGTTTTTCGAAAAACGATTAGACTTTGTGCCAAAGACCAATTTAATTATGACTTGGGGCGGATTGCGAGGTGGTATTTCTATTGCTTTAGCATTGAGTCTTACTGCAGAAATGCATAGAGAGCTTTTTTTGGTAATTACCTATGTCGTTGTTGTAGTCTCTATTGTTGGTCAAGGTTTAACCGTTGGACCCATTATACAACGATTAACAAGAGGAGTCAAAGGTTAACGGACTTTTAAAAAGGATTCGACTTCGTCAAACGGAATCATAAATTCGGTATAGCCTAAATCGTAAGATGCGACTTCATACACATTGTAAAGAAGAATTAAACCTTCTTCACTAAAACCTATGTTTTCTGGTAGTTGAAATGGTTTTCCAAAGAAAAAGTTATCGATAGTACTATTGTTTTTATCCTTTTCTAAGGAGGCCATAAACTGTGCTTCAGCTAATTTGGTGAAGCCAGAAATGTCATTAATCATAGCATCAACCGTTAAAATATTTCCGTTAGTTGCATCAAGATTTAAAAGTTTTATTTTATCGTTGCCATGGGCTCCACCTTTAAATTCATAAGTACTAATAGCAATGGTTATGACGGTTTCAGATTGATAGGTTAATTCGGTTTCAATATGAAGTTCCCAAGCAGGTTCTGTTACTTCCGAAAAATCCTTTTTAAAACTCAAATATTCGTCGTTAAAAGCCTTTAAGACTTCTTCTAGATTTTGTTGGCTTTCAGACGTATTTAAGGTTTCAATAATGGCTGTTTCCACATTCTTATTAATGGTTGTGCTAAGTATGCTATTTCCTGTAGCTTTGCTGTAAACGGCAGAAACATCAGCTTTAAAAGGGCTTTCTATTGCTATGGTTTCAAATTCTGCAGGTTTCAATTCAGATGTGCACGAATGTAGAAAAAGAGCTATGATAAAAAAGGCTAGAAAGTGTTTCAAAATTACAGGGCTTATGTTAAACAATGACTAAAGGTATTATTTAGATTTGAATAGAACGAACTATCGGTTAAATTTGTTGTGATTCCAAAGACATCATCAAATGAAATTCAACACAAAAACAATACATGGTGGTCAAAAGCCAGATAAAGCTTACGGAGCTGTAATGCCTCCTGTTTATCAGACATCAACCTATGCGCAATCTACACCAGGTGGTCATAAAGGTTATGAATATTCACGATCTGGCAATCCAACGCGCCATGCACTTGAAGCGTCTTTAGCGAGTATTGAAAATGGAAATTACGGTTTGGCCTTTGCTTCTGGTTTAGCAGCTATCGATGCTATTTTGAAGTTATTAAAACCAGGTGATGAGGTTATTTCTACAAGTGATTTATATGGTGGTACCTATCGTCTGTTTACGAAAATATTTGAAAATTTTGGTATCAAGTTTCATTTTATAGGAATGGAAAATGCTACAGCTATTGAAGCTTACATTAACAGTCATACAAAGTTAATTTGGGTAGAAACTCCAACCAACCCAATGATGAATATCATTGATATCGTTACCACGGCTCAAATTGCGAAAAAGCACAATATTTTGTTAGCCGTAGATAACACCTTTGCCACACCATACTTGCAGCAGCCTTTAGATTTGGGTGCAGATATTGTAATGCATTCGGTAACGAAATATCTTGGTGGTCATAGTGATTTAATAATGGGAGCGGTAGTGGTAAAAGACAAAGATTTGGCAGAGCGCTTGTATTTTATTCAGAATGCTAGTGGAGCAATTTGTGGTCCTCACGATGCTTTTTTAGCATTGAGAGGTATCAAAACGTTGCACATTCGTATGCAGCGTCATTGCGAAAATGGAAAAGCGGTAGCCGAATATTTAGCGCGTCATCCAAAAATTGAAAATGTGTATTGGCCAGGTTTAAAAAATCATCCCAATCATGCTATTGCAGCAGCTCAGATGTCAGGTTTTGGTGGTATGGTATCTTTTACTACAAAAAGTAATAGTTATGAAGAGGCTATAAAAATTCTTGAAAATTTGAAAGTTTTCACACTAGCAGAATCTCTTGGTGGAGTAGAGTCTTTAGCTGGTCATCCAGTAAGTATGACGCATGCCAGTATTCCAAAAGAGGAACGTGAAAAACTTGGTATTGTAGATTCGTTAATTAGGTTGAGTGTCGGCATAGAAGATGAATCGGATTTAATTGCCGATTTAAAACAAGCGATAGGATAGTGTAATACGCTCCGCGACTTGCGCTGTGTTGTAACAATAACAAGTTAGTCGAAATAATAAATGTAGCCAAAGTTTAACCATAAGAGCCAATCATTGTTTTTGTTAGATTCTAATTGGTGGTCTAAACCATCAATGTTGTCGTTAAAAAAACCTTGAAATCTTAGATCAATCATTAAATCAGAAAGTACAGAAAGCTTGTACCTTGCTCCTACACTACTTACCACAGACCAAGCATTTCCACTTTTAGGATTTATAGATCCAGGCTCCCAAAAGGAATAAAAGTTATTAGGATTTCTAACATTTCCATCACCGAAAGTGGTGCTTGCACTAGAATTAAAGGAGACATATTGTATACCACCACTTAAAAATGGTGTAAGGCGAAATTCTTGTTGCGAAAAGCCTTTTATACTTAACGGAAAATACTCTAATTGTACGCCCAAGTTCCAGTTTTGAGATTCACCAGAATGTGCTCTTAATTTATCAGCATTAAGACTTGTTCTTTCCGGATCTACCCATTTTCCATAGTGCTGAAGATTAGATTTGTTCCAAGAAATTTCTGCTCTTACTTTAAAATGATCCGTAAAATAATTGTTTCTAGAGTTATAATAGTAGGTCGTTAGGTAATCAAAATTCATATAGTAAACGAGCCCTATACCAACACCTAAATTGTTAATGTTAGATTCAAAATCACCACGCTCACCATAGTCAGATCTAAAAACGACAGGACCAGCAATGATGCCTACCTCGTGAGAAAAGGCTAATTGTGAATAACTCAATTGAATTGAGAATAACAAAGCGATTGCTATAATTAGTTTTTTAATATCTGATATCATTATTCAGTTTGAAGTTGAAACACCTAAGCGCACAAATATATAAAAACTCGACGAACCACCAAATAAAACAGATAAAATGCGCATTTTTATTATAAATTAGAGGAAAGGCTTAAACTTGATTTTTAAAAATTAAATCGAAATAAATAAAAATTAAACGCTTATTTTTGTGAATAAATTATATTTAGTCCCAATATATTATAAATTTTTAATTTTATTTGAAATAAAATCTTTTTTGTGTAATCATAGGTGAACCAAAATAGTACTTTATGAATCAATTAACGCTTAAAAATACTAAATCATAAATAAATGAAAGATAAAATTGAAGAATTTTTAAAACTTGTAGAAACAAGAAACGGTCATGAGCCAGAATTTTTACAAGCCGTTAGAGAAGTAGCTGAAACGGTTATTCCTTACATAGCAAAACACGACATCTATCATGGTAAAAATATTCTTTTGAGAATGGTTGAACCAGAACGATTGATTTCATTTAGAGTGAGTTGGGTAGATGATGCCGGAGAAATACAGGTCAATAGAGGTTATAGAATTCAAATGAATTCTGCAATCGGTCCTTACAAAGGTGGTTTACGTTTTCACCCTACTGTTAATGCTAGTATTTTAAAGTTTTTAGCTTTTGAACAAGTCTTTAAAAACTCTTTAACAACACTGCCAATGGGTGGTGGTAAAGGAGGGTCCGATTTTGATCCTAAAGGAAAGTCAGATAATGAAATTATGCGTTTCTGTCATGCATTTATGACGGAGTTATTTAGACATATTGGTCATAATACAGATGTTCCTGCTGGAGATATTGGTGTCGGTGCAAGAGAGATTGGATTCATGTTCGGTATGTATAAAAAGTTGAAGAATACATTTACTGGTGTGTTAACAGGTAAAGGTGCTTCTTGGGGAGGTTCATTAATTAGACCAGAAGCAACAGGTTATGGTACCGTTTACTTTGCTGATAATATGCTAAAAAGAAAAAACGATTCTTTTAAAGGTAAAAAAGTGGTAATCTCTGGGTCTGGAAACGTAGCACAATTTGCTGCTGAAAAAGCCATAGAGTTGGGTGCTACAGTCTTAACCTTATCCGATTCTGGTGGATTTATTCATGATGAAGACGGTATTTCTGAAGAGAAATTGAAACACGTCATGCATTTAAAAAATGAAAAGCGTGCTAGAATTAGTGAATACCTAGAAAAATATCCAAATGCTAAATATGTTGAAGGAGAAAGACCTTGGTCTGTAAAATGTGATATCGCCTTACCATGTGCAACTCAAAATGAATTAAATGGTAAAGAAGCAAAGCAACTTATAGATAATGGTTGTATGTGTATATCAGAAGGTGCAAACATGCCTTCAACACCAGATGCTGTTCACGAATTTCAAAAAGCTAAAATTTTATTTGCACCAGGTAAAGCCTCAAATGCAGGTGGAGTGGCAACCTCAGGTTTAGAAATGAGCCAGAATTCTTTGCGTTTAAGTTGGACACGAAAAGAAGTTGATGAAAAGTTAAAAGATATCATGGAAGATATTCACGACTCTTGCGTAGAATATGGTGAAAATGAAGATGGTTCTATAGATTATATCAAAGGAGCAAATATTGCTGGTTTTGTAAAAGTAGCAGATGCTATGTTGGCACAAGGAGTCATATAGTCACTGCGGTAATTATAATTAAAGCTTCTATGTTTTTCATAGAGGCTTTTTTTATGACATAATATATGAATCCTATTAAATTATCGTTACTATTAAATATCTTTGACCAAATGAAGTCTCTAATGCGCCACACTATTTTTAAAATCTATATCCTAGTATTCGGATTCACAAATCTGTGCTTTGGTCAAGATTTTTCGGCATTGTGGCAAGCACATTATTCCTATAATGATATTGTTGATGTTGTCAGTGGTGAAGATAAGATATATGCGGCCGCTCAAAATGCGGTGTTTGAATATAATACATTAACTAATGAGTTAAAGACCATTACAACAGTTGAAGGTCTTTCCGGCCAACAAATTACTACCATCTATTATAGTGAAATATACCAATCTTTACTCATTGGTTACGAAACAGGTTTAATTGAGATTTATTCTGAATTAGAAGATGAGGTGTTAACCATCGTTGATATTTTAGACAAACAAAATATTACTCCAGTAAATAAAGGTATTAATCACTTTTTTGAAAATGAAGGGCTGATTTATATCTCTACAAATTTTGGTATTGCGATATACGATTTAGAGCGCCTAGAGTTTGATGACACTTATTTTTTAGGAAATGGTGGTGATCAGATTTCTGTAAAACAAGTGTCTATTTTGAATAATGAAATTTATGTGGCTTGCTTAAATAATAATGGGATTAAAAAAGCGGATTTAAGCAACCCTAACCTTATCGATTTTCAACAGTGGCAAACCTTAATCATTGGAGATTATCATACCATGAATACCATTAACAATAAGGTTTATGCCGTTAGAAGTAACAGAGTGCTTTATGAGATAGATGGATTGTCTTTAAATACTGTGTTAACATTTCCAACATTACCTTTAGATGCTGATACGGCAGAATCTGGTCTTGTGTATGCCACTACAAATAGAATTTTTGTGTATGATGAAAATATACAACTCATTAATAGCTATCAACCTACAACAAATTTCGATACCACTTTTACCTCTGCAATTGTTCTAGATGAATCTGTTTACATTGGTACCAATACGCTAGGTATATTACAAGCGTCATTATCTAACACTACTAATTATACCGAGATTAAACCTAATGGCCCACTGTTTAACGAAACGTTTAGACTTAATGCAGAGACCAATGCTGTTTGGACGAGTTTTGGAGATTACACAGAAGCTTTTGTACCGTCCCCATTCCGATCTAGAGGTCTAAGTTATTTTAGAAATGAGATTTGGGAAAATATTCCATATGATGATGTTTTTTCTGCTAAAAACCTCAATACTATTTCAGTAAATCCTTTCAATTTTAATCAAGTTTTTGTGAGTTCATTTCAAAACGGACTCTTAGAATTAAATGATTTTGAGCCTACAATTTTATACAATGAAAACAATAGTGATTTAGAATCTTTAGTATTACCAGGATCACCTAATTTTAACAGTATTAGAGTATCTGCAACAACCTTTGATAGAAACGGACTTTTATGGACCTTAACGGGAGTTTTATTTGAGCCTTTAAAATCATACGACCCAAGTACAGGGAACTGGAGGAGCTATGATTTTTCGAGTATTATTGAAGATGCCATTAATGATGAACTGGGTTATTTCGATATCGATATTGATAACAGCGGTACTAAATGGATTGGAGGCTACTCTAACGGATTGTATGCTTTTAACGAAGCTGTAGCAAATAATCCGCTTCGAAATATTAAAAATGAAGATCAGAATTTACCAATTCCTAGAGTAACGTCTTTAGCTGTAGATAACAGAAATCAACTTTGGGTAGGTACATTTTCAGGACTTAGAGTACTTTTTAACACGTCGGGATTTTACGAGGATACTAATCCAACATTAAGTTCCATTATAATTTTAGAGGATGGCATTCCTAAAGAGCTTTTAGAAGGACAAACCATCACAGATATTGAAGTTGATGGGTCTAATAACAAATGGGTTGGTACTGTAGATTCAGGTGTTTTTTATTTCTCGCCAGACGGACAAAATACCATATATCATTTCACAAGTGATAATTCACCATTACCATCAGATGCCATAAATGATATTTCCGTAGATCCTAATAATGGTATTGTGTACATCGCTACAATAAAAGGCTTATTGTCATTTAAGGCTGGTGGTTCTAGTCCAGAAGATAGTTTAGAAGGAGCATTCGCCTATCCAAATCCGGTACGTCCAGAATATAACATCCTTGGCTTTAATGATCTTAACGATATCAATAAAGGTGTAAAAATAAGTGGTCTCACGGAACGTGTTAATATTAAGATTACTGATATTGAAGGTAACCTTGTTGCAGAGGCACAATCTAATGTTAATTTAAGATCCTCTAGTGCAAATTATAATTTTGCTATCGATGGTGGTACAGCCATTTGGAATGGTAAAAACCTTTCTAACAATGTTGTTAGAACTGGTGTGTATTTGGTAATGATTTCAGATTTAGATTCATTTGAAACCAAAGTTTTAAAAGTTTTAATCGTAAGATAAACACATGCTTTCAAAAAACAATAGTATTGTGCTTTCAAAGTTAAAATACAGAGATCACGATCTTATTGTGAAATGCTACACACAACAACGAGGTGTAGTGACTTATATGTTAAGAGGTGTTTTAAAATCTAAAAAAGGATTATCTAAAACCGTCTATTATCAAGCATTATCTCAGCTTCAAATTGAAGAGAATTATAAACCGAACCAATCACTTCACTTTATAAAAGAAGTAAAGTTCAGTTATATTTATAAAAGTCTGCATACCAATATTTATAAAGGAGCCATCGTTTTATTTTTATCAGAAATACTTTCAAATGTTTTAAAAGAAGAGGAAAAAAATGAAGATCTATTCCATTTTATTTCAGCAGCACTGCAGTATCTAGATAACGAAGATCAATTTTCTAATTTTCATTTGTTATTTCTTTTAAAATTGACGCGCTATTTAGGATTTCAGCCAGAAAGTGTCAATACTGATTATGCTTATTTTAATTTGGAATCAGGAATTTTTGAAACTTCAAATCATGGTATTTACTCCATTTCAGGCGAAAATTTAAAACTCCTAAAATATTTGTTAGGCATAAATTTTGATGCCTTAGAAAGCATTACTATTAGTGGAAAACAAAGACAAGAGTTTTTAAATCTATTGTTGTATTATTTTGAATTACATTTGGGCAGTTTTAAAAAGCCTAAATCTTTACAAGTACTTAATGAGGTGTTTCATTAAGATATGTTTCAATTTTTTTAATGATAATGAGTTTGCGACGGCATTACAATATTGTATGTAGTATTTGTGTATTCCTTTTTCTTCAATTAGTCAATGGGCAAACCATCACTGTTTTAGAAGAAGGCACTAATATGGCTATTCCAGGAGTTGCTTTATATAATCTTAAAAAAAGTAAAACCTTGGTTACAGATATTAATGGCCAAGTGTCGTTATCTAGTTTCAACACGAACGAATTGATATTTTTCAAGGATTTTTTATACGAAAAACGACAACTTACAAAATCTGAAATCATTAAAAATAACGCCATTGTTTATCTCACATTAAAGGTGGAAGGTTTAAACCAAATTGTTATTTCAGCTTCAAAATTTGAACAGAACAAACGCGATATCCCACAAACCATTGTCAGTATTGATGCCAAAGAAATTGCCTTTGTAAATCCGCAAACGAGTGCCGATCTATTAGAAAATACAGGCAATATTTTTATTCAAAAAAGCCAAATGGGAGGTGGAAGCCCTATGATAAGAGGATTTTCAACCAATAGACTTTTAATTACCGTTGATGGTGTTAGAATGAATAATGCCATTTTTAGAGGTGGTAACCTTCAAAATGTTATTTCTATAGATCCTTTTGCTGTGCAGCATACCGAAGTTACACTTGGTGCAGGCTCTGTAGTTTATGGTAGTGATGCCATAGGAGGTGTGATGAGTTTTTACACTAAAAAACCACAGTTGTCTTATAAAGACGAATCGTTTGTTAGTGGTAGTGCCTTAACACGATTTGCAACCGCAAATAGCGAGAAAACCGGACACCTAGATATTAACCTAGGTTTTAAGAAATGGGCATTTTTAACCAGTGTGAGTTATACGGATTTTGATGATCTTAGAATGGGAAGCTATGGACCTACTGATTATTTAAGAACAGAATACGTGGTACGACAAAACAATGAAGATGTCATTGTAGCCAACCCAAATCCGCAAGTGCAGATCCCAACGGGTTACGATCAAATTAATTTAATGCAAAAGGTACGTTATGAACCTTCGGATGATATGCACTTTGATGTTGGCTTGTATTTTTCTACAACCTCAGATTATCCAAGATATGATCGATTATTAAGACCACAAGGTGAAACTTTAAGATCTGCAGAATGGAATTACGGACCACAACAATGGTTTATGGGCAATCTACAATTTACCAAATTAAGCAGTAGTTCTAATCTTTATGATAAATTACAAACCACTTTAGCTTATCAAAATTTTAAAGAAAGTAGAAGTGATCGTAATTTTCAATCTGTGTTGCGCGAAACAAGGTCAGAAAATGTGGATGCGCTATCTTTCAATTTAGATTTAGAAAAACGCTTCAATACCAAAACAACCCTATTTTATGGAGCAGAATATTTGTTTAACAGTGTAGGTTCTAAAGGCGAAGAACAAAATATTGAGACTAATATAGCTATACCAAACGTTACGCGTTATCCAGATGGTGCGACCTGGCAATCCATTGCAGCTTATACCAGTTTAAAGTATAAGCCAAATCCTAAATTTGTATTTCAAACAGGGTTACGTTACAATCAAGTGATTGCAAGGGCTGACTTTACAGAGAATAATGCATTTTTAAACTTACCCTTTAATAATGCAGAGGTTAATACAGGAGCTTTAACAGGTACTGCTGGTATTACATGGTCTCCAAGCGATTTAATACAATGGAAACTAAATGGTTCTACAGCGTTTAGAGCTCCAAATATTGATGATATAGGTAAGGTGTTCGATTCAGAACCTGGTGCAGTGGTAGTGCCAAATAAAGATTTAAAAGCAGAGTATGCTTATGGAGGTGAGCTAGGTTTAAAGTTGAATTTTAATGACAAGGTGGTTTTAGACTTAGCGACGTATTATACGTTTTTAGATAATGCTTTAATTCGAAGAAATTTTGAATCAAATGGTGAAACCGAAATTCTGTACGATGGCGAATTAAGCACTATACAAGCCATACAAAATGCATCTAAAGCTTGGATTTATGGTTTTGAGGTTGGAGTAGAAGTGAACCTAACCAAACAATTAAAGTTAAGATCACAATACAATATTGTTGGTGGCTCAGAAGATAATGAAGGTATTGAAGTCCCTATTAGGCATGTGGCTCCAAACTTTGGACGAACGCATTTGATTTGGAATACCAATAAATTCCGTTTTGATGCCTTCTTGGTTTATAACAATGAGTTATCATTTAATCAGTTAGCTCCATCCGAAATCTCTAAAGATTATTTGTATGCTTCAGATGAAAATGGGAATCCATTTTCACCGTCTTGGCAAACGTTTAATTTAAGAACGCAATATCAGTATAACGATAAACTGAGTTTAACGGCAAGTCTAGAAAATATTACAGATCAGCGTTACAGGCCTTATTCTTCGGGTATTGCAGCCGCAGGAAGAAACTTAATAATTGCTTTGAAGTATATACTATAAAAAAAGCCTCACAATAACATGAGACTTTTATTCGAGTAAGCGCGTAGTCGAGCTTTGTCTTAATTTTGTTAATGTTGCTTAATGGCTTTTTTACTAATCACTTGTCCGTTAGATAAAGTAACTTTTGCAATATAAGGTCCCTTACTTAAAGCGGGTAAATTATAAACTTCAACTGCGCTGTTCCCTTTTAAATCGTATATCTGTCGTCCAGTAATATCTAAAATAGACACATTAGTAATGGTATGTGTGTTGCCAATTCTAAATTCTACAGTACCATTTTCGAGTTCTAGAATACTCAGTTGATTAGTAGCAATTAAGTTATCGTCTATAGAAAGTGAGGTGGTATTAAATACAATTTGAAAACGCTCATTGAATACTCCAGCATCTGAAGTGAAGGTGTAATCTGAATCTTTTAGATTATGAAATACATTCAGTTCATTATCTTTAAGGTAGATGTTATTTTCGGTATAAAATTCACCTTCAAATTGCGCAATAGAAATGCGGTATAAAGTCGGAACCGTTATCATGGTTTTAAATCCAAGATCAATAATTTCATTTTCATCCAAGCTCAAAGGATGTTTACCTTGAATGACAAATTGGTTATTTGCACTGTCATCTAAAATTGTAGAATAAATAGTCGCAGCAACTCCTGTTGAGAGATTTTCTTTAACATCGTAATAAGAGCCATCATCATTATCTGAAGCTCCTTCTAAATGTGCTACTGCAATTTGTTTTGAAACACCGTTGTCCGAGTTTAAATTAAGCCATAACACATGGCGATTATTCGTATTTCTAAAAAACTGGTCGTTATCACCAGTGACACGCATCGCATTATTGAATGTTACGTTGGTACCACTTAAAGCTTCTATAAAAAAGCCTTGACCGGACGGTACAAAATTATTTGGTACTAATGCTAAGTCTCCACCTGCAACATTGATTCCACTAGCATTTATAATAGCATAATCTGCGGTAGAAAAATTAAAACCTTCATCACCAGATGCGTTGGCATCAGCAGGAGTAGCTTGGCTCCAGAGAAAAATGTTATTGGCGACACCTGTGTTTTCACTAAAAAATACTGCAGTATCTATAGCACTAGGATAGGGATTACCAATAAAATTCCAGTCACTGTATGGGCTTCCAGGAACAAAAGTAATGGCTGGTGTAATAATACCATTATTAAAAGCGCCAACAAATGCAAATTGTTGTGCATTTGGCAATGGAGGACCAAAAGTGCTTGGCGTCGCAGCATAACCCACACCAGGAAGCATAATTCCTGAAGCTATTTCCCAATCGTCGCCATTATCATCAATATCATCTTGTCCAGGTGTAAATGTATTTGTATTCGCAATTTCAATTTGATTATCTACGAAATTGGCCGCATTGAATATAAAACGTCGGTTTGGAGATACTGTAGAGAATATATTTTCTATGGTTTCACCAACTACAGGCGAACTCCAATACGTATAATCTAAGTAGGTATTTAATAGTGACGTTTCTTTTTGAACCGTGATAATTCCATTTGCGGTAACCGTCGCTAAATCGTTTATTTGTACAACTGAACCTTGAGGGAAAACTGTAATATCTCCGTTTGCAATAATATCATTTTGTATCTCAATAAAGGTGTTGTTTTGGATAAGCATTTCAATGCCAACACCTGCGTTGACTGTTAAACTACAAGCACTAAAGCTTGTTTGGTTGCCACCGACGGCTGTGTCGTAAAAGCCATCAATTTCTACCACTGTCGTTATATTTGGCAGTGTATTTAAAGGTGTACCATCGTTCCAATTCCAATTGGTGCCATCCCAAATTGCCACTGGCACCTTTAATTGGGCTGCATTTGATGCAATACCACACGCACCATCTTCAGTAACTAAACAATAAAATTGATAACCATTATAATTATAAAATGCTCCATCCAATATTAGAGTTTCGCTATTAATTCCAGATATTGTAGCTGAAGGAAATGCTCCTGCAGAAACGACTTCCCAGTCTAAATCAGTACCATTTCCTTCATTATAGAACCATTGGTATGTTAATATGTTACTAATATCACTAGCCGCAGATATAGCGTCAAATTCAACTATATTGGTACATCCTAAGACATCGGTTGGATTACTGACACTAGGTCGAGCTATGACTTGAATATAACCAAATGTACCTAAGCTGGCAGTGCTTTCTGAGTTAGAGTGTGCCCAATCAGCAGGATTTTCAATAGCGTTTGGTCCTAATGTGTTGATATCTCTTGTAGCCGTATAACCAATGTCATTATCTGGTACTGTATACACATCAATTAAAGTTGTTCCGTTGTACAAATGAAGGATATCTGCACCGTTAATACCTGGAAAACCACCAACATTTGCGAAGTCGAAATCTGGAGTAGCAGTATCCGCACCAGAACTAATTTTTCCATAAAGTACTTCACCATCATTTATAAAATCTTGAGAAGGTGAAAAATAATAATCTACATAATTGTTATCTAACAAGTCTTGAGCATCTCCATAACGTCGTACGTAATAACTGGATAAATCTATGGTATTACCAGTACCATTATAAATTTCAATATAGCCTAAACTTCCACCATCTTCATCGTATATTTCAGACATAATTAACTCTGTGAGACCACAACTAGTGTTATTAGATGTTAATGTAAAGTCTGAAGAAGAAATTGTGAAACATGCACCTTCAGTAATCGTAAAAGGTCCGGAATTAGTAATAGCTGGTATTTCAACGACTAACTCAGTAGGCGTATTAGAAACAACTGTTGCTGTTAAACCTCCAATAGTCACTATGGAGGAAGCGGAAAATCCATTTCCAAATATTGTTACTTCTGTTCCTACAGGTCCTTCCAAAGGTGCAAAGTTAGAAACATTTATTGTTGCTTCTGTACAAACACCTGTCCCTTTAATATTAAAAACATAAGGGTTTTCAAAACCGTCTGGATCATCAGATATTACAGTAACAATTGCGCTTAGTTCTCCAATGGCTAAAGGATTAAAAGTAATATCAAAGGTTGCAAATGCACCAACATTTATAGTTGCAGGAATACCAGATAAGGCAAAGTCTCCTGGATTTAATCCTCCTAAAGTAATAGAATTAATATTTAAAATTTCACCACCAGTATTTTGTATTCTATACGATTTTGTAGGTGGTACAGCAGTACCAATAGCTGTTGCAGCAAAAAGCGTATTGTTAAATCCTACAGGAATATTAGAACCGTCGCTAGCAATATCTGGAAATGTACCGACATCTCCTTCAACATTAATATCAGGTACTAAACATAGTGGTACTAATTGGTTAATTCCTGCAGAACCACCATTAACAACTTCTTGCCAGTTTACTGCGGTATTAGAGTTGTCTGCTGTAGCATCTATAACATGTAAGGTGGCATCATTGCCATTTGCACCATCAGCTCCATCATAGGTTACAGAATCTATTATGGTGCTACCATCATCTGCTGTTATCGTTATGATTTTAGGTCCAATTGTGTTCGGGAGTGTATTAGCAGCTGGACTGTTTGAATAAATCGAAGTAAAAGGACAGTTGGGATTAAAAGGGGCAACTCCATTATCTCCAAGAATCACCGTTATGCAGCTTCCATCAGCAATTATAACACCAGACATAGGGAAGCTATATACAAGACTTCCGTCAACTTCAATTGTGTAATTATTTAAAGTTTGTGAATTTCCAGATACGTTACATATTTCTATCCACTCGTCATCAGTACCACTTGTGTTGTACATGATTTCTGTAATTACAACATCAGCAAATGCAGGTGTATCATTATCCTCAATAGTTAATATGTGTTGTGTAGTAGCACCTAAAATAGCAGAGTCACCACCCGTTGGGTTAGTTAAATTTAAAACTACAGTTTCATCTCCTTCAATCAAAAGATCGTCATTTGAGATGAAAATAGTTAGTGGCTGATTGGCATTGGAGTTTGTGGGAAACGTTAATGTCTGAGGAAAAGTAATTGCCAATGGCACACCTGCACCATCATCATAATCAGTGCCATTAATCGCAGTTGAACTTGCGTCTAATGTTATATCTACTGTTGTTATAGCAGTTGCCGATGGGTTGACTATAGCAACTTCTACATCAATAAGAAGGCCATTTTCTGTAAGTGTAGACGTTGCCGAGTCAAACTGAACAATTGTATTCGTTGCTGATGGAGTACCTTCGATTATTAGATCATCTATATTCCAAGATTCGCTCGCATTATTATTATCTATTACAAAACCAACTAAAAAGTTTGAAGCGATAGCTGCATCTGCATCTGGTATATTTATAATTATATTGTCAATTGGATTTGCTGATGTTGAGGTGAAACTCGATGGATTACCGTCACCATCATAAGTAATTGTTCTGTTTGTACCAGAGTTAAAAGCCCACCTAGCATTACTAGAACCAGTAATTTCTAACTCATAAGACCATGTTGCACCATTGTCTAAACTAATATAAACATCTACATAATCAGCACCATCTAAACCATTAAAAGCAGAACCTATAGAAAATGCGGCAAGATTAAATTCAACCTGTACGGATTCAAAACCAGAGATATCAGTAGGTCCAAAATCAGCATCGATAAAAGTATTTATAACATTCCAAGATGTATTAGAGCTTGTAAATTGTGGAGAATTTTGAGGTCTGTCACCACCTCCAGAGTTCCCGCTTGCAGAAGTAAAAGCACCTGTATTAAAGTTATAATTTAAGGTCGGAACGGAAGGAACGGTTTCAAAATCTTGAACTGCAATCGTAACTTGTCCAAAACAACTAGCAACAAATCCAAAGAACAAAAAAGATAAAAAGTAATTTTTAACCATAAGGGATAATTAAAAAGATTAATTGCCAACAAAGATATATTAAAACCATTGCAAGTCAGTACGTTGTAATATATGATTTTATTAACAAATTGTTAAGTTTAGACCCGAGTTATCTACAAAAAACGAGATTTTTCGATAAAATACAAGAACTAACTTTTTTAGTTTTGTTTCAAGATTTAAATAAATCAGCGTCTCACAAGAATCTATTGTATTTTTGAGCTAATGAATTCTAAAAAAACATACACTGTAGACGAGGCTAAGAAAAAATTGGAACATTATTGTGCTTACCAAGAGCGTTGCCATAAAGAAGTACAACATAAACTTAGGGAGATGTCTATGATTCCACAAGCTATTGATGTAATCATGGTGCACTTAATTGAGCACAATTTTTTAAATGAAGAACGTTTTGCCAAAGCTTTTGTTAGGGGAAAGTTTAGAATTAAAAAATGGGGAAAAAACCGTTTGGTTAGAGAGTTGAAATTTAGAGGTATTTCAAAATATAGCATGGATACTGCTCTAAAAGAAATTGATTTAGATGATTATTACGCAGCCTTAGACGAATTAGTGCAAAAACGAATCGCACAGGTTAAGGAGACCAATCATTTTAAGAAGAAGAAAAAAGTAGCGGATTACTTGTTATATCGTGGATGGGAATCGCATTTAATCTACGAAAAACTCAATGAGTATCTTAAGAACTAAAAAAGCCTATTCAAGATAATGAAAAGGCTTTTTATTATTTTGAATAAAAGTGTCCTATAGGTTAAAAACAGCACCAAAACTCACGGAAAACTGATTGTGTAATTCTTGTGCAGGTGTTAGCGTAGTATCATATTTGGCAAAAGGAGCGTTAAGTTCTGTGTAAACACCAAAGCCACTTGTAAATAAATAGCGCGCGCCTAAATGACCACCAAAATTTTTGAGTCCAAGACTTAATCCTGGATATAAATCGAAGTTATCATCAATAGCAAGTACATTTCCAATATTAGCGTTAAAACGTGCTCTAAAATCGATACGATTTCCAAAATTAGCGTTTAAGCTTTCTTCAACACCTAAAACATACGTCGAAGAGATACCAACTGAGATATTTTCGCCAATACCATAGTCGTAGGTCATGTTTAAACCAGTACCATTGTTTTGAAAGTTGGCGCCAATTTGAAGTTTACTATCACCTTTGCCTTCATAAGCTTGAGAGTAACCAAGACTACAAATCAATAATGCTATAAATAGTATTGCGTTTTTCATGTTTTTAAGTTTTAAAAATGACTTCAAATATACGAATTGAATCTAATACTGATAAGTAAATTAAATGAAACGATATGATTAATTTACACATTGTCATATTTGAAATAAAAATAGTCGTGAAACCTTTCTAGTTAAATTTATCTATAACCAGTTAGGATCTCTGGTTGTAGCATCCAGAATATCTATATGTAATTTTGAGGACATTAATGTCGCTTTTTCAAAAGCATCAGTCATATCTTCTGTAATGTAAGCTTCAATTTTTTGATTGGTGTTATAAAATAGATTCACTTTAAAAACACCTTTTGAAATGTTTGCACTGGCAGTTCTTGCCCAAACCGTCGTAACTTCTGTCGTTTTAAATACAGAGATATAGTCTATATCTGGCAACGCTTCCCATTTGCCTAATTTAAGTCCAAAAATAGATTTTATAGATCTGTATGTGTTGTTGCTAAAGTTAACTTCTACGCCATTCTGAATTAATAAGTAGCCGCCAATAAACAAGGGGACGAGACCTTTAATGTCACTAAATAGCGATATGAATCCAGCCACAACAGCAAAAATTCCAAGGACATATTGCCAAACTGCATTTTTTATTTTGAATGTGAACAGATCCATAAACAAAAATTAACTAGAAAAAAACCCACTCTCAAGGAAAGTGGGTTTGTTGGTTCTTATTTCTTTTCAGATTTATCAATTTCAGCATCTTGTGCTTCAATTGCTTTTTTGTCTTTTCCTTTTAAATATTCTGGTAAATCCATACCAGCCATATTAAACATTTCTTGTAAAGGTGGTACAGATTTGTACATGCCAGATAAGAAATTGGCTGTTGAGGATTTTCCGTCGTCACCATTGCCACCATTATCCCAAACAGTCACTTTATCAATCTTAATATTTTTAATAGCTTCAGATTGTATTTGTACCAATTCAGGTAGTTTGTCTGCGATGAGTAATAATACCGCATCTCTACTATTATTACCAGCAGCTTTTACAATTTGCTCCATACCAGCAGCTTGTTTGGTTAAGATTTCAAACTGTCCCTGTGCTTCCGCTTGTGCTTTAAATAAAATCGCATCTGCTTCACCTTTTGCTTTTCTTCTAATACGTTCCGCTTCAGCTTCAGCATCAATTTCTACTTTCTTTTTATCAATTTCAGCAGGTACAATAACATCGGCCATTTGAGAACTACGCTCACGTTCCGCTCTTGCTGTTTCTGCTTCTTGCTCGGCAGCATAAGATTCTTGTAATGCTTTTGCACTTTGTACTTTTTCTGAAGCAATTGCTACGCGTTCTGCTTCTGCTTCACGCTGACGACGCAAGGAATCTGAATTGGCCACCGAAATTTTAGCTGCATTTTCACCTTCTACTGCTTGTGCATTTGCAGCAGCAACTTGTGTTCTTTCATCCTGTACAGCATTAGCTTCACCAATAGAACCATCTCTAGTTTTTTCTGCTACCGATTTACGTGCTGCGTTAATAGCGTGTGCAGCAGCTTCTTTACCAAGCGCTTCAATATAGCCAGATTCATCAACGATATCTGTGATGTTCACGTTGATTAATTTTAAACCTACTTTACGTAATTCGGTTTCTACACTTTCAGAAATATTGGTTAAAAATTTATCACGGTCGTTATTAATTTCTTCAATATCCATAGATGCTACGACTAAACGCAACTGACCAAAAATAATTTCTTGTGCTAAATCTTGAATTTCATTTTGTCCCAATCCTAATAAACGTTCTGCTGCATTTTGCATAACGCCAGGTTCGGTAGAAACACCAATGGTAAAACGTGACGGCACGTTAACACGAATGTTCTGTTTTGATAAGGCATTTATTAAATTCACCTCAATTGAGATTGGTGTTAATTCTAGGAATTCATAATCTTGAATTACAGGTAGTATAAAAGCTGCACCACCATGAATACATTTGGCAGATTGCCCTCCACCTACTTTTCCATAGACGACTAATATTCGGTCTGATGGACAACGTTTGTAACGTTTAACAAGTATAATTAAGGTTAATATGATAAATAAGACTACGAATATGCCTACCATTGGTATGCCAAAGCCGTCCATATTTACGGTGTCTTGAATTGAGAGTAATTTCATACTGTTAAATTTAGAGGTTATAGTTGATTATTTTGAGTTTAATTATTTTCGAGTAAATTATTTTGTCCTGCTTCTAGTTCGTTCTGAACTGTTGAAGACGGTTCAATAGGTTGGCGCGTTTGGTCAACGATAAGAATACCGTTTGATGTAACATCTACGACTTTTATAATCGTTCCTGTTTTTAGTTCGGTTAACGAATCGGTGAGTGCATCTAACTCGCGCATTGAGCCTTGTACTCTAATGGTAACTTTCCCTATTTTAGAACGGTCGGCACCAATGGTTAAATAGACTTCGCCAATAGCATCTAATGCATTTTTATAATTTAAAGTACCACTATCAGACAGTTTACTAATAAAGTAAAATAATGCAGCCATAATGACCATCATTAATAAACCACAAATGACGGATATGATAATCGTTGCTGGAGTAGATAACCCAGCATCGATACAAGCAATTCCGCTCCAACCTAATATGGTGAAAAAGCCAACAAGGTTTTTAAAGGATATAAACTGAAATCCGGCTTCAAAATCGGCATCAATTTCATCAGCATCTCCACCAATAAAAGCCATAAGCATAACGATGCTAAAAATCAGCGATCCAGCAATAGCAATGACCCAATATAGTTGAGGTAGTAATTCTAAATTTGAAAACCATTCTGCCATAATTGTAAGATTTAAAATCTAGTTAATAAATATACGACCATTATTAAGATTAAACCATCTTATTTTTGAAAGTAAATTAGACACAAAAACATCACCAATCAAGATGTTAATATCTTGTGATTTTTTAAATCTTTTGGAGCTATCGATGCTACAGATTAAAAAATAATAATATAGGTATGATGGTTAGTGTAAGTATGGTCGTTGATATGCTTTGTAAACCCAAAAAGATTTTGAGTTTCAACCTACTTTCAAGATATAAGTAGCGAATGAAAGAATTTTGTTACAGAAAATTTGAAAAATATCTTTTTGAGGGTTGAAATTTGTTTTAAACCTATCCTGCAAGGTTTCAGAAACCTTGTAGGTATTGATTATGTTTTTATACCTGTCAGGTCGAAAAAAGACCTTGCAGGATGGTTGCAATGGTAATTTAGTTTCAATTGATGAGATTCCTTTTTCAAAGGAAATTAGAATATTGTTTTAAGAAATTATTTTAGTTGATATATATCCTGTAAGGTTTTAGAAACCTTGTAGGTATTGATTATGTTTTCATATCTACAAGGTCAAAAAAAAGACCTTACAGGATGGTTGCAATGGTAATTTAGTTTCAATTGATGAGATTCCTTATTCAATAGAAATTAGAATATTGTTTTAAGAAATTATTTTAGTTGATATATATCCTGCAAGGTTTCAGAAACCTTGTAGGTATTGATTATGTTTTCATACCTGTCACGTCAAAAAAAGACCTTACAGGATTAGTGACGATTAAAATTTAATTTCAATTAATAAGATTCCTTTTTCAACGGAATTTGTAGCGTAAACCAAATAACACATTGCTTGGTGGCATTGGTGTAAAGCCAGACTCTATATAATCGGCATCAAAAATATTACTTGCGGTTATAGAAAGTTCCATTTGCTGTAATTGTACCACTACAGAAGCATCCCAAACATTATAGGTTTGTCCTGTGGTGCGTTCTGCATATTTGTAAACGATATTTTGGCGCACATTTTTAAAGAGTTGAGTACTTAGTCTTGTGGTGTAATGATGTTTTAAAGTTCTCAGTGAGTAGCGCGATAATTCTTCGTTTTGGTCTAAAATATTATCATCTAAATAGGCATAACCAAAAGCTAAAGTCTGATTAAAATTATTAAGTTTGAAATTATAAGCGGCATCAACCTCGAAACCTTTGGTGTTCACTTCTGCAATGTTGGTTGCTGTAAAAATTTCTTCAACAGCATTGGGTCTAACATAATCAATAAGATTAGTCGCATCTCTATTAAAGAGCGATAAGCTAGCTCTAAAGCGTTGACTATTATATTTGATTCCGATTTCTTGAGCAAAGGCTTCTTCGGGTTCTAAATCTGGATTTCCATTTGTTCTTGGGTCGCTATAAAATAAATCGGTATAAGTTGGAATGCGATAGGTAAAACCAGCATTTCCATAAATTTTTAAATTATTGGTAACATCCACTCCAATATCTATTCCTGGAAAGGCATTAAATTTAAAATCTGAAAAATAGGTCATGGCAACTCCTGGTGTAATATCAATACGATTATCTAGGAATTGAAACCGATGTTCTAAAAAAACAGTGGTCATAAAACGATTTCGATTACCAAGATTATTACTTCTCAAATCGATTTTTGATACATCCACACCAAAACCAGTGGTACCAAGTTCAGAGGTATAAGACGCATTCGCTTCCGCTCCTATTTTATCTGAAATATGAACATTTCTGAAAAAATTAGGTTCAAAACGTCTTAAAAGAAAGATGTCTTGGTTGCGTTTCCAATACACACGTGGTTGAATTTTAAGCTTTTCAGATTTAAATGTTGTGGTAAATGCAATTAAACTGTTTTGAGTTTCTTCATATTCATTAAAACTCGGATTGGTGGTATAAAAATTTTCAGCACCAAATTTGCGTTCAAAAAAGGTGGCAATCATTTCAATAGGCTGGGCTTTTTTATTAAACACACTTTTTAGAAAGATATTGGTATTGTCGTAATCTGAATTCACGTGATAGCCTTCCGAAGTCAATTTACCCACATGCAGAATATGTGATGAGTTTTCTAATTCGGACCCAACAGTGATATTACCATTAAGTTGCCCAAACGAACCTGTTTCAAGATTGGCAGAAACCGAATGGTTTAAACTCGATTTGGTGACAATATTAATAGCACCTGTAAAAGCATTTTGCCCAAAAACACGCGCTGCAGGTCCTTTTATAATTTCAATACGTTCAATGACTTCAATAGGTAAAGCCGCATTCATGGTATGATGACCCGTTTGTGCATCGTCCATTTTTATGCCATCGATTAATAATAAGGTTTGGTCAAAACCACCACCTCTAATAAATAAATCGGCTTGACTGCCACCTGTGCCGCGACGTCTAATATCGACGCCTGCCACTTGTTGCAATAAATCGGCAACGGTTACAGCAGCACTATTTTTAATATCTTGAGAAGTGATGATATGAATGGTTCTCGAATTTTCTCTAAAAGGAAGGTCAATTCTTGCTGAGGTGACTACAACTTCTTTTAAAGAATCTGTTTTTATAACATTGTCTTGAGCATTCAAGCTAAAAAAGCTAATGAAAAGGAATATGAAAAAGACGAGTTTATTTGTCATGATGTGTTTATTTAAAACATAACAAAAGTCGTAACTTTCCGGACGATTAAACTAGTCCAGTTTTAAAACTATGAATAGTCCGGTTAATATACTCATAAAACAGCTCATTACATTCGATAAAACGATGGTGCAACCTGTGTATATTCAAGTAGCACAACAAATCATCAATGCCATACAACGTGGTTATTTAGAGAAAGGCAGTAAGTTGCCTGGTACGCGCGTTTTAAGTCAGTTATTGCATGTGCATCGCAATACGGCTGTGGCTATTTATGAGGAATTAGCTTCTCAAGGTTGGGTAGATATTATTGCCAATAGAGGTACTTTTGTTTTAGTGCCTGAACAAACCACTGCAAAAATTAAAGCAGCAACACAACATATCAACCACGCTTATACGTATCCAAAAGTTGCTGGTTTTCCTTTTCAGAAATCATTTCATTTGGCTTCAACAGTACAAGAAACATCTGCAAAATTTGTGATTAATGATGGAAAACCCGATTTGCGTTTACATCCTATGCATCAGTTTTCGCGATGGTATTCTGCGGCTATGAAGCGAAAACCATTAATACACAAATGGAACAAAACATTGGGTGCAACACCTTCTGTTTTTAAAACACAGCTTTGTAATTATTTAAATGCCACACGAGGATTTCACATCAAACCAAATAATTTAATTAGCACGCGAAGCACAGAGATGAGTCTCTACATTATGTCGCAACTATTAATTAAACAAAATGATATTGTTTTAGTTGGGCAGTTAAGTCATTATGCATCAAATATGATTTTTCAAGAAGCAGGAGCCACCATAAAAACGATTCCCGTAGATGCCGATGGTTTAGATATCGATTATATAAAAACCCATTTTATAAAACGCAGTATAAGGTGCGTTTATGTTTCAGCCAATCGACATTATCCAACAACAAAAACGCTTAGTGCGAAAAGGCGGATACAACTTTTAGAATTAGCAAAAATCTATGGATTTGCGATTATAGAAGATGATTACGATTACGATTTTCAGTTTGAAGGTTCAGCCATGTTACCTATGGCAAGTGCAGATGCTAATGGTATGGTTATTTATTTGGGTAAAATGGGACAGTCGTTGTTTCCAAGTTTTCAAACTGGTTTTGTGGTGGCACCAGAAAATCTAATTTCTGAAGCCAATAATTATTTAACCTTATTAGATGAACAAGGCGATTTAATACAAGAACAAATGTTATCTGAGTTAATTTCTGAAGGTGAAATTTATAGATGGCTTAAAAAAAATATTGTGACGTATAAAAAGCGTCGCGATGGTCTTTGTGCGTATTTAGAGCAGTATTTCGATGGCATTTTAATCTATGAAAAACCTTCTGGAGGCTTAGCGATTTGGTTGCAATTTTGTGAAACACTGTCTTTAGTAAAATTGGCAGAAGAAGCTGAAAAAGTAGATTTATTCTTGCCAAAAACGAGTCTTTATCAAGATAAAAATACCTGTGCCATCCGTTTTGGTTTTGGGCATTTAAATGAAGAAGAACTAGAAACGGTCATTTTAAAGTTAAAAAGCGCTTATAATAAGGTGCTTAATGTTTAATCGGAAATTCAGTATTACAATCTTCACATTTATATTGATAACGTGTGCTAAAAGGTAAGGTTCCTGTAATAAAACCGATAAGAAAAGACACTAAAGCTTTAAAACTGTTGATGGTAGAGTAAAGTCCAATATGAGTTTGTTTACAATTTGGGCATGCAATAGGATTACCATTATCATCTAAAGAATGTACCTGTATAGATTCTAAAATATGGCGCGCTTCTTTTTCGTCTTTAGCAAGTACTTTGAGTTTTACACCACCAATAGCATTACTGACTAAGGGATCTGTATCTATAGTGATATTATCTCTTAGAAAAACTTCAATACCGTCTGCCTCTAAACGGCCTTTTACAATTTGGGCTTCAGAAGAATACTGATATCTGGCTATAGTGACGAATGTTTGTTGCATGGTGTAAAGATAGAAAGACCTCGCAGGTTTTTAAAACCTAGCAGGTCTAAAATAGAATTATAAATTTATTTTTTTGCTAGCTGAGTGAAGTTGAACGCTATCAGTTCTAGTAATGGTGCTATTCAATTCTTTTTTGAGACATTTTAGCCTTCCACTCCGTTTTATCTACCCATTTAAAATCGTTAGGCAATGTGGCATCTAATAAATCGATGTTTAATTCTTCTGAAAGTTCAAAACCCATCATAAAGGCTTCTGTATAATCGTCTTCTTCGTATAATTCAAAATGCTTGTTATTATCATACCAAAGATTCACTTCATAAGTGTAACTACCACCTTTTAACAGTTGACGAAAAACAGAAACGTACTGATAATTTTTAATCGTTTGCCACTGACCAATATGTAAAGGACCGAGTCCGAAAGTGGGTCTAAATTTAGATTTAATAAGGTCAACATGAATCGATTTTTTAAAGCAAAATACAATGCCAATAAAGGTAAGATAAGCTGCTACTTCAAAATTTGAAGTGATAGAATTTAATGAAATATTGGATGTTGCCCAATTGAAATTACTATGAATTATTAAAGCACTTGCTAAAGTGAAAAAAAAGGCAGCAATAAGTATTTGCCAAAGTGGTCTATCGCTTTCTGAAATGATAATGTCCGATGTCATGTTTCAAATATAGTGAGACCTACTAGATTTTTAATCCCGAAAACTTTCGGGACGGTTAGGTCTAAATCTTATGAGTTGTCTTTTTAATAAAAAATTATTGTTTATCAATAATTTTTATATATTTGTTATCGTAAAACAATAATTTATTAAAAAATGAGAAAGTTAATTATTCTAAAAAGTTTGATTGATTTTATCTGGATTTTAACCTGTATTCCAGCAGCATTACTATTATGTTTCTACACCGTTTACATGTTTATTGAACCAGAATCTTTAAAAATGGTATTAGGAGCAGAAGACGATTTGTTTGAAACGTCAATAATTGGTGTTCAGTTATTTGTTTTAGTAGGTATTGCGCTCGGTTTTGTAACGTTTTATTGCGTGTATTTGTTCAGAAAAACCTTGCGCTATTTCCAGAAGGTAAAACCGTTTCATATAGATGTGATATACAATTTTTATAAAATAGGGTATTTGCTGACAGGAATTGGAATAACGGCTTCGATATGGCTCTTTTTAGCTCGATTATTTTTTAAAAGTGAACTTAAATTGAAGCTTGGATTAAGCCCTTATCTTATATTAATCTGTTTAGGGTTGTTTTTTATGATTTTGAGTGAAGTATTTAAAGTAGCAAAACATGCCAAAGAAGAAAATGAATTAACTGTTTAATTATGAAAGACAACACCAAAATATTAACCATTATTACTTACGGTATTTTACTAGGAGCCGTTTCTGTCCTTCTCAATGACTTACGTGAGTTTGATTTTAACCAATTTGAAAAATTTCAGAATTGGGCAAAAAGTGCAGATAAAAATGACTCTTGGTTCACGTCCCAAAATGCTATTGAATGGAGTTACTATGCCATAAGTACAGGGCTTTTCTTTTGGAGAGGCTATCTTATATATGGTTTCAGTTATTTCTTATCGATCTTGAAGGAAGTTGAACATGGGAATTACTTTAGCGATAAGAATATAGAATACTTCAAAAAAATCGGAAATATCTTTATTAGCTATACAGTAAGTGTGTTAATTATGCGCTTTCTTTTAACTGCAATTAATGGCTCAAGCTATAAATTTTTTAATGAACTCAAAGGAGAATTTACGTTTTTGATTCCTGCAGGATTGGCATTTTATATTTTGGCTGAAATCTTTAAAAAAGGAAAACAAGTAGAGGAAGAAAATGGATTAACTGTTTAATTATGAAGAAAATAATATACATTTTAGCAAAAGGGTTTTTCTATGCATTTGCAGTATTTTTTGTGTTCATTTTTGTGTTTTCAATATTGGCTTTTGCAGAACACCAATTGGGTTGGAATGTCCCTTATGTCAACATCACAGAAGAACCCACACATAGTTACGCTAATATAAATCTACCCTTGCTTGATATGCATGTTGGGTTTATATTTAAACTCGCAGTTGTTTTTGCCATGTGGATTGGCATTGTGTTTTACGTGATTTATTTCTATGCTTTGAAAGAATTTTTCAAAGTATTTATTGAGGAGGAAGTGTTTAATGCCAAATCCCTCGAACGCTTAAAAATATTTTTTATAATCAACCTTATTCCTGTAGGTTTTGCTTTTGGATTATCTATGTATCAAATAGTTAAAAATGGAAGTTTTAAGTTTGAAGAAGATCAAGGTATAGCGATTTTTCATTTATGTATTGCCTTTTTGGCTTATTTATATATGGATATTATTAGGAAAGGAAACTTGATTCAGGAAGAAAACGATCTAACCATATAACCATGCCAATAGTAGTCAACTTAGATATAATGTTAACCAAACGTGGCATGAAGAGCAATGAACTTGCAGAGTTGATTGGTATAACCACAGCAAATCTTTCTATTTTAAAAACAGGAAAAGCAAAAGCGATGCGGTTTTCAACTTTAGAAGCGATTTGCAAAGCGTTGGATTGTCAACCAAGCGATATTTTAGAATACGTAGAAGAATAAACAGCAATCATTATTATTCTGAAAGATTTTTTTGTTGACTGAGTTTTGGTCGCTGAGCGTTGGTCGCTGAGCGAAGTCGAAGTGAGTTGAAGTGAGTAGAAGTGAGTCCAATTGGTTGAATTCAACTTGAAATGCAAAGTATAATCCTAGATGGATTTAACGTTTATAAAAAAATGAGGCTTTTGGCTACGACTCCATAGGAGTCGCACTTATTAGCAAATATGGTTTATAAGTTTTGATTTATGTACGACTCCTCTGGAGTCGCAACTCCTATTGATCATCTCTTTTTTATAAACGTTTGATGCCTCTGGCATCTTGTAGCTTATTTGAAAGTACTACTAAAAAAGTAAGGTTTTAGATTGCCTTAAAGCTATTTTCTATCAGACAGCTTTACTTTTTTTAATTATTTGTAGCACTTCTTATGGCTTATTTTTAACAAGAAGAAATTTTGAACCAGGCAATACACATGAAACATTTACTATTTACAATTTTACTTGCTGCAACATCAATTAGTTCAGCACAATCAGTTCCAGATGATTTTAAGTATGCTTTAAAAAACGATGATGCCAAAGCGTTTTCAAAAGCATTGTCTGCGGATAATATGAACTCTTGTTATGAAGCTGGAAATTCCAATTATACGTTATTAGCGTTAACCATTAAGTTTGGTGCTAAAGACTGTTTTGAAGCTTTAATAACCAAGAAAGCAGACGTTGAGAAAGCATGCGCTAGTAAAACACCCTTAATGTATGCCGTTAAATATGGCAATTTAGATATGGTAAAAGCACTTATAAAATCTGGAGCAGATTACAAATTTGAAAATAGTAGTGGTCGTACAGCCATGGCTTATGCTAAAAAGTACGAGCAAAAAGAGATTTATGAGTATTTGAAATTGCTTAACTAATTTTAGATCTTTCAGGTTTTTAACTTATTCTAAAGCTACGGTGAATAAAGGAAACCTGAAAGGTTTTTTTTAATAATCTAAAGGTTCTCGTTTTGTGTGTCTAATACGTAGAATTCTAATTTCGGATGTTGTTGTTTGATAGGCTATGCGATAACTATGGACTTCAAAAGCTCTAATGGTGCCATCATTATTCTTTCTGTACTTATCTAAGGGATGAATTTTAGAATTGTGTTTTAAATTTTCGGTTGCTAAAAAAATATCTTTTTGTACTTTTTTAGCAGATTTTAAAGAATCTTCTTTGATATAATCGTAAGCTTCTTTTAATTGTTTTAAAGCCAATTTTCGCCAAACAATTTTTACCATGTATTGGCTATTTGTTGTGCTTCTTTTTGTGTGTGAAAGTTACCTTTTTCAATATCTTCGATAGCTTCATCGAGCTCTTTATTGTATTGTTCTATAGTAATTCTTTCAGAGTTTTCAGTTCCTTTTTTTAGCACATATTCTAACTTATCTAAAAGTGTTTCATTGACCTCAGATAGCTGTTGTATAAACTTATATTTGCGCGCTTCTAAATTCATAATTTTGATACTATTATAAAATAAAGATACAATTTCTCTTTCATATTTTTATTTTTTTAGACAGGAAACATTTTGAAAGTTGGTAAAACTAAATATTTACTGATGCCGATTAGCCAATAAAGGAGGCGGTTCTCCATTAAAAGGATTCCAACGGCTAATGGTTTTTGCTTCCATACCAGCAGCACTCATAACCGCTCTGTCTCCATAACGTTCGCGCATTTTGTCCATAGCTTGTGTGAGGTTGAGGTGCATTTCGTTGTCTTCAAATAAATTGACTTGATGACCACCTTCCACCAAATGACTAAAGCGAACACCAACAAGTCGTACTAAGAGTCTGCGATGATATAATTTTTTAAATAAACTCAATACCACAGGAATAATATCATGGTCCATTGCACTGTAAGGAATCCGTTGCTGTTGCGTATAAGTTTGAAAATCGGAATATCGAATTTTAAACGTCACACAAGCCGTGAGTTTATGACCACGACGTAATTGAAAGGCTAAATTCTCTGCCATTGCAATGACTAAGCCTTTAAGTTTAGCCACATCTGTAGTGTCTTGTCCAAAGGTACGCTCTGTAGAAATGGATTTGCGCTCGTGATATTGTATTACAGGAGAGTTATCTATACCATTGGCTTTTTTCCAAATACCCAAACCGTTTTTACCAAGCACTTTATGCATCAATTCCATAGGCATTTCTTGTACGGTTTTTATGCGCTTCACACCTAAATCGCACAAGGCTTTGTAGGTGACATTACCAACTTGTGGTATTTTTTTAACCGAAAGTGGAGCTAAAAAAGGTTTCTCATCACCATAAATAACCCGAATTTCATTATTCGGTTTGGCTTCTCCAGTGGCTATTTTAGATACGGTTTTATTCATAGACAAGCCAAACGAAATCGGTAAGCCCGTTTCTCTCATAATTTTTTGGCGCAGTTCTGAAGCTAGTTTATGGCAGCCAAAAAACTTATCCATTCCGGTGAGGTCCATATAAAATTCATCGATAGATGTTTTTTCGTAAAGTGGTACGCTTTCTTTTATAACGTCTGTAACATCATTTGAAAATTTGCTGTAAATTCCAGAATTCCCTCTAAGTACAATGGCTTCGGGACAGAGTTGTTTTGCCATACGCATTGGCATAGCAGAATGGATTCCGAAAGTTCTGGCCTCATAACTACAAGACGCCACAACACCACGATCGCTTGTGCCGCCAATAAGAATTGGCTTGCCATTAAGTCGGCTATCGAGCAAGCGTTCGCAAGACACGAAAAATGTATCTAAATCCATGTGTACGATGCTGCGGTTGTTGTTCATGTTGTGTTTTGGGTTTCCTGCAAGGTTTTGAAAACCTTGTAGGTATTTTAGGTTGTTGCGCGTAGGGACAACTCGCGAGTTGTCCGTACTTTGCGAGTTGCATATGTATTAGGAGTTGTCCGTAGAGAATACCTAGGATCTTCAACAACAGCCAAACGTTCTAATGCTGAAACCTCAATATTTACACAATTAAATTCTACCATTACTTTACCAGTGATTTTATAAATGCCTTTACCTCTAAAAGGATATTTTGCAGCGATAGGTGGAAAATGAACCGTATCTAAAAAATCACCATCACGATCTAAAAAGGTTCCGAAATGCATCAGTTTTTCTTGTTTCGTTTTTGTCTTTTTCACAGTGATTAAGTAACCTTCAATGATAATGAGTTTGCCTTTTAATTTTTCGAGATGTCTAGCGCGTAAATTACCTGTAGTTGCTGTGGTTAAAAGTAAAAACGGATTACATAAAGCAAAACCTAATAATTCGAGTTCATCAAATGCGTTTTCTAAAGCGGTACTTGGTAATTCTGGTGTGTTGTAACTAATCCGTTCGGTTTTAAATAGGTTGATAACGCTCTCTTGAATTACGGTTTTACTGATTTTTAAGTGTGCTTCCCAAAGCAATTCACGCTTATTAACTTCAGTAAATCTAAAAGCGTTTATTTTAATTAAAATTGAAATTTGTTCAATAGAAATAGGCACACGTTCTATAAAATCATCAAGCGATTTAAATGTACCAACGTTATTTCGTTCTTTGAGAATACGTTCTATCGTTTTAGATTCAAAAGATTGTAAAAATAGGAACCCTAGAATAATCGTTTTTCCTTTTATAATGGTCTGTATAGAGGATTGATTAATGCATGGTGCTTCAATTTTTCCATTATGCATTCTTGCTTCGTGTACATAAAGTTCGGTACTATAAAAACCACCAAAATTATTAATAGTGGCGACCATATATTCCAATGGATAATAGGCTTTTAAAAATAGACTTTGATAGCTTTCTACGGCATAAGACGCAGAATGGCCTTTGGCAAAAGCATAGCCAGCAAAACTTTCAATCTGTCGCCAAACATCGGCAACGACTTCGTAAATTTCGCTTCGTTTTTCGCAATTATCAAAAAACTTTTGTTTCACTTTTAAAAATTCCTCTCGCGATCTAAATTTACCAGACATGCCACGACGCAACATATCAGATTCACCTAAATCCAAACCACCAAAAATATGTGCCACTTTAATCACATCTTCTTGGTAGACCATAATTCCGTAAGTTTCGGGCATTACACGTTGCAATACAGGATGTGCTTCTTTTCGTTTTTCAGGATGGCGATGGCGTAAAATATATTCGCGCATCATACCACTATTAGAAACACCAGGTCTAATAATAGAACTTGCAGCTACCAAGCCTAAATAATCATCGACTTGAAGCTTTTTTAGCAACATTCGCATGGCAGGAGATTCCACATAAAAGCAGCCAATAGCTTTAGCGTTTCGCAATAAGTCTTTTATACGTTCATCTTGTTTAAAGCGCTTAATATCATGGATATCAATTGGTGATTGTTCTGTGTAATTAGCATCAATAATTTCTACAGCTTCTTTAATTTTACCTAAGCCACGTTGACTTAGAATATCGAATTTATAAAGCCCAATATCTTCGGCAACGACCATATCAAACTGCGTGGTAGCAAAACCTTTTGGAGGCATAAATGTGGCACAATAATTATGAATTGGCTTTTCTGAAATTAAAATACCACCTGCATGAATCCCTAAATAATTTGGAAACCCTTGAATATATGCTGCATATTTAATGACGAGTTGCGATAATTTATCGAGTTGGTTGATGTGATATTTTCCTCTGGTTAATCGATCCATTTCCGACTTTGGCAGTCCAAATACTTTGCCTAATTCGCGTACCGAAGCTTTAAATTTAAACGTATTATAGACCGTTATTAAGGCTGTATGCTTAAAGGTTTTGAAAATGTAATTGGTAATATCATCTCTATCGCGCCAAGAAAAATCAATATCAAAATCAGGTGGATTTTGACGAAATAGATTTATGAAGCGTTCAAAATACAAATCGAGTTCAATAGGATCTACATCTGTAATTCTGAGTAAATAAGCGATAATACTATTGGCTCCACTACCACGACCAACGTAATAATAGTCTTTGCTACGTGCGTATTCTAAAATTTTCCAGTTGATTAAAAAGTAGGATACAAAGTTTTTTTCTTTAATCAGTCCGAGTTCTTTTTTAATTCTGTCGTAGACTTTTTGTGGAATATCCTCTCCGTAGCGATAAGCAATACCATCGTAGGTTAGTTTTTCTAGCAACTGATAATCCGAAGTTTTATTTTCCGTTAGGCATTGTAAGTTTTTAGAGGTTTCACTATTAAAATCAAAATGAATGGAGCAGTCGTCTAAAAGTTGTTCTGTATTACTGATGAGGTGTGGGAATTCTTCATAAGCTTCACAAATTTGGTTGTAGGGCAACATCATATCATTTTCGCAGCCTTCTTCAGATTTCGAAAGTTTACTTAATAAGGTATTATTATCAATAGCTCTAAGTAAACGATGTGTGTTAAATCCTTTTTTATTTTGAAAGGATACTGTTTTTAAAACCACGAGTTTTTCTTTGAATTGATTCCATTTCGAAAATTTTAAATGGTTAAGATCTTTTGGAGCAATACCTAAAAATTCATTCGACTTTAATTCGAAATGCTGCCCTTTTTTGTAGGGATAAATCACGAAGCAATCTTCTAAAATTTCATCTGGTTGTTCAGGTATTTTTAAATCGTGATTATGAAGAAATTTAGATAGGTAATCATTAATGTTTTTAAAGCCCTTGTTGTTTTTTGCAATGAGAATAAATTGCTGTTGTGCACTGTTTCTAAAATCGACACCAAGTACAGGTTTTACTTTATATTTTTCTGAAAGTCGAACAATATCTAAACATGCTGAGGTGGTATTAATGTCTGTTAATGCTAATGTTTGCACACCATTTTCTGAAGCAATAGCGAGCAATTGCTCGGGCTTTATAGTGCCATAGCGTAGACTGTAATAAGTGTGACAATTTAAATACATAACTAATAATTGGTTTGTAAAATTAGCTACTATATGTAGTTTTTATTGCTTACATTTGTAGTAAATAATGTTAAAACTTAAATTTCAATGAAACATCCATAACGAGAAGGCTAATACCTAAGGACAATGATTATATGGATATACCATGTGTCCTATAAAAAAAGAATAGATATAAATACATGAAACCTATACAAGCTAATATTAAACATTTAAGAACGCTTAAAAAAATGTCTCAAGAGCGTTTTGCAGACGAATTAAGTTGGAGTCGTTCCATGGTGGGTTCTTACGAAGAAGGCCGTTCTGAGCCACCAATAGATCGATTAATCGATGTGTCTAATTATTTTGATATTCCTATTGATATCTTGGTGAAGAATGATTTACGCAAAGCAAAAGACACCTCATTTATAGAAGTAGGGAATAAGCGGGTTTTGTTTCCGGTAACGGTTAATGAAAACAATGAAGATTTAATTGAAATTATACCTGCAAAAGCTTCGGCTGGTTATTTGTCTGGTTATGACGATCCAGAATACATAGAACAACTTCAGAAAATTAAATTGCCCTTTTTACCAACAGGCACACACAGAGCGTTTCCTATAAAAGGTGATTCTATGTTACCTGTAAAAGATGGTGCTTTTGTAGTTGCAAAATTTTTAGAGGATATTAGTGATGTTAAGAATGGAAGAACGTATATCGTCTTAACTAAAAATGATGGTTTGGTTTATAAACGTGTTTATACAACTGATATTGATAATGCAGACTTGCTTTTGAGTTCAGATAATAAATCCTATCAACCCTATTTAGTTTCTAAAGAAAATATCTTAGAACTTTGGGAGTTTACCTGTTGCATCAATACGCAAGAGTATGACGAAAAGGAATTGAAATTAAGTAGTATTATGATGATGTTTCAAGAACTTAAAGTAGAACTTGAGGCTATAAAACGGATGTAATAAAAAAACGCGAAACTTAATAGTTTCGCGCTTTATATATAATATTGAAAATAAATTAATCAGCTAAAATAATCAGCTTATTATCTTTCATTTCTAATGTTCCAGAATTAATAGCTAACCAAACTCCCTTATCCGATTTCGTAAATTTATCTTCAACAGCTTCGTCTAATTGAATATTACCAGCAACTTTTACATGGCCTTTCTTTAAGATAGACACTATAGGTGCGTGATTGGTTAACATTTCAAATTCACCATTAACTCCAGGAACTGCTACAGCATTAACTTCTCCGCTAAATAATGTGGCTTCTGGTGATACAATTTCTAAATACATAGTTAAACTTGTTTAACTACCCTGAATATGTTTCAGGGTCTTTTTAATGTTTATTCGAGGTTCAATTTATGAGATGCTGAAATAAATTCAGCACTTGCTTTGACTTACGCTTCAGCTAACATTTTCTCTCCTGCTTCAATAGCTTCTTCAATAGAACCTTTAAGGTTAAATGCTGCTTCTGGTAAGTGATCTAATTCACCATCCATAATCATATTAAATCCTTTAATCGTTTCTTTAATATCTACTAAAACACCTTTAAGTCCTGTAAATTGCTCAGCAACATGGAAAGGTTGAGATAAGAAACGTTGTACACGTCTTGCACGACCTACTGCCATTTTATCCTCTTCAGATAATTCTTCCATACCAAGGATGGCAATAATATCTTGTAATTCTTTATAACGTTGTAATAATTCTTTTACGCGTTGTGCACAAGCATAATGCTCATCACCTAAAATTTCAGCAGTAAGAATACGTGATGTGGAATCTAATGGATCTACCGCTGGGTAAATACCTAGCTCAGCAATCTTACGAGATAATACCGTCGTTGCATCTAAGTGAGCAAACGTTGTTGCTGGTGCAGGATCCGTTAAATCATCCGCAGGTACATATACTGCTTGTACAGATGTAATAGAACCTCTTTTTGTTGATGTAATACGTTCTTGCATCGCACCCATTTCAGTTGCTAATGTCGGTTGGTAACCTACCGCAGATGGCATACGACCTAATAATGCAGATACTTCAGAACCAGCTTGTGTAAAACGGAAAATATTATCTACAAAGAAAAGTACATCTTTTCCTTGGCCTTCACCAGCACCATCTCTAAAATATTCTGCTATCGTTAATCCTGAAAGTGCCACACGAGCACGAGCTCCAGGAGGCTCATTCATTTGTCCGAATACGAAAGTTGCTTTAGAATCTTTCATGATAGATTTATCTACCTTTTGAAGATCCCATCCTCCTTCTTCCATAGAATGCATAAAGTCATCACCATATTTAATAATTCCAGACTCTAACATTTCACGAAGTAAATCGTTTCCTTCACGAGTTCTTTCACCTACACCTGCAAATACAGAAAGTCCACCGTGTCCTTTTGCAATATTGTTAATCAACTCTTGGATTAATACTGTTTTACCTACACCAGCACCACCAAATAAACCAATTTTACCACCCTTTGCATAAGGCTCAATTAAATCGATAACTTTGATACCTGTAAATAAAACTTCCGTAGATGTTGATAAATCTTCGAATTTTGGAGCTTGTCTGTGAATTGGTAAACCAGCATCACCAGCTTTAGGTAAATCCCCTAATCCATCGATAGCATCACCAATAACATTAAAAAGACGTCCGTAAACATCTTCTCCTATTGGCATTTGAATCGGTGCACCAGTAGCATGAACTTCTGTTCCTCTACTTAAACCATCAGAAGAATCCATAGCAATAGTACGTACTGTGTCTTCACCAATGTGAGATTGTACTTCTAATACTAATTTTGAACCATCTTGATTGTTAATTTCTAACGAATCATAAATTTTTGGAAGCTCTGAGCCAGCAGCGAATTCTACATCAATAACTGGGCCTACGATCTGTGCAACTTTACCTGTAACTTTTGACATTACTCTTATGTTTTTGTTTTGCAATAGTTTAAATGTGAAAAACAGCTTACCCAATCAAGTTAAGCACGTACGTTTTTCGCGCTGCAAAGATATAGTTTTATTTAAAAAATAACAGCCTTTTTTGAATAAAAAAACACGCCCTAAAAGAGCGTGTTTTTATAATAATTTGAAATCTATAATTATTGTAGTGTTGGAGAAAAATTAGTTGGGTAGTCTCCTGCTTTAGGTAAATTTCCTGAAGCTTCAAAATTACTACCATAAGTAGCATCAATTGCTTTTAAGAAACTACTTGCCATTAAGGCATAACCTCTTGCTGTTGGATGTACTCCGTCTAAGCTTATTAGGCCACCAAATACCAAATCAGTATTTAATACATAGTCATCAAAAGTAATACCTGTTGACGAAGCTTCTACTAAAATAGAGTTTAAATCTACTAAAGCTAAGTTGTTGGTACTGGCCGCACTAGATAAACTTGCATTATATGCCTCAGTAGCTGTAGCAATTTCCATTTGTTCCTCTGGTGTTAATACAAAATTATCTGGTAAAGGAAAGCTGACTCCATTTATATTAACTGGAGCAGGAGGACCTGTAACGGCACTTCCTATAGCGCTCGCTGCTGTTAAAAGTATAAGATCATCGGCTGTGGCTTGGCGCGCTTTTCCAAAAATGGCACCAAAAGCTGTTGCTGTTGGAGCACCTAATACTGGTGTTAATGCTCCAGTGATTTGAGCTGATCTATCTGCTGCATTTTCATCGTTTATTAATACTGGATTTGCAGCTGTTGCAGATAATAAATTAATCCTGTCTGGTTCGCCAAATGCTGTAAAAATATTATCTAACGGACCATATAATTGCGCATTTAGCACGGCTAATTGCGCACCTAATGCGGCTGGACTTATGGCATTATGAGGTACAGTTGTGAAAAACGACAAACTTGTAATATTTGGTAAATTACCAATAGCACCTTTAGCACCAGTAGCGGCTAAAGCACCGACAGTTGCATTAAGCGCAGCATCAAAAGTAGCTGTTGGCGTAATTGGATTAGAACCGTCGCCACCAGTTGTAGCATATCCTAAAACATCGTTACCTCCAAATTCAGAAAGTGTGAAAAATGTTGGACTTTGTGCTACAGCTAACTCAACAATTGAAGCATTAGGAGCATTGCCAGTTACACGAACGGCATACGGATTGGCTGCAGCTGGGAAATTTGATAAGTTACCATAACCTGGTGCTACCAAGTGAAAACTTTTAGCACCTGGTATCCCTAAATTATTAAATGGTCCTGTAGGATTATTAAGAACGATATCTGTTCCTACAGTAACAGGTCCAATCAAGGTCTCTAGTGGCACTGGTCCAGAACCACCAAATACTAATCTTGGTTGTGTAATTCTGTTTCCTCCTGCCGCTAGTCCACCGAAATTATCACTCATTAGCGGTTGTGTAAATGTTCCTCCACCAATATTAGCAAATTGATTTGCTATAATGTTAGGAAATGAGTTTTCTTGACTAGCAATAAATAGTGCATTATCTGTGAAACCTGCTGTAAATGAAGCTCCAACAGCAACAAAATTTGAGAAGTCAGCAGAACCAGCTGTTAATTCTGGTAAGGGATCTGGCGTTGTATTAATTTTATCTCTTAAATCTTCGAGCGTGTCGTTTTCACAAGCCATAAAACTAAAGGCTAGTGCTGACAATAATATATATTTATATGTTTTCATCTTTATTTTAAATTGAGTTTATTACAAATTGTTGATTGTCCACGATAGGTAATATTGCGTACCAATAAGTCCTGTACCAAAAGCTGTAAAGTATTCGTCTTGTAACAGGTTTGTTGCTCCTAATTTAAATACTGACTTTAAACTTGGAATTTTATAGTTCACTTGAGCATCTAATACATGGAATGCTGGTATTTCACCGTCTCCGAAAGAAGCTTCCCAGAAGTAGTTATCACTCCATCTCCAAGCGACATTAAATCCTACGTTTTTTATCACTTCTGTTTTTCCAAAACTTACTTTTACCTTATGCTCTGGTGTGTTGAAAAGTGTTCTGAAATCAGGATTTGCTGTTACATCAAAATCTAAATATGCGTAAGTATAGTTAGCACTTAAATCAAAACCGTTAAATACTTTAGTTGAGACTTGTACAGCAGCTCCATAAGAACTGACATCTGCGTCAGAATTAGTATAGGTTTGAAACGCTTGAAAATCTCCATTAGCAATTGCAGCCACGGCTAAAGGTGTTCCGTTTGGAAGTGTTTCTGTTAACTGTACATCACCATAAAATGGATTGATTACTGTTTCGTTAGCTAAGAAATTGGTATAATCATTATAATAAGCAGAAGCATCTACAATGATATTTTCAAACTTACCACGGTAACCAACTTCAAATGAAGTGACTTGTTCTGGTTCTGCTAAGTTAGAATTGGCAACTTGTAAATCGGCTGGGTTTCCTGTAACGGCAAAGCCATCTACTACAGAACTTGCAAAGAATGAATTGTTGTATGCTCCGCTAGAGTTTCTTGTAATAGACTGTTGTCCTCCAAAAATATTAGCTGCTGCGAAAGCACTTAAATCACCATCACCAACATTATAGGTTCTTAAATCTCTTTCTGGGTTATCTGATGCACCACCAATTAATATAGCACGTCCAACATCTAAACCAATGTATAAATCTTGTGTGGTTGGGTTTCTAAAACCAGTTTGAAAAGACGCTCTAAAGTTATGGTCTTCATTAACCGTAAAACCTGCTGATAATCTTGGTGAGAAGAAACCATCAAATAATTCTGACTTATCATAACGCAAAGATCCTGTTAATTTCATTTCAACATTATCAGATAATGTTACGTTCTTTTGAATTTGCGTATATACACCTGCTTCTGAATAGTTAATTGGCCCATCAACATCTGTATAAATTGTTCCGAAAGAATTAAGGCTATACGTTCTAAAAGAACCACCAACTTGTATGTCAGCAAAACTTACTAAGTGACTTAAGTTGTAATTAGCATCGGCATGATAAATTTTTGAATTATCCTGAAAACGAGATCCTGTGCTTAAGTCTGCATCGTTGATAATACTATTAAATGTGTTTTGAAATTCTGGCGTACCTGGTAATAAACGTCCTGTATCAGCAACTTGTCTTGCCGCTAGATGCGCAGCATCGCTTGTTGCCCCACCGAGAGTTTGTTGTAAGTAAGCACCAACATATTGTCCAAACCAAGTTTGATCATCTTTCCAAGCACGGTTGATGTTGATACCTGTAAACACCATATCATAAGAATCACCAGCTTTATCTTCTGTAACATAACCTCTTACAAAAAAGTTGTCGTTTTTTATTTCAAGTTTGTGTTGTTGTAAAAAGAAATTTCTAATGTTATATCGGTTAGCTCCTTGATATATAGTGTTACCAGAACCTACTTTTCCGACATATTGAATTTCGAAATCATTTTCCCAAGGACGGAAATATAAGCCCCAGTCTGCTTTAATACTTTCTGCGTTGTAGTTTGTAAGATCACGTTCGTTATAACCTGTTCTACTGACATCAACAGATGGAATTAAATTTTCTGCTCCGCTAGGAATAATGCCTCGATCTACCAAAATTTGTGCTACACCGTTGATATTTGTAAATACTTCATCACCATATACGTTAACACCATCATAATCGATATCTGCTCGCGATAGACCTCTGTTAAATCTATCGTCTTCATTTGTTGCAAACCAATCAGTTCCTTTTAGGTACCCAAAGTTTACTTTTGCCGCAAATTTTTCGCTAAACTTATAAGCCATGCGTATACCTAAATCTGTATATTCATTGTCTCCAGCAGCTTCTTGAGATGTAATACCTCTTTTAATGTAACCACTTATACCTTGATTATCAAAAGGGCTTTTACTTCGCATAAATAAAATACCGTTAAAAGCATTGGCTCCATATAAAGCAGAAGATGCACCAGGTAATAATTCTACGCTATTGACATCAGTTTCCGTCATACCTAATAAATTTCCTAGTGGAAAGTTAAGTGCTGGTGCAGAGTTATCCATGCCATCTACGAGTTGCATAAAACGCGTGTTTGCAAAAGATGCAAAACCTCTGGTGTTAATAGATTTGAAGGTTAAACTGTTGGTGTTAATATCTACACCTTTTAAGTTTTCTAGACCGTCATAAAAATCAACAGAAGCTGTGTTTTTAATTTCTTTAAGTCCAAATCGTTCTACCGTTACAGGTGATTCAAAAATACGTTCTGGAGTTCGTGAAGCTGAGATAACAACTTCATCTAGCTCATTACCTTCTTTCATTGTCACATCTAATGTTTGATTTTTAGCCGTGATTTCAATAATTTGAGGTTCAAACCCTGTATAACTGACTTGAATTGAAAAAGGAGGTTCTTGATCAATAGTTAGAGAATAATTACCATCGAAGTCAGATACAGTACCAGTAGTAGTACCAAGGACGACGATATTAGCACCAGGTAAGGGAAGCCCAGTATTGTCTGTGATTTTACCTTTTATTATGGATTGAGAAAAGGATGCCACACAAAAAAGCAATGTAAAAAGCTTTAAGATTGTCTTCATTTTAGAGAATTAGTTAATTATTTGTTAAGCAATTTAAATAAATATATGAAATTGAGGTAAGTTTTTCTCACAAAATTACACATGGTGGTTATTTTTTTGAAAAAAGAAAGGCTTAAAAATTGTGAATCTCACAATTTTTAAGCCTTAAAAGTATGATTTTTATAACCCTAACTATTTATTCAACAGTTACAGATTTTGCCAGATTTCTAGGTTGATCTACATTTTTTTCTAACATCACAGCAATATGATAAGATAATAGTTGTAATGGTATGGTTGTTAATAGTGGAGTTAAACATTCTAAAGTTTCTGGCACTTCAATAACATGATCGGCCAATTCCTTTACGCTGGTATCTCCTTTTGTAACAATACCTATTATTTTACCTTTTCTAGATTTAATTTCTTGAATGTTACTAACTACTTTTTCGTAGTGCCCTTTTTTAGTTGCTATAACCACAACTGGCATCTGCTCATCAATTAGAGCAATAGGACCGTGTTTCATTTCTGCAGCAGGATAACCTTCGGCATGGATATAAGAGATTTCTTTTAATTTAAGTGCACCTTCTAAGGCTACTGGAAAATTAAAGCCTCGACCTAAGTACAAGAAATTTTTAGAATCTTTATAGATGTCAGCTATTGTTTTTACGTAAGCGTCAGAAGTTAAAGCCTCTTCAACTTTAGCAGGTATCATTTCTAACTCAATAAGATGATGTCTAAAATCTGAGCTAGACATGGTACCTTTAGCTCTCGCTAAACGCAAAGCCATTAGAGTTAATAACGTAATTTGTGTAGTGAAGGCTTTTGTGGAAGCAACACCAATTTCTGGACCAGCGTGTGTGTAAGCACCTGCATGTGTTTCTCTAGCAATGGTTGATCCTACGACGTTACAGACTCCAAAAACAAAAGCTCCTTTAGATTTCGCCAGTTTTATGGCTGCTAAAGTATCCGCAGTTTCACCAGATTGTGAAATGGCAATAACCACATCTTTTTCTGTAATTACAGGATTTCTATATCTAAATTCTGAAGCGTATTCTACTTCAACAGGAATTCGAGCTAAATCTTCAAAAATATATTCTGCCACTAAACCAGCATGCCATGAGGTACCACAAGCTACAATGATAATACGGTCGGCAGCTAAGAATTTTTTCATATTATCCTCAACACCAGCCATTTTTATAATAGCTTCATTACTCAATAAGCGTCCTCTAAACGTATCTAAGATGGCACTTGGCTGTTCATAGATTTCTTTAAGCATAAAATGCTCGTAACCTCCTTTTTCAATTTGCTCTAAATTGAGTTGTAGTTCTTGAACATAAGGATCTACTAAGGCATCGTTTTTAATCCTTCTAACTTTAATTTTTTTACCTCTTCTGATTATGGCCATTTCTTCATCTTCAAGATAAATGGCATTTTTGGTATATTCTATAAAAGGTGAAGCATCACTAGCAATAAAAAACTCATCGTCTCCAATACCTATTGCTAAAGGGCTACCAAGTTTAGCTACAACAATTTCGTTGGGTTTGTTTTTATCGAAAACAGCAATAGCATAAGCTCCTATAACTTGATTTAAAGCAATTTGTACGGCTTTACCAAGTTTAATGTTTTCGTTTTTCTTTACATCTTCAATAAGATTGACTAAAACCTCAGTATCTGTATCTGATTTAAAGGTATAACCACGCTTAATTAATTCTTTTTTTAAGGAATCGTAATTTTCTATAATTCCGTTATGGATAATTACCAAATCTCCAGAATTAGAATAGTGTGGATGAGAATTGACATCATTCGGTACTCCGTGAGTTGCCCAACGTGTGTGGCCGATACCTAACGTTCCGTCGATAGACGTTTCGCTTTCCATTTTACTTTTAAGATCTGAGACCTTTCCTTTGGTTTTAGACAGTTTAATCGCATTACCATCGTATAATGCTATACCTGCACTATCGTAACCACGATATTCTAATCGTTGAAGTCCTTTAATAACAATAGAATAAGCTTCTCTATGGCCAATATAGCCAACAATTCCACACATAGGTTTGTGTTTTAATTAATTTGGTTCTGTGTAATAAATTTCTAATTTCACACGTTTCGTGTCATCTTCACTGGTGCTACTATGCAATATCGTCCCTCTTGGTGTTAATGTTGAACTTACAGGAATGGTGAGATCATCAGAATTTTGTACACGTCTTTGACTTAAACCTGATAAAGCTGGTTCTTCTAAATTCACATTTAAAGACACCGCTAAACCAAGCTCAACATTTGTTGAATCTCGTAACAGTAAATCATTGATATGTTCCGTGATTCTCATTTTGTATTTAATGCCTTTACCACTAGTTTCTTCGCGTTGTAATGGACCAAGATGATTAAGTTTAGACAACGAAGGTAAACTAGTATTGGGTTGATCTACAATATAATCGACCAAATAACTGTTATTCTCTATTTCAAACAAATATAGGCGATTAGGTTCGTTGTCTGGGTTTAATTCATCACTGTCAACATAAAAAACAAGGTTGGCTTCATTGACTAAACGCTTCGAACGGACAAAATTTCCTTCTTCATCAGTTTCTACAAATTCATTTTTAAACGCTTCAAAAGAATTCATTTCTGGAGCATTATCAATATCATCCCCATTAAAGAGTTGTATTCCAGCAATAGCACCTTCGCCACCTTTGAGGTATAGACGTGTATCACCAGTTGCTGCGATACGATCGTCAATGGTTTGTGGGAAGGTATTATCAAAAAAGTTGATTTTATTTGGGCTAAAATTTAAGACATAAGTATCATTTTCAGGTACATCTGGATCTCCAGCTACTTCCGCAGGTACAGTTCTGGTATAATATATAGTAACATTGGCAGAGCTTTGGGCACCAATGTTCAATACAATAAAACTTCCGTCGACACCAACCGCTTCAGCGCTAAAATAAAGGCCTCTAAAGTAGTCGGAGAAATTATTTTGATTACTGAGAACAGGATCACCCTCCATGTCTATAATTTTATTTTTCCAAAAGGTTGGATCTAACTTAACTCTTATACCGGGGGATTGCCTTGCGATAATTTGTGGCTCGGTGTCATCATCATCTTCTGTATCGTCTGCTTCTAAAACATAACCTTTATTATTAATGTCTATAATATTATTAGTCGATGTTATTGAATAAGAGGTTTGAAAATCAGGAATAAAAACAAGTTCTTCTCCTTCCAAAGCATTATCTAGCATCTCGCCAGGAGAGGCTGTTTTATTTGAAAAATAGGCTTGACTTTCATCAAAACTTGCACTTGGGTCAAAATCTCGAATGAAAAAATTATTTTCAAAAATTCTTAACCTAATAGAAGGGTTGATATCCCTTTTAGGCAAAATTGAGTCGATTTCATAAAGCGTGTTTTCATCATCGTCAACACCAGTAGCTACACTAAAGAATGGTAGCGTAACGACTACTGAATCTACTATGACGTTATCACCAAATTCTGGATCAAAAGAACTTAATGAAAGTTGTGTTACAAAACTAGAGGTGGTTCTTCCATACACATCGTCATAAATACCTAAAGTTGTTAGTCCAGCTTCATTGGTTTGCACGGGTCCAAAGTTTCTTGTGAAGGTGTTAATATCGTATGCTTCACGAATAATATCAAAATTAGTAGCAACATCGTTGGTGATCACATCAGATTCTAAAGTAGCAAAATCAGTATCGCATGCAATTAGAGATAAAACGATGAAACAGATTGATGAAATCTGCAAGGTAAATTTATTTTTTTTCATAGGTAATATTAACCGTTTAATACAGTATTGGTATAAAAATCCGTGTAAGGATCCGCAAATTCTTCAATAGAATAATAGTCTAATACAGGCTTTTCTAAGGCATCAATGTAAGTGTCTAATTCTTCAGGTAAATCTTTAGAGCCTCTAATGATGGCGTCAGAATTATCAATAGCAACCTTCATCAAATTAATATAGTTTGGCTCTTTTAAAGATTTTGTTGCTTCCGCGTCTAAACCATCAAAGTTTATTTTAGCGAGCATACCTTTGTCTAACGTTCCTTCAAAGGTTTGATTGTATACAGAAGTCACTATTTTGCTTTCAGTAAATAAAGGTTCCGTTTTGTAGAACTCTTTTAGGTATAATGGTAATAAAGAAGCTAACCAGCCATTAACGTGAATAATATCTGGAGCCCAATTTAATTTTTTTACAGTTTCAATAACACCTTTGGCAAAGAAAATAGCACGCTCATCATTATCCGAAAATAATTGACCGTTTTCGTCAGTAAGTGTTGCTTTTCTTTTAAAATAATCTTCATTATCTATAAAGTAAACCTGAATACGCTCTTTTGGGATCGATGCTACCTTAATTATAAGAGGCATATCTAGGTCATTAATCACTAAATTAATACCAGAAAGTCTAATAACTTCATGCAGTTGATGTCTTCTTTCATTAATATTTCCAAAGCGTGGCATAAATATTCTTATCTGACCTCCTTGTTTATTAACCATTCTTGGAGCTTCAAATGACATTGAAGAAATCTCAGTTTCTGGTAAATAGGGAACTACTTCCGAGGACACATATAATATTCGTTTATCTTTCATGAGTTTATTTTTATTGTTTCTTTATGATGATTCCGATGACTATCGGTCCTATTCGTAATTAATCATTTCCTAAGGCGATATAACTTTGAACCTGCTCGTTTCATAAATCCACTGCTTTCGAAATTAATAGTAAAAAACATGCAAAATTACAAAAATTTGTGCAGATTGCCAGTATTATATTATGTTTGCATGCGTTAAACTTTTGTTACTGCATTGGAAAAATTTAAGAATAAAAAGGACTTATCGACTCATGTTAAGGTTTTAAAGGCTCAGGGAAGCACTATTGGCTTTGTGCCAACGATGGGAGCTTTGCATTTTGGTCATTTAACATTGGTAACAAAAGGGTTACGTGAAAATGATATTGTGGTGGTGAGTGTCTTTGTAAACCCAACCCAGTTTGATAATGAAGAAGATTTAGTTAAGTACCCAAGGACGCTAGAGGCAGACATTGAGTTGTTAAAAACAGTAAGTAAGGATAAGATAATCGTTTACGCACCTTCTGATAAAGATATTTATGGCAATACTATTGAATCTGAGGTGTTTACTTTTGATGGTTTAGAGTTTGAAATGGAAGGCGCATTTAGGCATGGTCATTTTGATGGAGTTGGCACAATTATAAAGCGTTTGTTTGAAATTGTAACACCAGATGCGGCATATTTTGGAGAAAAAGATTTTCAGCAACTACAAATTATAAAAAAGTTGGTGGAATTGCATCATTTACCCGTAAAAATCGTTGGTTGTTCAATTCATAGAGCTGAAGACGGATTGGCAATGAGCTCAAGAAATACAAGATTATCTCCAGAGCATCGCGAAATAGCTCCTACCATATACAACACCTTGAAAAGTGCTAAAGATAAATTTAGTACTAAAAGCGCAAAAGAGGTGTCAGACTGGGTAACGAAACAATTTAGAGAGCAACCGCTGTTAGAATTGGAATATTTTATAATAGCAGATGTAGCAACTCTAAAACCTGTGAAACAAAAATCTCTCGATATCCATAAAGAAAATAGAAAATATCGTGCATTTATTGCAGTATATGCAGGCGATGTAAGACTTATTGATAATATCGCATTAAATTAATTATCTTTGTCATATGCAAATTCAAGTTGTAAAATCAAAAATTCACCGTGTAAAAGTTACAGGTGCAGCACTCAATTATATTGGTAGTATTACTATTGATGAAGATTTAATGGAGGCCGCTAATATTATTCAAGGAGAAAAAGTTCAGATTGTTAATAACGACAATGGTGAACGCTTAGAAACATATTGTATTCCAGGACCAAGGAAAAGTGGTGAAATTACATTGAATGGAGCCGCAGCACGTAAAGTATCTGTTGGAGATACGTTAATTCTTATTACGTATGCATTTATGGATATTGAAGATGCTAAAACCTTTAAGCCGTGTTTGGTTTTTCCTGATGAAGCTACAAATCTTCTTAAGTAGGTTTTAGTTGGGCAGCCCAAAATCTATCCTAAAAGTTGTTTTACCCTTACTCTTAGGAGTAGGCTTAGTATGGTATTCTTTATCTAAAATTTCCATACCAACTTTAGTACAGTATTTTAAGGAAGCTAATTATAGTTGGATCATCCTTGGTGTTATTCTTGGCTTGTTAAGTCATGCCTCAAGAGCTTATCGTTGGTTATATATGGCCAATCCTTTAGGTTTTAAACCAAAGTTTGGCAATAGCTTTATGTCTGTTTATGCGGCCTATCTTATTAATTTTACCATCCCAAGAGCAGGTGAAATAGCCAGAGCTTCGATTCTCACAAATTATGAGGATATTCCTTTCGATAAAGGATTCGGAACTATTGTTGCTGAACGCATCGCAGATACCATTATGTTACTTTTAATTATTGCGCTGGCGTTTTTTTTAGAATTTGACTTCATATACAAGTTTTTTTCTGAAAAATTCAATGGAATATCACTAATCATAGGTGGTGTTTTGCTAGTGTTATGTGCTTTTTTTGTATTTCTATTCATAAAGAAAAGCACCTCTAAATTAGCTTTAAAAGTGAATACATTTATTACTGGACTATTAGAAGGGGTACTCAGTATTTTTAAAATGAAAAACAAATGGGCTTTTATAGGTCACACATTATTTATTTGGGTGATGTATGTGCTCATGTTTTATGTAACTACTTTTGCTTTACCAGAATTACAAAACATATCATTTGCAGCTGTACTTATAGGATTTATACTTGCAAGTTTCAGTATTGCCGCAACTAATGGAGGTATTGGTTCTTTTCCTGAAGCCATTGTGGTTGCATTTTTGTTATTTGATATGGCAGAAGATCCAAGTAGAGCTTTTGGCTGGATTATGTGGTCAACTCAAACTTTAGTTATCATAGTAATTGGCGGTTTGTCCTTATTATATTTGCCAATCTATAATAGAAAGCATCAAAATAAATAGATTATTTTATACCTTGCTTTAACTTTTTATATGATTTAATATGAAGAATTTTTACACTATTCTATTCGCATTTGCTATTGTGTTCAATTTGCAGGCACAAGCCATTTATAAAACTATTAATTCTGAAAAGCTTGGTACAGAGCGCGAATTAAAAATACAATTACCACGAAATTACAACCCAGATGAAAAACGCACCTATCCTTTAATCCTTGTCTTAGATGGTGATTATTTGTTTGAACCTGTTGCTGGCAATATTGATTATCAATCGTATTGGGAAGATATTCCAGATTGTATTGTTGTAGGTATTAATCAGGCAGAGACCAGAGTAGATGATTTATACTACGATGAAGAAAATTATTTTCCTTCAGGTTCTGGTGCTAACTTTTACGAATTTATTGCTGCCGAGCTGTTACCTTATATAGAGGATAATTTTAAAGCGTCTAATTTCAGAATAATTTTTGGTCACGATTTAAGTGCTAATTTTATTAATTACTATATGTTTAAAGATGAACCTCTATTTAGATCGTATGTCGCTTTTAGCCCAGAGTTTGCTCCAGAAATGACAGACCGATTAAAACAACGCTTGTCTATCTTAACACAAGAAACATTTTATTATATGGCTACTGCGGATGGAGATATAAAAGCTTTGCGCGCATCTACTTTAGAAACTCATTCGCTTATTTCAACCATAACCAATGAAAAGTTGTTTTATAAGTTTGATGATTTTGATGATGCTAACCATTACGCTTTAGTAGGTCGAGGGATTCCGAAAGCCTTGAGTGAAATTTTTGCACTTTTTAAGCCTATTAATGCTAAGGAATACAAAGAGAAATTACTCACGTTTGAAGGCTCTCCATTTGATTATTTATCTAAAAAATATGAAGACATTGAATATTTTTATGGTTTTGAAAAAGAACTAATTGAAAATGATATTAGAGCCATTGCAGCAGCTAGTAATAAAAAAGACGACCGTGAATCTTTAGAAAAACTCGCCAAGCTCGTTAAGAAAACATTCCCGAATTCCATGATGGGAGCATACTACATGGGTCTTCATTACGAAAATGAGGGTAACTACAAAAAAGCGTTATTGCAATACAAATCAGGCCTACTTTTAAGACCTTCTCAGTTTATAGATAAGGAAATTATGCTCGAAAAAATGTATGATGCAGAAGATGCATTAAACAATTAAGTGCATTTCATCGAAAAAAATTGACAATACGGCGATAATTGAGTATGTTTGATATCCCAAACTTAAACCTACTTAATTATGAGAAAAGCTATACTATTAGTTTTTGCTTACCTAATCGTTACGTCCTCATTTGCACAAGTTATTTATAAGGAAATAACGTCGTCGCGTCTCAATGCCGATCGTAAACTAAAAATCAAGTTACCCAAGGACTATGATGGTGATTCTAATGTAAAACATCCAGTAATTATTGTATTTGATGGCGATTATTTATTTGAGCCTGTCGCAGGTCAAGTAGATTATCAAACTTATTTTGATGATATGCCAAGCAGTATTGTCGTTGGAATAGTGCAAGGTGAAAGTCGTTTTTATGATGGTTATTTCGATCCTACTACAGGTCTACCAACAGAATCTGGTCTTCGATTTCACGAGTTTGTTGCAGAAGAACTCCTACCTTATATAGACGATGAATACAATACGAGTAAATTTAGAGTCGCTGTTGGCCATGATCGTATGGGTAATTTTATCAATTCTTATATTTTTAAGGAAGATTTAGCATTTCAGGCTTTTGTATGTATCAGTCCTGATTTTGTAGGTTCGTTAAGAAATTTTGTGGACGAGCGTTTAAAACTTTTTAAAGACGATATCTTCTATTATTTAGCTACTTCAGAAAAAGACATTCCTGAAATACGAGATAATATTCTTTCTACGCACAGCCTTATTGAAACTGTAGACAATAAAAATCTCACTTATTATTTTGATGATTTCGAAAATGAAACGCATTACACTTTAGTTACAAGTGCAATTTCAAGATCTTTTGATAAGATTTTTGATATCTACAATCCATTACGTGAAAAAGAACTTGAAGAAAAAGTATTACCATATGAAGATACTTTAGACAAGTATCTTACAGATCGATATGATAGAATTGAGAAGTTATTTGGAATTACACAAGAGATTAGTGAAGAAGAAATTGAAAAAGTAGCCAAGGTGGCAGAACAAAGAGAAGACTTAGAATCACTTTATAAGTTAGGAAAGTTAGCTAATAAAATTCATCCAAAAAGTTTACTTGGCACCTATTATTTAGCGCAATCTGCAGAACGTTTAGGAAAAACAAAAAAGGCAAAGAAACTTTACGAATCTGCGTTAGAGTTAGACGAAACTAATCATATAGATAAAGATTACATTGCTACAAAGATTGAAGAACTGACCGTCGCTTTAGTAGAAGTTGATGATGAAGATTTAGAAGAATCAGAAGAAGAGGACGACAATGAAGAAAAATAAAAAATACAAATTCTCAACGGACTACTTTTTTGAAGATTTATATTTAAAAACAAAGCAATTATTGTTTTCTAATATACCTTCAAAACTGGCAACACTTAAAGTTTTAGCTATTATTACTTGGTTTAAAGACATCAACTAAAATTGTTTTAATTTAGCGGTTTCAAATGTAATACCTCTAATTGGTATAGTTATTTGGAAGGAAATTGAAACAGAAACATGGCTAAAGTAAAAACAACTTTTTTTTGTCAGAATTGTGGGAGTCAATATGCCAAATGGCAAGGACAATGTACGTCTTGTAAAGAATGGAATACCATTGCTGAAGAAGTAATTCAAAAACCAGAAAAAAGCGATTGGAAAACACCATCAGCTGCTTCAAAACGCGTTTCCAAACCCTTATTAATTAATGATATAGATACGTCACAAGAAGCACGTTTAGATATGCGCGATGGCGAATTTAACCGTGTATTAGGTGGTGGAATGGTTCATGGATCTTTAACGCTTTTAGGTGGCGAACCAGGTATTGGTAAGAGTACACTTTTACTTCAAATTGCATTAAATTTAGAATACAAAACGCTTTATGTTTCAGGCGAAGAAAGCCAGAAGCAGATAAAAATGCGTGCTGAGCGTATTCAACCAAATAGCAATAATTGCTACATTCTTACAGAGACTAAAACACAGAATATTTTTAAGCAAATAGAAGCCTTAGAACCAGATATTGTGGTGATTGATTCTATACAAACTTTACATAGTGACTATATTGAATCTTCAGCAGGAAGTATTTCTCAAATAAAAGAATGTACAACGGAGCTGATTAAATTTGCAAAAGAAACCGCAACACCAGTCTTATTAATTGGTCATATTACCAAAGATGGCCATATTGCTGGTCCAAAAATTTTGGAGCATATGGTCGATACGGTTTTACAGTTTGAAGGAGATAGAAATCATGTCTTCAGAATTCTTCGAGCTAATAAAAACCGATTCGGATCTACCAATGAATTAGGCATTTATGAAATGCAAGGTTCGGGATTGCGCGAAGTCTCTAATCCATCCGAAATTTTAATTTCCGAAAAAGACGAAGAATTGTCTGGTAACGCAGTTGCCGCAACTTTAGAAGGTTTAAGACCTTTAATGATTGAGGTTCAGGCCCTAGTGAGTACTGCGGTTTATGGAACACCACAACGTTCTGCTACGGGTTTTAATGCCAAACGCTTAAACATGTTACTAGCTGTTTTAGAAAAACGCGCTGGTTTCCGTTTAGGAGCAAAAGATGTCTTTTTAAATATTACAGGTGGTATCACTGTAGATGATCCTGCCATTGATTTAGCAGTCGTAGCATCCATTTTATCTTCTAATGAGGATATCGCCTTGCAAAGTACCTATTGTTTTGCTGCTGAAGTCGGACTTTCAGGCGAAATAAGACCAGTACAACGTGTAGAACAACGCATTCTTGAAGCCGAAAAATTAGGCTTCTCTACCATTTTTGTCTCGAAATACAATAAGATAGCTTTGAAGAATACGGTAATTAAGATTCAATTAATCTCTAAGATTGAAGATTTGGTTGGATTTTTAGTTTAAAAAATTCTTTTAAACAAAAGGAATCTGATGATGAGTTGAACTTCATCTTCAATTATTTGTCGCCTTCATTTTATGATCACTGTTTTCAGGAGCAAAAGGATCTTTAGTCGAGTATGTTTTTTTGGCTTCACTAACTAAATGGATAAGCGCATTTTTTATGCGTTCTCCGCTTCTATTATAAGGCACTTTTAACATTAAATCATTACGACTAGTAATTTTATCCTCTATAAAATCTTCATTTCGGCAGCAATTGGTTTCATTACATTTTATTCTTACGACTGATCCACTAAATTTATCCACACCAATACTTTCAATATCGTTGATATGAATGATTTGCTGACTTTCAATATTATTTTTTACAGTATGAATGTATGCCAGAGTAAGATAACCATCGTCTTCCAGTGTTAATTTATAGGTATGGTTATCTATTTTATTTCCATAGACATCTGTAGCACCAATACTAGCCAATTCTTCATTGATGTACGTTACAGTTTCTTCGATCGTTAAATTTTGAGAATTTATTTGTGTAAACAAAAACACAGCCAAGAGGCTTAAAATACCTTTTTTCATAGCTCCAGATTTTTTTTCTAAGATACAAAAAAACGTAATTCGTAATTGTTAACGCCTGTTAAAAGTGATGAAAGTAGGTGCTATTTTTTTAAATCAAACTATTTATGAGATAAGAATGATGAAGTTAGGAGGTTTTAATTGTCTTTTAGAGTAATCATAAATTAAAGTTCTATGAGTTGGTTTATTTAAGACGATAACATTAAGAATCGCATTTTTTTATTTGTTTTTAAGAGGTGTATTTTAGACTTATGTCTTGTTATTTTTTTTAATAAAAAGTAAATTAATTTTTCCCTCAAAATTCTGTAATTTCGTAGACTTATAAGAAAACAGAATAATGAGCACAAAGTTCCCTGAATATAAAGGACTTAACTTATCAAAAGTTGCAGATGAAATCGGTAACTATTGGCAAGAACATAACATCTTCGATAAAAGTGTCACCACTAGAGAAGGCAAACCACCATTCGTATTTTTTGAAGGACCACCTTCAGCAAACGGATTACCTGGCGTACACCACGTTCTAGCTCGCGCTATTAAAGATATCTTTCCACGCTACAAAACAATGAAAGGTTTTCAGGTAAAACGAAAAGCAGGTTGGGATACACACGGTTTACCAGTAGAGCTTGGAGTTGAGAAAGAATTAGGGATTACCAAAGAAGATATTGGCAAAAAAATTACGGTTGAGGAGTATAACGAAGCGTGTAAAAAAGCCGTAATGCGCTACACAGATATCTGGAACGACCTCACACAAAAAATGGGCTATTGGGTAGATATGGACAATCCGTATGTGACGTATAAGTCCAAATATATGGAAACGGTTTGGTGGCTACTCAAACAGATTTACGATAAAAATTTAATATATAAAGGTTACACCATTCAGCCGTACTCACCAAAAGCTGGTACAGGTTTAAGCTCACACGAGTTAAACCAGCCAGGTACATACCAAGATGTCACAGACACAACAGTTGTAGCGCAGTTTAAAGCAAACGAAGACTCATTGCCAGATTTTCTTCAAAACGAAGGTGATATCTATTTCATAGCTTGGACAACAACACCTTGGACGCTTCCAAGTAATACAGCCTTAACTGTTGGGCCAAAAATTGATTATGTTTTAGTAGAAACGTATAATCAATATACCTTTAAACCAATGAATGTTATTTTGGCTAAAGCCTTAGTCAACAAACAATTTGATGGTAAATTCAAAAAGGTTGAAACAAAACCAGAATTAATAGACTACAAAGAAGGAGACAAAAAGATTCCTTTTTATGTGGTTAAAGAATTCAAAGGAAAAGATTTAGTAGGTATTACCTACGAACAAATTTTAGATTACGGTTGCGAATTTGAAAACAAACAAAACGCCTTTAGAGTCATTTCAGGTGACTTTGTCACTACAGAAGATGGAACCGGAATCGTACACACAGCACCAACTTTTGGAGCAGATGATGCTTTGGTTGCCAAACAAGCCACACCGGAAATTCCACCACTTTTAGTAAAAGATGACCATGGAAATTTAGTACCATTAGTAGATTTACAAGGTAAATTTAGACCAGAATTAGGCGAATTTGCAGGTAAGTATGTTAAGAACGAATATTACAATGATGGTGAAGCACCAGAACGTTCAGTAGATGTTGAGCTTGCCATTAAATTAAAAACAGAAAACAAGGCTTTTAAAGTCGAAAAATATAAGCACAGTTACCCAAATTGTTGGCGTACGGATAAGCCCATTTTATACTACCCATTAGATTCGTGGTTTATTAAAATCACAGACGTTAAAGGGAGAATGCACGAGTTAAACACGACGATTAATTGGAAACCAGAATCCACAGGTACAGGTCGTTTTGGAAACTGGTTAGCAAACGCAAACGACTGGAATTTATCACGTTCACGTTTTTGGGGAATCCCATTACCAATCTGGCGAACCGAAGACGGCAAAGAACAAATTTGTATCGGATCTGTTGCAGAATTAAAAGCCGAAATGACGAAGTCTGTTGATGCAGGTATAATGTCTGAAGATATTTTTGCAGAATTTGAAGTGGGTAATATGTCTGAAGCAAATTACGATACCATCGATTTACATAAAAACGTCGTCGATAAAATTGTATTAGTATCAGCTTTAGGAAAACCAATGCAACGCGAAAGTGATTTAATAGATGTATGGTTCGATTCTGGTTCTATGCCTTATGCACAATTGCATTATCCATTTGAGAATAAAAATTTAATAGATAATAACGAAGCCTTTCCTGCAGATTTTATCGCTGAAGGCGTAGACCAAACACGTGGTTGGTTTTACACACTTCACGCTATTGGCACTATGGTTTTCGATTCTGTAGCTTATAAAAACGTGGTTTCAAACGGACTCGTGTTAGATAAAAACGGACAAAAAATGTCTAAGCGTTTAGGTAATGCTGTAGATCCTTTTGAAACCTTATCAAAATACGGAGCAGATGCCACGCGTTGGTATATGATTAGTAATGCGAATCCTTGGGACAACTTAAAATTTGATAGCGAAGGCATTGCTGAGGTGAGTCGAAAATTTTTTGGAACACTTTACAATACGTATTCATTCTTCACATTATATACAAACATTGATGGTTTCAATTATAGTGAAGCAGATATTAAATTAGAAGAACGACCAGAAATAGACCGTTGGATTCTTTCAGAATTGAACACCTTAATTCAAAAAGTTGACAAATTTTATGAGGAATATGAACCAACGAGAGCAGCGAGAGCCATTTCAGATTTTACACAAGATTATTTAAGTAATTGGTACGTACGTTTAAGCAGAAGACGTTTCTGGAAAGGCGATTACCAAACCGATAAAATTTCAGCATACCAAACATTGTACACCTGTATGGAAACGATTGCGAAGTTAGGAGCACCAATTGCACCATTCTTTATGGATCGTTTGTATTTAGACTTAAATGCCGTAACCAAAAAGGAAACGTTTGAAAGTGTACATTTAGCAGAATTTCCAAAAGCAGATACAGCTGTTATCGACAAAGTTTTAGAACGTAAAATGGAGAGTGCGCAGACAATATGTTCTTTAGTATTATCGTTGAGAGCTAAAGAGAAGATTAAAGTGCGTCAGCCATTGCAGAAAATTATGATTCCTGTTGATAATCAACAACAAAAGGAAGAAATTGAAGCCGTTGCAGATTTAATTAAACACGAAGTTAACATCAAAGAAATTGAATTGTTACAAGACGCATCAGACATATTAGTAAAACAAATCAAACCGAATTTTAAGACCTTAGGACCTAAATTTGGAAAAGATATGAAGCTGATTGCTAGTGCTGTAAATCAATTATCTGCTGCTGATATAAAAAATATTGAGCAAAAAGGACATTTAGAATTAGAAATTAACGGAAATAGCATAACTTTAGGTTTAGAAGATGTAGAGATTACATCGCAAGATATTGAAGGTTGGCTTGTGGCTAATGAAGGTGCGTTAACAGTAGCTTTAGATGTCACCATAAATGAAGAATTACGCAAAGAAGGAGTGGCGAGAGAACTTGTAAACCGCATTCAAAACTTACGTAAAGATTCAGGATTTGAGGTTACTGACAGAATTGACGTACAATTACAGAATGATGCTCAAATTGCAGCTGCAGTGGCTTCAAACGAAGCGTACATTAAATCGGAAACGCTAACCGAAGACTTAAAAATTGTAGATACTTTAAACAATGGTATAGAAATTGCCTTTGATGAAGTAAATACCAAATTGTTTATTCAAAAACATTAATATATTATGGCAGAAAACACCAACACCGTCAGATTTTCTGACAAAGACTTAGAAGAATTTAGAACTATAGTTCAAAATAAAATAAAAAAGGCAGAGCACGATTTAGAATTAATTAAAAGTGCTTACATGAATGATCATGATAATGGTACTAACGATACGTCACCGACATTCAAGGCCTTTGAAGAAGGCAGTGCAACCATGAGTAAGGAAGCGAATTCGGCATTAGCCATTCGTCAAGAAAAGTTTATCAGAGATTTGAAAAATGCAATTATCAGAATCGAAAATAAAACCTATGGTGTTTGCCGCGTTACAGGAAAACTCATTAATAAAGAGCGCTTAAAATTAGTGCCACATGCGACTTTGAGTATTGAAGCTAAAAATATGCAATAACCAATTCCTGCGTAGGCAGGAATCTTATGATAAAAAAATTAAATGCTTTAAAAAATATTAGACCTCACAGGTTTCAAAAATCTGTGAGGTCTTTTTGTTTATTAGTGTTCAGTCTTTCAACTTTTGTTCTTGTAGGTCAAAACAAATTTCAAAAACAACTATCTGCGCAGCATATTGAATTCATTTCAATCAATGGGAATCAAATTTTTAATATTTCGGTGACAACATCAAAAACAGATGATATTAGTGTCACATCAACCTTAGATGGTGAATATCAAAATGACTTTCAGATGGTAATAAAAGAAGATAAAAGCACACTCAATTTAAGCTTAGAACAGTTGTCTTTTGAAGCCATACCAGACGATAAACGCAATGCGCATAAGGTCATTGCAGCAACTTTGCATCTTGAAATTCCGGAACAACTTAAATTACAAATTTTAAGTGATGTCGGTTCTGTCAATTTAATAGGAACGTTTAAATCCTTATTTGTTGAATTAAAACAAGGGCAATGCAAAGTTAAAGGTGACGTAAAAACAGCAACGATAAATACACTCGATGGAGATATTACTATCTGGACAAAAAGTGCGAATGTTGAAGCCAGTTCTAATCACGGAAAAGTGATTTTAGATGAATTTTCGATGTCAAATTCAACTTGGAATTTGACCTCTATAAATGGAAACATTACGGTTGTTAAGACCGATTAATCCTTTATTTTTGTGAAAATTATTTTATTTAAATGTCCCTAAAGAAAGCTTCGTTTATAATTATTGTTATTCTACTGATAGACCAAATTAGTAAAGTATATATAAAAACACACTTTCAATTAGGTGAAGATGTTAGGGTGTTTTCTTGGTTTAAAATTGCTTTTGTAGAAAATGACGGTATGGCTTGGGGCACTAAAATTAGTGACTTTGTTAGTTTTATTTCAGATGAATCTGCAAAATTAATTTTAACTTTATTTAGAATTGTTGCCGTTACCGGAATTGCATTTTGGTTGGTTGACGTTATTAAAAAGGAAAAATCTAAAACGCTAATATTCGCCATTTCTATAATATTTGCAGGTGCTTTGGGTAATATTATAGATTCTGTTTTTTACGGAGTATTATTTAGTGATAGTGTCATGCAAGTCGCCACATTTTTACCAGAAAACGGTGGATATGCTAAGGTGTTTCATGGTGATGTGGTTGATATGCTTTATTTTCCTATTTGGAGTGGTGTAATGCCTGAAAGTTTACCGCTCATTGGTGGAAAATACTTCTCGTTTTTTGATCCTGTTTTTAATGTTGCTGATATGGCCATTAGCACAGGTATTGGTATTTTAATTGTGTTTAATAAGAGGGCTTTTGGTGATGCTCCTAAAATTGAAACACCTGATTCGGCGTCACACAATAATCCAACCTAACATCATTTTCCGAAGCTTCAAAAATTTCATCTTCAGCTTCAAAAAAAGAAAGTCCAATTTTTATAGTATCAGGTTGACATTCGGCTAAAAACCGATCGTAGAAGCCTTTTCCGTAACCAACGCGGTTTCCTATTTTATCAAAAGCTAAAAGCGGCATAAATACCACTTCTAATTGCGACGATTGAATTTCGATACCATCAACAGGTTCAGGAATGTTGTAGTGATTCTTTTTAATAGTTGTGCTGTCGGTTAGTAGAAAATGCGTCATACTGCACGCTTCAAAATTACTTTTAGAAATGACGATATGCTTATCTTTTCCTGCTAAAATATTGAGGATATAATCGGTGTTAATTTCGTTTTGTTCTTCAATACTTAAGAAAATATGGTAGAAGGATTTATTCCAAATATGAAGTTTAAGAAGTTGGTTGGCAATAGTGAGACTGTGATTTTCAATGTCAGTGTCAGACAGGTTTTGCCTTAATCCTTTATACTTACTTCTTAATTCTTGCTTTGTCATTAGTCTTCAATTTCTGTAGAAATATGAAAAATAGCATCACCTTGATATATAATAGGTGACTGATTTACATTAAAGATATAACCTGTTCTCGGTGCTTTTACAAAATAATTAAAACTACCATAAGGATCTGTAATATTGCCTATAACATCGTCTTTAGTAACATGCGCGTTTATTTTTACAGTAGCTTTAAACATACCAGAATATTTAGCTCTTAGCCATTTACTATCTTTAATAATGACGGCATCTACTTTAGGTCGCGATACTTTAAATTTAGTTCTAAGCATCTCAAAGTGATTGAGTACGCGTTTTGCTCCGTTAACACCAGTATTGGTGATGTTGGTGTCAATATCAAAAGATTTGCCACCTTCAAATAAAAGCATAGGCACACCAACTTTATCGCAAGCGTTTCTGTAAGATTTATTTAAGTTTTGAGAATAATAAATAAATGGCGCACCAAAAACATGCGCCAATTCGGTCAGCTTGGGATTGTCTTTAACTATTCTAATTTGAGCCGCATTAAAACGATCGGCTCCTCCAGTATGAAAATCCATAGCAAAATCAACATGAGGTACCAATTCGGTCATAACAAAATGAGCAACTCTGCTGGCTAATGAGCCATTAGCGTTTCCAGGAAATACACGGTTTAAATCGCGTCCATCTGGAAACAAACGGTCCATGTTCAAAAACCCAAAGACATTAATAACTGGAACACAGATAGTGGTACCTGTTCTAGGAATGTTGATACCCTTGGCAATGATTTGCCTAACAATCTCAACACCATTAACTTCATCTCCATGAATACCTGCAGTAATTAAAACCGTTGGTCCTGGCTTTTTTGAACGCTCAATAATTATAGGAACATCTAAGGTGTTTCTGGTATGTAATTTGGCAACTTCAAAGGTTACCGTTGCACTTTTACCAGGAGCAACTTCAACTCCTAAAATATTTAAAATATCTTTTTTACTCATTTATAATATCTTTTGCATTGTGCACAATTCTCGCAAGAATGTTTGGTACGGACAAGTAGCGACTTGTCCCTACGATTTTCTATTCCGCTCAATAAACACAATAATAGCCTTAGCAATATTTTTATGTGTGGCACCTTCAATACCTTCCAGACCAGGAGTGGAATTCACTTCTAATAACAAGGGACCACGACCAGATTGCAACATATCTACACCACAAACAGGGAGCTTTAAAACTTTAGCTGCATTCATGGCTAGTTTGAGTTCGTCTGCATCTAATTTTATAATATTTGCAGAACCACCACGATGCAAATTAGATCTAAATTCGCCTTCTTTGCCTTGGCGTTTCATAGCACCAACCACTTGTCCATCGACGACTAAGGCTCTTAAATCTGCGCCTTTAGCTTCTTTTATAAATTCTTGTACAATCACTCTAGCTTGTAAGCCATTAAAGGCTTCTAATACCGATTCTGCCGCATTTTTACTTTCTGCTAAAACCACACCAAGGCCTTGTGTACCCTCTAGTAATTTAATAATTACAGGTGTGCCGCCAACGTGCTCAATAACTTCTTCTACATCGCGCGAGTAATTGGTAAATACGGTTTTTGGCATGCCAATTCCGGCTTTGCTTAAACGTTGTAAACTTTTCAGTTTATCTCGCGATCTTAAAATCGCATCCGAAGACGCAATGGTAAACACTCCCATTTCTTCAAACTGACGCACCACTGCACAGCCATAAAAAGTAACCGAAGCTCCAATTCTAGGAATTATTGCATCCACATAATCTAAATAGCGATCTTTATAATAAATAGTGGGTTTTTCTTTCTCTATAATGATATCGCATTTTAAAGGATCTATCACTTCAACTTTGTGGCCTCTTTTTTCGGCTTCTTCCAAAAGTCTTGCTGTTGAATAAAGATTAGGATTACGCGAAAGAATGACTATGTTCATTTAGTTATAATTTGTTTAAAGGATTGGTTTTCTAAATCGACATCGACCAAAAATTTGTTTTTCAAAAATTGGCGACCAATTAATACAGGGAATCTCATATCGTCCCTTGTGCTTAAAGTTAAGTTAATCTTATACTTTTTCCCAAAGAATAAGACAGTTGTTTTAATTTTATAACGGTTTTCCTTGTGTCCGTTGCTACTTTTTACATCAGTATAGGTATAGGTATCAAAGACCACTTCTTCACTTTTAAAGTTGGGATGGCCCTTACTTTCAAAAATACAGTAGAGTTTGCCGTCTGCTTCTCTAATTTTAGAACAGTGAATGGCAGAGGTGTAAGCACCTGTATCTATTTTAACATCGATAGTGTTGAGTTTTAATTCCGGAAAGTCAACCTTATCCACACGTCCTAAAATCTTTTTCATCAATAATTAGTTCTATAAAAAGATGGGCAAGGTAGTCATAAAGTGCATTAAAAACATACGATTATTTTAATGAATTATTACCTTTGGATAGATGCCAGAATCTACCCTAGACATACAAATTAAAACCTTACCACATCAGCCTGGTGTGTATCAATATTTTGATGCAGACGAGCGTTTAATCTATGTTGGCAAAGCAAAAGATATAAAAAAACGTGTTAGTAGTTATTTCAATAAGCATCATGATTATGGTAAAACACGCGTTTTGGTTAAAAACATTGCTTCAGTAAAGCATATTGTGGTAGAAACTGAAAACGACGCTTTGCTACTTGAGAACAACCTCATAAAAAAATACAAGCCGAAGTACAACGTTTTATTGAAGGACGATAAATCCTATCCTTGGATTTGTATTAAAAAAGAACGTTTCCCGAGAATATTCCCAACAAGACGCATTATTAAAGATGGTTCGGAATATTTTGGACCTTATACCAGTATGAAAACGGTAAAAACCCTTTTAGGTTTAATAAAAGGCTTATACCAATTACGAACCTGTAATTATGATTTGTCGGAATCTAAAATTGAAGCCGGAAAGTATAAGGTGTGTTTAGAATACCATTTAGGAAATTGCTTAGGTGCATGCGAAGGTTACGAATCCGAAGAAGAATACTTTGCGAATATCACAGCCATTAGAGAAATTTTAAAAGGTAATTTTAAAGATTCTTTGCAACAATTTAAAACACAAATGCGGCATTGTGCGGAAGCCATGCAATTTGAAGACGCTCAGAAAATTAAAGAAAAATTAGAAGTTTTAGAAAACTACCAAGCCAAATCTACCATTGTCAACCCAAAGATTAGTAATGTAGATGTGTTTTCTATTGTGAGCGATGAAACCTATGCTTATGTTAACTTTTTACAATTAAGTTACGGTTCTATTATTAGGTCGCATACGCTAGAATTAAAGAAAAAATTACAAGAATCTGATGCCGAATTATTAGAATTGGCAATAACGGAGATACGACAACGTTTCAACTCAATGAGTAGAGAAATTTATGTCCCTTTTAAAGTGAATTTAGGTGGCGACTTAAAAATTACCGTTCCGCAACTTGGAGATAAAAAAAGCATACTAGATTTATCAATCAGAAATGCCAAATATTTTAGAATGGATAAATTTAAGCAGGTAAAATTGGTAGATCCAGATCGGCATGCCAACAGAATTATGGCACAAATGAAAGCGGATTTACGCTTGTCTGAAGAACCAAGGCATATTGAATGTTTTGATAACTCAAATATTCAAGGTACAAATCCTGTTGCAGCATGTGTCGTTTTTAAAAACGGAAAACCAAGCAAGAAGGATTATCGCAACTTTAATATTAAAACAGTAGTAGGTCCAGACGATTTTGCATCTATGGAAGAAGTCGTTTACAGACGTTACAAACGCTTGTTAGATGAAGACCAACCCTTACCACAACTCATTATCATTGATGGTGGAAAAGGGCAATTATCATCTTCGTTAAAAAGCTTAGATGTTTTAGGATTGCGCGGAAAAATCGCTATCATTGGCATTGCTAAACGTTTGGAAGAATTGTTTTATCCAGATGATCCTATTCCATTGTATTTAGATAAGAAAAGTGAAACTTTAAAAATTATTCAACAATTAAGAAACGAAGCACACCGTTTTGGGATAGAACATCACAGAAACAGAAGAAGCAAAGGTGCTTTAACCACAGAATTAGAAAATATTCCTGGTGTGGGTGAGCAAACGATAGTCGATTTAATGAAGCAATTTAAAACCGTAAAACGTATTGCCAATGCTAAGTTAGATGAGTTAGAGGAAGTCGTTGGTGTCTCTAGAGCGAATAAAGTTTATAATTTTTATCATAAAGAGTAAATTATAATTTTCTTGACAGGTGTTGAAGTCGATTCACTTCGACTTCGCTCAGTGACCATAAAACCCATCAGGTTTATCAAAATAAAAATAATCATCATAATCAGCAAGGTTTTACAGTAGCTGAGCGAAGCCAAAACCTTGTAAGTTTAAATTAATGCATAAAACACATTTCATAGTAATCCTTTTTTGTCTAACGCTTTTTCAAATAAAAGCACAAAATAATACGGCCCAAAACGAGCCTAAAATAGGTTTGGTATTAAGTGGAGGAGGAGCAAAGGGTTTTGCGCATATTGGTGTGCTTAAGGTTATTGATAGTTTAGGAATAAAGGTCGACTATATTGCTGGTACAAGTATGGGAGCTATGATTGGCTCGTTGTATGCCTCTGGTTATTCAGGTAAGGAGTTGGAGGCGATGTTTGAAGCGCAAGATTTTGATGTGTTAATCAATGACAAATTTCCGCGATCTTCCAAGTCGTTTTATGAACGTGAAAATTCTGAAAAATATGCGGTAAGCTTGCCTTTCGATAAATTTAAAGTCAGTCTGCCATCCGCTTTATCAAGAGGCCAAAACGTTTATAATTTACTATACCATTTAATGCTTCCTGTTAATGATATTAAGGACTTTAGCAAATTGCCAATTCCTTTCTTTTGTGTTGCCACAGATTTAGAAACAGGTGAATCTTTAATCTTAGACAAAGGTAATTTGGCTGAATCCGTTACAGCAAGTGGTGCATTACCATCCTTGTTCCAGCCAGTTACAATGGGAGAAAGAATTCTGGTTGATGGAGGAGTCACTAATAATTATCCTGTGGAAGAATTGCGTGCCAAAGGCATGGATATTATTATTGGTGTGGATGTGCAAGACGATCTCAAGGATCGTAAGACATTGAAATCTGCTCCAGATATTTTAATACAAACTGGAAGTTTTAGCAGTATTGAGTTGATGAAAAGGAAAATAGAATTAACTGATATTTATATTAAACCAGACATTACAGATTACTCCGTTATTTCTTTTGATGAAGGCGAGAATATTATTCATAACGGTGAAGCTGCAACCAGAGCGCAACTCACTAAATTACAAGACATAAATCAACAGAAATCTGAGCTGACTAAACGAGCAAAAATTAAAATTTTAGATAGTCTTACCATCAATAATATTTCCATAGAAGGCAATGAGCGTTATACAAGATCTTATATTGTGGGTAAATTAAAATTGAAGGGTAACGAGAAAATCAGTTTTACGGATTTTAAAGAAGGCATCAGTAATCTTTTAGCGACTAATAACTTTGACACGTTTAGATATGAATTAGAACCTTTGGAAAACACATCTGAATATAATCTAGAAGGCCAATTATCCGAATCTGAAACTAGTACCTTTTTACGACTAGGTATTCATTACGATGGCTTGTACAAAAGCGCGATATTGGCGAATCTTACTCAAAAGAAATTACTATTTAATAACGATATTGCGTCTTTAGACGTCATTTTAGGTGATAATACCAGATATAATTTTGATTATTTTATTGATAAAGGATTCTATGTCAGTATTGGCTTAAAATCGCGTTTCAATCAGTTCAACAAAAATGTGAATCCATTGCTGGCCTTAGAAGAAGATTCTCCGTTATTAGTAGGTTTAAATAAAATTGATGCTGAAGTTTCAGATTTTACCAATCAAGTGTATTTACAAACTATTTTTAGACGCGATTTTGCATTACAATTAGGTGCAGAGCACAAACGTTTAAAAATCACTTCGGAAACTATTATTGATGATGATTTGGCCGATGAAATTACTTTTGAGAATACCGATTATTTTAGTGTATTTGGCAATTTAAAATTTGATAATTACGATAATTTCTATTTCCCCAAAAGTGGATTTTATTTTAATGGTAACTTTCATTTATACTTAAATGCGTCTGATTTTAACTCAGATTTTGATGAATTCTCCATTGCTAGAGCAGATTTGGGTTATGCCTTTAGTTTTAATGATAAGTTGGCTCTAAAAACAGAAACTAATGGCGGCTTTAAAATAGGAGATAAATCTACAAACTCATTAGGCTTTGCTCTTGGAGGTTATGGAGCCAATTTTATTAATAATTTTTATTCGTTTTACGGTTACGATTATTTGAGCCTTACAGGAGATAGTTTTGTGAAAGCAACATTGACTTTAGATTATGAGGTGTTTAAAAAACATCATATCATACTAGCGGCTAACTATGCAAATATTGGAGATGGCCTTTTTGAAACAGGTCAGTTTTTCTCTTCACCAACCTTCAGTGGCTATGCCATGGGTTATTCTTTAGAAACATTTTTAGGGCCTTTAGAAGCAAAATATACGTTTTCGCCAGACACAGGTAGAAGCTATTGGTTTTTTAATTTAGGGTTTTGGTTTTAACAAAACGAAGTTTTGTTATACTGAACTTGTTTCAGTATCTCGTAAATTACAACTTATAACTCACCTTAAACATCACAATCCTCGGTAAAATAAAAGTTCTGCTATCGCTTATTACAAAAGCATTAAATGAGTTTTGTTGTCTAAACCGTACATCAAAAATATTGGTGGCATTAACCTCAAATCCCCAAGGACTATCTTCTTTTTGGTAAAATAAAGAGGCGTTTGCCGTATCAAAAGTGGTATTTATAGCTTGACTTTTATTGTTATAATTATCAAACGTATAATCTGCTTTAAATATAAAATCATCTAAAAAGTGGTATTCTAAAATAACTTCAAAACGATCATTTTCAAATTCATTATTTAAGCCAGTGGCTTGGTAATTGCTAAAATCTTTAGTGTAATTGATTTCTAAATTTGGATGTTTTTTAAATGCTGTTTCAACACCTATTGTAGAAGAAATAGATTTAGAAATATTAAGATTAATATCATCGTTTAAAATTTGAAAAAAATCACTGTAAGTAAAACGAGAATTGAGGTTATAACGGATTTTATTAATCTTTTTTGAAATACGTCCACTAAGGGTCCAATTGTGTTCTGGTTGATCAAACATAATTGTGGTATTAAACGCATCTATCCCATTAAGTTCACTCACCGTTTTTATAGTTTGGGTACGTTTATTAAAACTGGTATTGAGATTAAAATTAAGGTTTCTAAATAAGCTGAATTTATAATAAGATAATGATGCTGTATGATACAATTGATTCTCTAATTGATTATTTCCTCTAAACACGTTATTAAAACTAGATAGTATAAAGTTATTAGCTAATTGATTAATACCAGGAAAACGCGCATTTAAGCGGTAACGAAAATTTAATTTCTCACTATTGTTAAATTCTACTTTAGTTGTAAATTGAGGTAACAACAGATTTTTAGAAAACGTTTCAGCGTTTTCAAATTGTTGCGTGCGCCACAAATAACCATGATAAAAAATTGCAGGTTTAAAAGTGGTAATACCTATTTGAAATTTATATTCTAAGCCTAAATAAGAATTAATAAATTGAAACCCAAAATCGTTACCAAAACCAGCGGAATTGAAATTATTAACACTACCATTACTTAGTAATTGTACATCTTCATTAAAAAAATTGTTAAAAGAGGTATTGATGCCCACACTTGTATAAAGATGGTTAAAGTTATTAAGCACCCAATAATCTTTAATGATGGCATTAAAGTTATGCGATCTTGATTTTTTGGTTTGTAAAATATTAAAGACCGTATCATCTTCTAAAGGTATTAAACCTTGCAAAATCTGTTGGTTGGTTAGCCATTCTGTAATGGGCTTATCATTCTGAAAATTATAGGTGGCCTCTAAAGTAGCCGTATGTGCTTTAGAAAGTTTACGACTATAGGTCACATTCTGTTTTAAGTTAAGAGATGTAATATCCGTTAAGGTATTTATAGTATTTGTTCTATTTGGGCTTATGGTATTTACCAGACCATTACTGTTGTTATTAGTTACTTTTACAAAGGCATTGTAAGCAAAGTCTTCTTTAAAACTTGGGTCGTAATCTATGGTCACTTTACCAATGGTAAAAAAATTATTTAAATTGTTGGTAACAGTTCTATCTTCTATAAAGGGTTCAGCAATATTTTGGTAAGCATTTAAAGTAGTACTTGCCGTTTCTGTTTTAGAATTAGAAGTAATTAAGTATCCACTAATATCTGTATGGTCTGAAACGGACTGCCGAATATTTAGTGCACCAAACTGGTTAATATTATCCGTAAAATCTTGGTTATTGAGGTATTGGGCAAAATCGCTATTAAAAAGACTAAAGTAACTACTAGCATCATCTAAAAGCTTGCCAAAACCACCTTCAAATTCTAAATAATCATTAAAACTAAAACTCTTTATACCTTGGTTATTGAGGTCTCCAATAAAATTAACGTTGGTTTTTGGGCTGTAATAAAACAGATTAGGATGCAACAGATAACGTTCTTCAACACCAGCACCAACCTCAATATCACCAAACACAAATTTCTTTTTGTCTTCTTTTAATAAGATATTCATGGCCATATCCTCAGAGTCTTGCAAGCCTTTTAGCATGGCAACCTCATTGTAATTATCTAAAATTTCTACCTTTTCAACAGCATCTGCTGGTATATTATTTACAGCGAGTTTGCTGCTACCCGTAAAAAAGGTTTTGTTTTCTACTAAAACTTTTGTCACTTTTTTGCCGTTAACCATCACATTACCTTGGCGATCGACTTCAACACCTGGTAATTTTTTTAAAGCATCTCTTAGTTTACGCTCTTCACCAGTAACGAATTTTGTGACATCGTAGGTAATCGTATCTTTTTTTACAGTAATTGGTGGTGTGTATTTGATGTTGACCTCATCTAATTGGTCTGGGTTTTCTTTGAGGACAAAGTTTTTAACGAGGTCTTGGTCTGTGGTGGTTATGCTGAGTGTTTGTGATTTATAGCCTATGTAACTTACCGTGATTTCGTAGGTTTGGTTTTTAGCTAAGCCAAGTTTGTAGCTGCCATCTTTTTCTGTAATTGCGAATTTTATATCTTGGTCATCTGCTTGAGGAAGAGCTAAAATATTTGCATATGCTAAAGGGTTTTGTAAGGTGTCCGACACCTTACCTAAAACTAGAATCTGCTGCGCATGACTAGAAGCGAAGAATCCTATAGTGATAAACAGAGTTGTTATGAATAAAAACCTTAAACTTTTTTGAGACACAAAAATTAACTGATTTAGAACCTTTTATTTAATTTTTATCGAAAAACTCTGGAAATGCTTTTTTTAGCATTTTATCATATGCATCTTTCGTAACTAGCTCACCTTTAGGTTTTTCTATAGAAAGTTCATCACTCTTTAAGTTTAATTCAATATTTATTGCACTATAAGAAAAGTAACCCTCTTGAATCTCTAGTATTGCTCCTGGTAATCCAGAAAAATTTTTAGGACCGAATCTGGTAGGAATTTCAGGTGTGTACCAAAAAATAATATCTTTATTTTTGTAATTTATAATTGCTTTATAACAAGTATAGATATTTATTTTTTTAGTTTCTTTTGTTAACTTCCAGTCAAAAATCTCATTTTCTATTAAAAAGCAGTCACCTAATTTACAATCTTGCTCAAATATATCTATAGAGTTAGTATTGTTTTCAGTGTAATATACTTTACTACCTCCAGCTCTTGTCTTAACGAAATTAACAATTTCATTTTTTGATGAATCATTGTCTAATTCGTCCAACACATAATAATTAGACTCACCCATACTGAACTCCAATATACTATTAACATTTTTTGAATTTTTTAAAATAGCTATAGCTTCTGAACTTACTCCTTTATCTTTATTTGATTTCTCATAATCGTCAAGTCGCTCTTTTGGAATATTTAAAGACACAGTATATGTGATTCTTCCTCTAATACCGTCTTGAGAAAAACCAACATTGAAATTCATTAATAATATAATTATAAATATTTTATAAATCGTTTTCATAGGTACATATTTAAAATGAGATTGCCATGCAGGAACAATAGTACTTTAGGCAATCTCATTTAGATTATTTATTCGCAATTTTGAGCATAACAACTATGGTATAAGTTCAAATAATCATCAATATGATCATTTGGATCTTCACCTAATACGTCAGACGCGAATTGTATTACTGCTCTAGCAGCTCTAACACAGTCAGACGCACAACCATAATCTTCATTAGTTGTTTCATTTGTTGCAATTGATTCAGCAGAAATACTAGTTGTACCTCCCATAAGTAAGAACGCAGCCATAAGGCTAAAAACTTTTTTCTTCATAATTTAAAGATTTTAAACCTATCACATTTTTTTGATAGGTTGATTAATAAATAATTTTGTACCCTAAACAATTAGGGAATGGAAGTCTTTGATTATGGAAGTCATTTTTACTTTATAACAAAGTCATGAAATTTGGAAGTCAATTTAAAAGTGGAAGTCTTTTGTTTTGCGCTACTAATAAAGGGGTTTGAAGGGATAAAAATAAAAAAGCTTGCGCAAGCTAGATACTCAAGTATTTTTGTCGTCCGCATCACTTTGCGTGACTTCCGATCATCAAAGTGACACTTTCGACATCGTAAACTTAAAAAATAAAAACTCAAATAATCAAGTTGAAAAATACTTTATTTGTTAAAGAAATGTTAACTGTGGAAAAACCGTAATTGAAAATGCAAAATAGTTTAAACTTTAACAGTTGTCTATTCGTGTTTTAACAATAATATTTCGTAATAACTTCTTTATTAGCAATTTAGTTTAGGGTTTTTACAGACTTTTGTTGATAAGACTAAATGTATAAGATGTTGAAGTCTATTAATTATTTTTAAGTCTCACTTAAATTCTCCATCTTTGTAACACATGAAACGAGCATGCTGAAAATTGTATCACCCAAGGAAATGATGAATCAGCGAGCACCATGTAACCATTAAAAGATAATAGAATAAACTCATGAAACCATTCTGGGCAAACATAAAATTATATCTCCATTTCCTTATCAAAAGGAATCCAGAATAAATACGCATCAATTCCAGCGAAAGCGGGAATCTCCTTATTTTTTACTTATTTTAGTACCATTGTTTAAATTCATAATTAGCCGATTTTGAATTTTAAATCTAGAACCTAAAACTCAAAACATGCCATTTTATCACAAATTAGGGAAAATTCCGCCCAAAAGACATACACAATTTAAAAAGCCAAATGGCACATTTTATTACGAGCAATTATTTGGTACCATTGGTTTTGATGGTATGTCTACCAACAGTTACCACGAGCAACGACCGACTCAGGTTAAGGAAATAAGAAAACAATACAGTGTTGCACCAAAAGTGGCTAAAGCAAATAATATGCAATCGTATCGTTTTCATGGATTTAAAGTAAAACCAGAAAATGACTATTTAGAGAGTAGAAAAATTGTTTTAACCAATAGCGATTGCAATATCATACTAGCAGCGCCAAAAACATCAACCAAAGATTATTTTTACAAAAACACAGATGCTGATGAGTTAATTTTTATTCATAAAGGTACTGGTAAATTAAGAACACATCTTGGTAATTTAGATTTTAAATATGGAGATTACCTGCTGGTACCACGAGGTGTTATTTATAAGCTCGATTTTGATACCGAAGATAACCGACTTTTTATAGTAGAATCCTACAGACCAATTTACACACCAAAACGCTACCGAAATTATTTTGGTCAGTTATTAGAACATTCTCCGTTTTGTGAGCGCGATATTAGACAACCTCAAGAATTAGAAACACATAACGAATCGGGTGAGTTTTTAATTAAAATAAAAAAGCAAGGCGATATTTTTGATATGGTTTATGCTTCACACCCTTTTGATGTGGTCGGTTATGATGGTTATAATTATCCTTATGCCTTTTCAATTCACGACTTTGAACCTATTACAGGTCGCGTACATCAGCCACCTCCAGTACATCAAACGTTTGAAACAGATGCTTTTGTGATTTGTAGTTTTGTACCAAGACTGTATGATTATCATCCGCTAGCAGTGCCTGCACCATACAATCACAGTAATATTGATAGTGATGAGGTCTTGTATTATGTAGATGGTGATTTTATGAGTAGAAATGATATCGACGCTGGTCATATTTCATTACATCCAGCAGGTATTCCGCATGGTCCACATCCAGGAGCTATGGAACGTAGCATTGGTAAAGTAAAAACAGATGAATTGGCCGTAATGGTAGATACATTTAAACCTTTAAAAGTAACTGAAGAAGCCTTGAAAATTGCTGATGAAGATTATTTTAAGTCATGGTTAGAGCACTAATAAACAAAAGAGAATATATTTAAAATGAATTACAATAAATTATCCGCAGATCCTTTAGCACTTGTTTTAGGAATATTAGCCTTAGTCATCGGTATTGCTGGTTGCTGTTGTTATGGCATTACAGCAATAATTCCATTAATTATGGCAATTATAGGTTTGGTCACTGCTAATAAAAGTTTACGAGCTTTTGCTGAAAACCCAGAAGCTTATGATCCACAATCTCGAAGTAATGTTAATACAGCAAAAATAATTAACATTATAGCAATTGTAATGAATGGTCTTATTGTTTTGGTCTCTATTTTGGCCATTGCATTTTATGGGACTATGATTTCATCTGCGTTTTTAGAAGGATTAAATAATCCGGATTATAAAGTAGAAGATTATTATGATGAATATGAGTCAGACTCCTTAGAAGTTTGGGAGGACGATGACTATATTATTGAAGAAGAATCAGGAATTGAACAAGCGGAAGAAACAGAAATAGATAGCTTAAGCAACTAAATATCTAGTTAGCATTTAAATAAGCATTAAGTATAACACAGACTCGTTTATCCCAATAGTGAGAGTCCCTTCCCTCTGGGAAGGTTAGGATGGGCTTTTAATATGAAAGAAGTAAAAAATGTAAACTACGGTTTAGAAAAAATATTCGAAGGAGCACAAGATTTCCTCCCACTTTTAGGAACAGACTATGTAGAGTTTTATGTGGGTAACGCCAAGCAATCGGCTCATTTTTATAAAACAGCATTTGGCTTTCAATCCTATGCCTATAGAGGTTTAGAAACGGGCTCACGAGATTCTGTAAGCTACGTTTTAAAACAAGATAAAATTAGGTTGGTGCTTACAACTCCTTTAAACAGTAAATCTGAAATCAACAACCATATTGTTAAACATGGTGATGGAGTTAAGGTAATTGCCCTTTGGGTAGAAGATGCGCGTAAATCGTATGAAGAAACTACAAAGCGAGGTGCAAAATCGTACATGGAGCCAACCGTAGAAACAGATGAGTTCGGTGAAGTGGTAAGAGCAGGAATTTACACCTATGGTGAAACTGTACACATGTTTGTAGAGCGTAAAAATTACACTGGTACATTTATGCCAGGTTTTGTAGAGTGGAAAAGTGATTACAATCCAGAACCTGTTGGTCTTAAATATATAGATCATATGGTTGGTAATGTGGGTTGGGGACAAATGAACCAATGGGTAAAATGGTACGAAGACGTTATGGGCTTCGTTAACTTTTTATCGTTCGATGACAAACAAATCCATACCGAATATTCTGCCCTAATGAGTAAAGTGATGAGTAACGGTAATGGTAGAATTAAATTTCCAATTAACGAACCTGCAAAAGCGGCTAAAAAATCGCAAATTGAAGAATATTTAGATTTCTATGAAGATTCTGGAGTGCAACATATTGCTGTAGCAACCGATGATATTATTAAAACAGTAGCCCAATTAAAAGCAAGAGGTATTGAATTTTTACCACCTCCACCACAAGCGTATTATGATGATATTCCGAAACGTCTCGGAGTGCACATGGATATGATGAAAGAAGATATTGGCGAGCTTCAAAAATTGTCGATAATGATAGATGCAGATGAAGAAGGCTATTTGCTTCAAATTTTCACAAAACCAGTAGAAGACAGACCAACACTATTCTTTGAAATTATTCAACGTATGGGAGCACAAGGTTTTGGCGCAGGTAATTTTAAAGCCTTATTCGAATCTATTGAGCGCGAGCAAGCCAAAAGAGGAACGCTTTAAAAAAATACAGGTTCACTGAAAAAGCAACAGGTCTTAGATTTTTGGAATAGTAATTGTATTTAAGATAATTGTAACACAAAAAATGCGTTACATTATTTACATTTACAACAACAGATTATGAAATATTTATTTACCGCCATATTATTTTTTGTAGGGTTTCAATCTTCAAACATTGAAAAGCAATCTGCTTTTCAGGAAGGTGAGTGGTTTAAATTTGAAATGAGTTACAGCGGACTTGTAAAAGCAGGAAACGCAACACTATCTCTAAAAGAAACCAATTTAGACGGAAAAGGAGTGTACCATGTGGTAGGAAAAGGTTGGACCACAGGCGCGATTAAATGGATGTTTAAAGTTAAGGACCGTTACGAAAGTTATTTTGATAAAGAAACAGGTGCACCTTATAAATTTATTAGAAAAATAGATGAAGGTGGACATACAAAAGACATCGAAATTAATTTTGATCACGAAAAAAAACTCGCTGAGGTTACTGATAAAAAGCGCAAGGAGGTAAAGTCAATTGCTACTGAGCAAGGGGTTCAAGATATGGTTTCTATGTATTATCATTTAAGAAACAACATTGATATTTCAGCTTTAAAACAAGGTGACGAAATACAAACATTAATGTTTTTTGATGAAGAAAACTATGGTTTCAAACTTAAATATTTAGGTAGAGAAACTATTGAAGTCGATGTCAACGGATCAGAGGTAAATGTAAAAACACTTAAGTTTAGACCTTATGTTATGGCTGGCCGTGTGTTTAAAGAAGAAGAAAGTTTAACCCTTTGGGTTAGTGCAGATAAAAATAAAATTCCTTTAAGAATTAAAGCAGATTTAGCAGTAGGTTCACTTCGTGCAGATTTGGTAGAGTTTAAAGGCTTAAAACATTCCTTTCAAATAGAATTCTAAGAGTAACCACCATATGTCAGACCAACCAAACTACGATGATATTATTAAATCTCTAGAAGAGAAATACATAAAAATAGACCAAGATACAGACGATCATTTATATGGCTTGCTTTACAGTAAGCCAATTACATATTGGGATTATATACAAACAGATGCCCTTCTAAATTTACAGATTCAACGCACCACGCTTCCAGATGAAATGGTATTTATTGCGTACCATCAAATTAACGAGTTACTTTTTAAGATGATCCTTTGGGAAATGTCTCAGGTTGCTGAAAAGGAAAATTTAGATGTTGTGTTTTTCGAAAGTAAACTCATGCGCATCAGTCGTTATTTCGATATGTTATCCACTTCTTTCAATATTATGAGAGAAGGCATGGATGTGGAACAGTATATGAAGTTTAGATACACGCTAACTCCAGCAAGTGGTTTTCAAAGTGCGCAGTATCGTTTTATTGAGTTTGCATCTACCGAACTGATTAATCTTATCGATTATCGCTTCAGAAAAAATATTGATAGAGACACACCTTTTACGCATGCTTTTGAACATTTGTATTGGCAAGCCGCAGGAAAAGATCATAAAACAGGAAAGAAATCCACACTTTTAGTTAATTTTGAAAAACGCTATAAGGATGAGTTTTTAAGGTTTATGGAAACCTACAATACTAAAAATCTTTGGACGCGTTTTAAAGAGCTACCCGAAAAAGATCAGAAAGACAAAGAGCTTGTAAAAGCCATGCGTCATTACGATTATACGGTTAACGTGAGTTGGGTTATGGCACATTACAATGCTGCAAAACATTATATTGATAGTGGTATTGGAGATGGTGAAGCCACAGGAGGTAGCGATTGGAAAAAATACATGCATCCAAAATACCAGAAACGTATTTTCTTTCCGGAATTATGGAGTGCAGAAGAATTAGAAAATTGGGGAAATAATTTATAATTAGCTTAATTAATGCATTTAAAACCACTAGTCGCAGCAATACTAATTGCTGTAAGTATTTTGGCTTGTAAAGAAGATAATTCGGCTGAAGTCGCCTACGAAAAAGAACTTGCCGAAATTGTTGAAGAAGAAAAAATAATTGAGTTTGGTTTTAATCTAGACAACTATGAATTTAAACGAGACACCATTAAAAAAGGTGATACGTTTGGTGTCATTTTAGAACGAAATAATATAGGATATCCAAAAATTTATCAGATTGCAGAAAAAGCAAAAGATACCTTCGATATTAGAAAACTTCAAATAGGTAAACCATATACCTTACTTTTTCCTAAAGAACGACAAGGCGATAGCATTCAGAAACCAACCACATTTATTTATCAAAATAATTTAGAAGACTATGTGGTGATCAATTTTAAAGATTCTATTAAAGCTTACACCCGAACAAAACCTATTTCATATATAGAAAAAACAGCTACAGGAATTATAGAAAGTAGTATTTCTGAAACGCTTCAAGATAAAGGCTTAAGTCAAAAGTTAGCTCATAAAATGGCTGATGAAATTTATGCTTGGACGATTGATTTTAGACGACTGCAAAAAGGAGACCGTTTCAAAGTAATATACACTGATAAATACATTGATGACTCTATTTATGCAGGTGTTCACAATGTAAAAGCAGCGTATTTTGAACATAATGGCGATTCATTATATGCGTTTCAATTTGAAACCGATTCCATCAAGAGAATACAAGATTACTTTAACGAAGATGCTAAAAACTTAAGACGTGCGTTTTTAAAAGCACCTGTACAATTTAGTAGAATTTCGTCGCGTTACAACCTTAAAAGGCGTATTGCAGTTTACGGTTATAAGGTACGTCCTCATAAAGGGACTGATTTTGCCGCACCAATAAATACGCCAATTATGGCGACGGCTAATGGAACCGTTACCGAATCTACAAGACGTGGAGGAAATGGCAAATATGTAAAAATTAGGCACAATGATACTTACAGCACGCAGTACTTGCATATGAGTAAACAAGCGGTAAAGAAAGGCCAGTTTGTAAAGCAAGGAGATATTATTGGTTATGTGGGCATGACAGGCAACACAGGCGGACCTCACGTCTGTTATCGTTTCTGGAAAAATGGACGACAAGTAGATCCATTTAAGCAAAAATTACCAGAAGCTAAACCAATTTCCGATAGTTTAAAAGTGAAATTTTTAGAGCATATTAAGCCCATAAAACAAAGACTAGATAATATTTTCTTTTTAGAGGCAGAACCTAAAGAATTAGAAAATACAATAACCGAAGACCCAAATAGAGATATAAGATAATGGCATTAAAAGCAACCAACCCAACGACCACAGCAGCGTGGAAAAAATTACACGCACATTTTGAAACTTTAAAATCTGCGCATTTAAAAGATTTATTTCAGTCAGATGCCCAACGTGCAAATGATTTAACGGTAAAATGGGAAGATTTTTATGTCGATTTTTCTAAAAACAGAATTACCAAAGAAACATTAGCCATTTTAACTGAATTAGCTAGTGAACTCGATTTAAAAGATGCGATTTCAAAATATTTTGAAGGTGATATCATTAATGCTACTGAAGGACGCGCTGTTCTGCATACGGCCTTAAGAGCTCCAAAAGATGCTGCGGTTCTTTTTGAAGGTGAAAATGTCATTCCAGAAATACATCAGGTTAAGAAAAAAATCGAAAATTTTACAAATTCAGTTGTTAATGGCGATCACAAAGGGCATTCAGGCAAAGCCATTACAGATGTGGTAAATATTGGTATTGGAGGTTCAGATCTTGGACCTGCCATGGTTGTAGATGCACTTCAGTATTACAAAAATCATTTAAATACGCATTTTGTGAGTAATGTGGATGGTGACCACTATCAAGAAGTGATAAAAAAATTAAATCCAGAAACGACCCTTTTTGTCATTGTTTCAAAAACGTTTACCACACAAGAAACCTTATCTAATGCCAACTCTATAAGAGCCTGGTTTTTAGAGTCGCAACCAAAGGAAGCCGTTTCTAAACATTTTGTTGCGGTTTCTACCAATATTGACAGTGTAAAAAACTTTGGTATTGATGAAACCAACATTTTTCCTATGAAAGATTGGGTTGGAGGTCGTTTTTCTTTATGGAGTGCTGTAGGTCTTTCTATAAGTTTAGCTTTGGGTTATAAACATTTTGAAAGTTTACTAGATGGAGCGCACAAAATGGATGTCCATTTTAAAACCGCAGATTTTAGTGAAAATATTCCCGTAATCTCAGCCTTGTTAACCGTTTGGTATAACAATTTTTTCCAGTCTGAAAGTGAAGCCATCATTCCATATACACAATATTTAAATCAGTTTGCGACCTATTTGCAGCAAGGCATTATGGAAAGTAACGGAAAGAGTGTAGATAGAGATGGAAATTCAGTAAACTATCAAACCGGAACTTTAATTTGGGGAGAGCCAGGTACCAATTCACAACATGCTTTTTTTCAATTGATACATCAAGGTACTAAATTGATTCCAACGGACTTTATTGGTTATGTAGAATCTTTGTATGGTAATAAAGACCATCACGATAAGCTAATGTCTAATTACTTTGCACAAACCGAAGCCTTAATGAATGGTAAAACGGAAGCTGAAGTAAGGTCAGAATTTAATGCATCGGAATTGTCCAAAGAAGCTATTGAAACGCTCGTACCATTCAAAGTATTTGAAGGCAACAAACCTACAACGTCACTATTAATTCAAAAATTGACTCCAGAAAGTTTAGGAAAACTCATTGCCATGTACGAGCATAAAATCTTTGTACAAGGGATTGTTTGGAATATCTATAGTTACGACCAATTTGGTGTTGAATTAGGAAAGCAATTAGCTAAATCCATACTAACAGAGTTAAAAGAAGAGGCTCCACATTCAAGTCATGATGCATCTACCGAAAAATTAATAGCATTCTACAAGAAGAATAACTAGAAATTGTGAAAATTATTCTCATAATTTAGTTATTTATAACTAAATCTTATGAAAATCATAATTATTATTAATATGTTAAGAATCTTAACATTTAGGTAATGCTACAGCCGTAGTAATATGTAATTTTGCATTAATAAATAAAACCAATTAATTGTAATTTTATATGAAAAAATTTAATCAATTTTTATTTGCAGCTGTATTGACGATGTTCTCTATGGTGGCGTTTGCTCAGGGTGTGACTACAGCATCTATAAATGGGCAAGTAACAGAGGCTTCTGGTAGTGCTTTACCAGGTGCAAACATAGTAGCAGTACACACTCCGTCGGGTACTACTTATGGTGCAGTTACGGATTTCGATGGTTACTACAGAATTTCAAACATGAGAACAGGTGGTCCTTACACTGTAACAATTTCTTATGTTGGATTTAAAGAATCTAAGGACGAGGCTGTTTTTCTTGGTCTTGGTGAATCTAAAAGAATAAGTGTCGCTCTTTCTGAGGATGCTAGTGTTCTTGATGAAGTTGTTATTACAGCACAAGCTAATAGTATTTTTGATGCAGGTAAAACTGGTGCAGAAACGAGAGTATCTCAAAGACAAGTAAATACTTTACCGTCTTTATCTAGAAACATTGCTGATTTTGCAAGATTAACTCCACAGGCAAAAATAACTGGTGATGATGTCATTTCTATTGCAGGTCAAAACAACAGATACAACGCTATTTATATTGATGGTGCTGTAAATAATGATGTTTTTGGTTTAGCAGGTAACGGAACTAATGGTGGGCAAACAGGCGTGAGTCCAATATCTTTAGATGCTATTGAATCTTTTCAAGTTAATGTGGCACCTTTTGATGTAAGACAATCTGGTTTTGCTGGTGGTAGTATTAGTGCTATTACAAAATCTGGTACGAACACATTTACAGGATCTGCTTATACGTTTCTTAGAAATCAAGATTTAGCAGGAAAAACACCTGTTGATTTAGCTGGTGAAGATGCTAGAGAAAAATTAGATGAATTTGCAGCCAACATTTATGGTGTCCGTTTAGGTGGTCCAATTATTGAAAACAAGTTGTTTTTCTTTGTAAATTATGAAAGAGAAGATCAAGAAACTCCACAGCCTTTTAATATTGACTCATATAGAGGTGATGCTACGGCTGAAGATCTAGGTACCTTAACTAATTTTTTATCTACAAATTATGGGTATGATGCAGGTGGATTTGCTAATAACACATCTTCTTTAGTGAGTGATAAATTAATTGCAAAATTAGATTGGAATATTAATGATAACAATACATTATCATTAAAGCATAGTTATGTAAAGGCTGTTCAGTTAAATGCAAGAGCGTCTAACACAGGAAGTATTAATTTCTTTAATAGAGCCATAAACTTTGAGTCTATTACAAACTCAACGGCTTTAGAATTAAATACAAGAATAGGAAACAAGTTTGCTAATAATTTAGTAGTTGGTTTTACTACGGTTAATGATGATAGAGGTCCTGAGGGGAATCCATTTCCGTCAGTACAAATTTTTGATGCCGCTGGTACATCAATATTCTTTGGTTCTGAGCCTTTTTCAACATCTAATTTATTAGAGCAACGCGTCATTACGTTAACAAACAATTTTGAGATTTATTCAGGAAAGCATACCATTACAATTGGTACTAATAATGAATTTTCATCTGCTAATAATGTGTTCTTTAGACAAAATTTTGGAGATTACAGATTTAATAATTTAGATGCTTTTTATGCAGGTACACCAAATAGATACCGTCATGGGTATTCATTAATAGGAGGAAGTGGAGATGATTCTCAAGGAGCCGCTGAGTTCGATTTATTTCAATTTGGATTATATGTTCAAGATGAAGTTAACGTTTCTGAAAACTTTAAATTAACTGCAGGTTTAAGAATCGATATTCCTTATTGGGAAGATGGTACCGAAAACGAAGATTTCAATACACGTACTGTAGAGCTTTTAGAAAATGCAGGTAAAGATTTACAAGGTGCTAGAGTAGGACAAGGTATTGATGCTAATGTTCATATTTCTCCAAGAGTTGGTTTCAACTGGGATGTTAATGGTAAAAAATCGACTCAAGTTCGTGGTGGTCTTGGTATCTTCACATCAAGAGTGCCTTTAGTATGGCCTGGTGGAACTTACAATAACAATGGTGTTACAACTGGGTTTATACAGTTAACTGGTTCAAATGCACCAGAATTTAATCCAAACCCTAATACGCAATTTCAAGATCCGGCTCAAGGCAGTGGAAGTTTAGGTGGACAGATCGATTTATTTGCTAAAGATTTTATGTTACCACAAGTATTCAAAACGAATATTGCTGTAGATCAGAAATTACCTGGTGGATTTACATTATCAGCTGATTTTATTTGGAATGATAATATCACAGCTGTAATATATGAAAACTTAAATGTAGCTGGTCCTCAGTTTGATACTACAGGTGCAGGATCTAGACCAAATTACGGTTTCCAATCTATTGATAATACATATAGCGATATTTATTTAGGCTCTAATACTGGTGCTGGTAGTTCTTATAACATAGCAGCTACGCTATCTAAAAACTTTATTACTAATAAATTTGATATTAGATCGGCAGTAACCTATTCTTATGGTGAAGCAGATGGTATTTTAGATGGTACAAGTTCACAAAACAGTTCGCAATGGAGAAATTTAGAAACAGTTAATGGTTCTAACGCTCCAGATTTATCTGTATCTGATTTCTCTCCAGGACACCGTATTTTAGCAAACTCTACATTTGAGTTTAAATGGACTGAAAACATTAAAACGAGAATTGGTTTGTTTTATGAAGGGGCAGAAGGTTCTCCATTAAGTTATGTTTATAATGGTGATGGTTTATTAGCTGATACAGGTTCTGATTCTGCATTAATCTTTGTACCAAGTAATGAAGCACAAGCACAATTAGTGGACAACGGAGATGTAACTGCTGCAGCACAATGGGCAGCTTTAGATGCTTATATTGAAGGAAACGATTATTTAAGATCACGTAGAGGTCAATTTGCAGAAAGAAATGCAGACCGTTCTGATTGGAGCCATATTATTGATTTAAAGTTTGCTCAAGAATTTGGTATTACTTTTGGTAAAAAAGTACACAGATTTGAAGTAACAGCAGACATTTTTAACTTTACTAATCTTTTAAATAAAGAATGGGGAGTTAGAACATTCGCTAACTTTGGTCAAGTACAGTTGTTAGATTTCGAAGGTTTTGGAGCTGACGGTACAACACCTGAATTTACGTTTGATGAAAGATCTGGTGAAACAACAAACATCATTGATGATTCTGGTTTACAATCATCAAGATGGCAAATGCAAGTTGGTTTAAGATATACATTCTAAAACAAACTTGTAATATCACATAAATGTAAAATGCCTATCAAAATTTTTGATAGGCATTTTTTTATACGCTTAAATGAAATTATATATTATTCCTGCCAACGTACCGTTTCCATAATGCGCTTAATATCTTTTTTAAGGTATTCTGAAGCTGGGTAAATAGAATCGTAATTCGGTTTTGCATAGAAGTACAAAGAGCCACTTAAAAAGTGATTAATACTATCTGTAACGTAAAATTGCGATTGTGATGCTGCGTCGCCTCCTATTTCGTAAAGCATGCCGTAAACCTTGGCTTCTTTATTTTCAAAAGGAATATTAAAAATTTCATCAGCCTTAATGGTATGCTTTTGCGTTAAGTTTTGAGCGTCTCTTAGCAAATCATTTAAATTACCATCTTTAACTTCTTTATAGGTTAAATAAATTGTTGCTTTTAATGACGGATAATTAATGTTAACACCTTTCATATCGGCAGACGATGTAACAGACTTTATACGTTCAGAAAGTTGGTTCTTTTCAAAAGAAAATGGTAATGGAACAGGTGCTTTTGTATAAACAGGACTCGGATATTCTAATCTTAAATATCCTTTTGGTTTTGGTAACGGATCGTCTCCACAGCTTAACATTAATACACTTAAAATTGGTAGAATTATTTTTTTCATCTGATGCTCAATTTACTTGGGATGAATTAATTTCAGTAACTATTTCCCACAAAAGTGAGAATCTTTTTAATTATGCGTCTAAAATATAACGAATTTAAACTTCTAATAAGGTTAATTTAATTTGTTTGATGCGCTTACGTTCTAAAGCCTCTACTGTAAAAACGTAATTTTCAAAATTTATTTTACTACCGATTCTCGGAAAGCCTCCTGAAATTTCTAAAACAAAACCAGCTAAGGTTTCGGCTTCTCCTTTCTTAGCTTCAAAAAGTTCCGCATCTTCGGTAATACCAACAATTTTATAAACATCTTTTAAAGGTGTTTTGCCTTCAAAGCTATAGTTATTATGATCTAATTTTGTGTAAACTAAATCTTCATCGTCATACTCGTCACTAATATCACCTACAATTTCTTCAATTATATCTTCGAGAGATACCAAGCCTGAGGTGCCTCCATATTCGTCAACAACTACAGCGAGATGTACTTTTTTGGTTTGAAATTCCACCATTAAATCATCTAACTTTTTGTTTTCTGGTACAAAAAACGGCTCACGTAAAATGGTCGTCCAATCGAATGTTTTTTTGTTTAAATGTGGTAATAAATCTTTGACGTAAAGCACGCCTTTTATGGTATCTATATTTTCTTCGTAAACCGGAATTCTAGAATAGCCATTGCTAATAATATCTTTTATAATCGTTTCATAAGCAGTATTGATGCTTAAGGCGAATAAATCCATTCGTGGTCGCATCACTTGTTTTGTATCTGTATTTCCGAAGGATACGATGCCTTGTAGTAGTTTTTGTTCCTCTTTAGTCGTGTCTTCATCATTGGTAAGCTCTAAGGCCTGGGATAATTGATCGACACTTAGATTAGACCGTTGTTTCCCAAATTTATTATGAATTTGAATCGTTACAAAACGCATCGGCAAGCTTATCGGTGAAAACAAAACATCTAAAACTTTAAGCGGTCTGGCCATAAATGACGAAAACTTTACACTATTTCTACTCGCATAAATTTTAGGAATAATCTCTCCGAATAACAAGATGAGAAAGGTGGCCGAAACCACTTCAACTAAAAATCTAAAAAGACTGTTTGTAATACTACTAAAAACGGTTTCACCGATGTAAGCGAATAATAAAACAATAGCAATATTTATAAAATTATTAGCAACCAATATGGTGGCCAATAATTTTTTAGGACGTTCTAAAAGTGTTGCAATAATCTGTATGGCAGCAGATTTACTTTCTAATCCTTCATCTAAATTAGACTTCGTTAAAGAAAATACAGCCACTTCAGCACCAGAAATTAATGCAGAACACAGCAATAATACAATGAGTACAACAATACTAGAGATGAATGAGGTATTGGTAATGAGTAAATTTGAAATTAAAACCGTGGGTTCTGGGTCCAAAATAAGGTGAGATTAAATAGTTAAAAAGGCAAATCGTCATCGCCTTCATTCACCATATTATTAGGTGCAGCTGTTGGCGTTTGTGGATTAGCTTTTGGTGTCTGTGGTTGCGTTTGTTGTGATTTTTGTTGATCGGTTTTTGGTGTTAAAAACGTAAATTCATCGCACTGTATTTCTGTAGAATAACGCTCCATTCCTTTATCATCCGTCCATTTTCTACTTTTTATGCGTCCTTCAATATAAACCTTATCACCTTTAGATAGGTATTTTTCACAAATTTCAGCCGCTTTGTTTCTTACCACAATATTATGCCATTCCGTATTAGTAATACGCTCATTCGTTTGCTTACTTACATAAGATTCACTAGTAGCAATTGGAAAACGACCAACACAGTTCTTATCATCAAAATAATGCATTTTAACTTCGTCACCTAAGTTTCCTATAAGCATTACTTTATTTAATGTTCCAGACATAATATTAATATTTAGAGGGTAAAGTTAGTCTTTTGCCCAGTTACTACTTTAAAAGTAATAAAAAAATGTGATTTTATTAAACTTCTAAAAACCGAATTGGTCTATAAAATCGCTTATAAGTATCGGAGCAGGATATTTTGTAAGAGATTTAATAGAAATAGCTGTTTCAGGAAGTGCATCAACTTCAATAATCCAGAATTTGGTATTAAGGTGTTGGTGCGATAATTTGTGTACAATATCTTGCTCGTTATATAAGGAGTAATCGGACGTCGTAGTTTCTGGAATAACAGTCTTTAAATCGAGTAGATGAAATTCATCATGGCTTAAACTTCTTTCAGATTCAATTAAAGGGAATTGATAAAGATTTTGCCAGATGCCTTTACCAGACCGTTTTTCAAAAAGAATTTGTTTGTTATGATCGATACACACTAAAAAGTTAAAGTATTTTTTAGTCACTTTCGTTTTCTTCAATTTTACAGGCAGTGTATCTACTAAATTCTTTTGAAGGGCAACACAGCCAGTGGAGAGCGGACAAATATTACAATCCGGATTTTTCGGTTTGCATTGTATGGCACCAAATTCCATAATGGCCTGATTGTAAGTGGCTGGTTGTTTTTTATCGATTAAGCTTGAAGCTAAAGTTTTAAATTCTTTTATTCCAGAAGTGGAGTTGATAGGCGTGTTAATTCCGAAAAAACGCGATAGCACTCTATAAACGTTGCCATCAACAACTGCAGCAACTTCATTAAAGGCAAAAGAGGCAATGGCACTTGCGGTATAATCACCAACACCTTTTAGGTTTATTAAATCTTTATAAGTATTAGGAAAGATACCATTAAGATCTGTAGCTATGTATTTTGCTGTGGTATGAAGGTTTCTGGCTCTTGAGTAATAACCCAGTCCTTGCCATAGTTTTAAAACAGATTCTTCAGAGGCATTTGCTAAGTCAAATACTGTAGGATATTGCTTCACAAAAGCCATGTAATAAGGCAAGCCTTGTTTTACTTGTGTTTGCTGTAAAATAATTTCTGAGAGCCAAATGTAATATGGGTTTTCGGTTGATCTCCAAGGTAATGCTCTTTTATGTTCTGAATACCAGTTAATTAGTTTATGTTTGAAATCCATTTGAGGTTTTAAGTAAAAAAGCAAAATTAATTGTTTATTGTGTTAAATTTTAATTAATTACGTTTGAACAATTGAAATTAAATTACCTATATTTGCAAACCCTTAAAAGAATAGTAACCCTAAAACTAGTAATAATGACAAAAGCCGATTTGGTAGCAAAAATATCTGACAAGTTAGGTATTGAAAAAGGAGACGTACAAGCAACTGTAGAAACCTTTATGGAAGAAGTAAAAACATCTTTAGAAAGCGGAGATAACGTTTATTTAAGAGGTTTTGGAAGTTTCATCATTAAAACAAGAGCTGAAAAAACAGGTCGTAATATTTCAAAAAATACTACAATAAAAATTCCAGCACACAACATACCAGCTTTTAAGCCTGCTAAAGTCTTTTTAGAAGGAGTGAAATCTAATGTTGAAGTAAACTAAAAGCATTTAAACGAAAATATTAACTAAAAAGCATTATTTATTATGCCAAGTGGTAAGAAAAGAAAAAGACACAAGGTAGCGACGCACAAGCGTAAGAAACGTAGACGCGCTAATCGTCACAAAAAGAAATAAATTGTTAAAAGTAGTTTTAGAACTACTTTTTTCAGTTTTAAAGAAACGTTCTTTGATATAGAATCTAGAGTATTTAATAGAGTGCGTCTAGATTTGCTGGATATTACATCCTGTGTCAAATAATTTAGTAGAATCCATCTAACTCAATGAAGAGCTAGATATAAATTAACATTATGAACAAAGAATTAATCGTAAGATCGAGTTCAGATATTGTTGATTTTGCCTTATTAAAAGATGGAAAACTTATTGAATTACACAAAGACGAAGAGGATAACGACTTTGCGGTCGGTGATATTTTTATCGCCAAGATTCGCAAGGTTATGCCTGGTCTAAACGCTGCGTTTGTTAACGTAGGGTATGAGAAAGATGGTTTTTTACACTATCACGATCTAGGACCGCAATTACCTTCATTTTTAAAATTCATTAAACGTGTAAGCACAGGGAAATTAAGAGATTATTCTCTAAAGGACTTTCCAATAGAAAA
>NZ_JBGCDQ010000025.1:0-90799 GCF_045105575.1 Winogradskyella sp. | reverse complement strand
TAGTTGTCGGTTTCGTTGGTTGCATAACCAAACATCATACCTTGGTCACCAGCACCTTGTTCTTCTTTAGAAGATCTGTCAACACCACGATTAATATCTTCAGATTGTTCATGGATTGCAGAAAATACTCCACAAGAGTTTCCATCGAACATATAATCACTTTTAGTGTAACCAATCTTGTTTATTGTATCTCTTGCTATTTTCTGAACATCGAGATACGTTGTAGATTTAACCTCACCAGCAAGTACAACTTGCCCTGTGGTGACTAAAGTTTCACAAGCCACTTTAGATTCTGGATCAAAAGCTAAAAAATGGTCAATTAGAGCATCACTAATTTGGTCTGCTACTTTGTCTGGATGGCCTTCAGAAACACTTTCTGAAGTAAATAAATATGGCATAAATCCTATGTTTAGGTTATAGTTATTTATGGAAAAATTTTAGATTGCAAGGTCGCTAGAGAAGTACAAAAACTTACTGCTTTAGCATTTTTTTTATTCTGTTCCGATAACTATCGGAATAATTCAGAATCTGCTCTTTTAGAACAGGTACTGAAACAAGTTCAGTACAAGAGGTTGCAATCAGACAAATTTTTCCTCTAAAAATTCAAGTACAAAAATACGTATTAATATGAGAACTGAAAATCTTAATATCATAAGTTAGTCTTAAATAAAAATTTTACTTTTGACAGCGATCCATATGTAATGAAGAATAGGCTGTGTTTTTTAATAGGTTTAGTCGGTTTATTGTCTTTAGCCCAAGATAAAAAAGCGTCTCATACCTATTTGGACTTTAATTATTTTGGCAGCAATATTGCACTTCATAATAAAGAAATTTTGCATTTAATTACGGATCGTCCGGAAGGTTTTATTTTTAGTTGGAACAAAAAAACCTTCGGAGAAAAATCGTGGCAACAACGTTATAATTATCCAGATTATGGTGCCTCGTTACTTTTTCAAGATTTAAAAAATGAAAATTTAGGACGTATTTATGGTCTATACGCACATTATAATTTTTACTTGTTTAAGCGCAACGTTACCTTACGTGTGGCACAAGGTTTAGTTTATAACACCAATCCATACGATAAGTTTACCAATCCTAAAAATATTGCTTTTGGTTCTGATATCTTGAGTTCAACACTCTTAATGCTCAATTACAAAAAGGAACGTCTTTTTAATCGTTTTGGTTTGCAAGCTGGCGTCACTTTTGTGCATTATTCTAACGCTAGTGTAAAAGCACCCAACACTAGTGTAAATACCATTGGTTTAAATGTAGGAGTCACTTATAATTTAGAGACGGATGAACCTGAACGTATCGCTAATCTTAAAGATGAAACCTTTACAGAACGCATCAAATTCAATGTTGCGTTTAGATCTGGTATTAATGAAAGTGACGTTATTGGAAGTGGACAATTTCCGTTTTATATTTTGTCAGCTTACGCAGATAAACGTTTAAGCCATTTTAGTGCACTTCAATTTGGTACAGATGTGTTTTTTTCAACCTTTTTAAAAGAACTTATTTATTACCGATCGGTTTCTTTTCCAGAATTAGAGGTTAGTGGAGATGAAGATTACAGACGTGTTGGTGTTTTTGTAGGCCATGAGTTGTTTGTCAATAAATTGTCAGTAATTACACAACTCGGTTATTATGTGTATTATCCTTACGATTTTGAAGGACGTACCTACATTAGAGTAGGTTTAAAACGCTATTTTGGAAACAGGTGGTTTGGTGCATTAACATTGAAATCTCACGCAGCAAAGGCAGAAGCCGTTGAACTAGGAATAGGAGTACGCTTATGAAAAAATGGACTTATATAGTGTTGTGTTTTCTTTTGGCTTGCAATAGCGAAGATGCTAATGATTGTTTTCAAACTTCAGGAACGCTGATTCAGCGAGAAGCGTCTGTTACAAATTTTGAACGCATTTTAGTCAATAGAGGTATCGAATTAATAATAAAGGAAGCACCAAATTTTAAAGTCACCATCGAAACTGGCGAAAATTTAATGAATGATGTTACCGCTGAAGTCATAGACCATCAATTGGTATTAACAGATCATAATTCTTGTAACTACGTAAGAGATTATGCAGCTACAAAAATTTATGTTGAAGCTCCAAATCTTACAGAAATAAGAACCTCGTCTCAATATGAAATTTCATCTGTAGGAACATTAAACTACAATACTTTAAGGTTACTTTCTGAAGATTTTAATGGAGCCAGTGAATTTGCAATGGGAGACTTTAGGCTAACTTTAAATTCTGAAAATCTAAATATCGTTTCTAATAACCTGTCGTTCTTCTTTATAGATGGTACTGTTACGAATTTGTTTGTGGGATTTTATTCTGGAGCTGGCCGTTTTGAAGGCAGAAATTTAATCGCTGAAAACGTAAGTATTTTTCATCGTGGCAGCAATGATATGATTGTAAATCCACAACAATCTTTATCAGGCGAACTGAAAAGTACTGGCGATGTAATTGCCTTGAATGAGCCTCCAATTGTTGATGTAGAACGTTTTTATATTGGTGAGTTGATTTTTCAATAGTAGAGAGGTTTGTAAGTGCTTGAGTTAGTGCTTTAGGAATGACGTTATTGTTTATGGTTAGTGGAGTGGTTAAGCAACTAATTTAGCAAACAAATGACAGATAGAAAATTTCAACGGAATTTTTGTAAGTCGGCAATGATCAGCAATGAATTATACACGGCTTTGTTGTGCGACGTTATTTTTTGTTTTCTAAGATTTTTAGAAGTTTTTTAGAGTTTTGTCGATTGTCCCAGAAAGCATGCGTAATGATTTCATCATTAAATACTTTATAATAAATGCTAAAATTACCTAAAGAAGTAACTCTTACATTCCTGAAATCAGTTTCTTTATAAATAAATGGGTTTTGAGCAATTTTATTGGTTCTCTTCGAAACCAATTTCAAAAGTTTTTTTGAATATGTAGTTGATTTGTTTTACTTGACCAAGTATTCTAAAAATCCAACGAATTGTATATCAGCTGTTCTTGTCCAAATTACATTGCGTTTAGCCATTCCAGATTTCTTTTATTCATCGCTTCTTGAGAAATTAATCTTCCACTTCCAATATCCTTTTCGCTCATTTCCAACATGGCTTTCTGTTCGTTGGTCAGTTCAATTTTTTCGGATTCCGATGCGCTGGAAGAAATCAATTTGTCTAAAGCCTTCAAGAAATCTTTATTTTTTATAGACCCTATTTTTTCAAGAAATCCGTTTCTTATACTATCAACTGTTGCCATTATATTTCAAATTTTATTATAAATAGCGGAATTATTGTTGGTTTTTCCTAATGTTGTATAACTCGCATCATCAACCAAAAACTAACTAGTCAATTCCCGAAACAAGCTCTCTAAACTCGCATTTTTCTGATTCAACTGTAGAATTTTTAAATCATTATCATGTGCAAAATCGAATACATGCGAGCGCATGTCTTCCTTGGTAGAAAAGGTGATTTCGTAAATGAAGTCGTGTGTGTTTTTTACAGATTTTACTTTAGGTAGTTTTGTGAGAAACACATCTTCAACTCTATAATCAAACTCAACAATGACAATTTGTGCTTCGTCATCTCTTAAGTCCTTTAAATATTTGTCTGCAACCACTTCACCTTTATTGATAATAATCACACGATCGCACATAGCTTCCACTTCCTGCATAATATGTGTCGATAGAAATACGGTTTTTTCTTTACCAATGGTTTTAATAAGGTTTCTAATATCTACTAATTGATTTGGGTCTAAACCTGTGGTGGGTTCATCTAAAATTAAAACTTCCGGATTGTGTAATAAGGCATTTGCCAAACCTACGCGTTGTCTGTACCCTTTAGATAGTTGACTTATTTTTTTATGAGCCTCTGGTTGTAAACCCGTAAGTTCTATGACCTCGTTAATTCTATTTTTGGATGTGCCATACACATTGGCATTAAAATTTAAATATTCCTTAACGTATAAATCGGTGTAAAGCGGATTGTGTTCTGGCAGATACCCAACACTACTTTGCACCTTTTTTTTGTTTGAAGCCACATCAAAACCATTCACACTGGCGGAACCTTCCGAAGGTTCAATGTAGGTGGTTAAAATCTTCATCATCGTTGATTTTCCAGCACCATTAGGACCTAAAAAGCCAACAATTTCAGCATCTTTTACCTTAAAAGATACATTGTTAAGTGCCTTTTGGTCTTTGTATAATTTAGTAATGTTGGAAACTTCAATAGACATACGTGTAAGGATTTAGTCAAAAATAGGTAATTCAGAATATTGTAATGCAATTATTGTTAATTCTTTAAAACTTTGAAATAATCTGTAAAAAAGCAATTCAACAATTTTGATTTGCAAAAATAATAATTACATTAGCACTATAATTATTACAATGAACATTTCTAAAGCATATTATAACTGGTTTTATTTCTTTTTTAGCGAAAGAGACGAGGCTTAGTATGTTTTATTTAAATATATTATTTATAAAGTCTCGATATAATCGGGACTTTTTCATTTTAACCCTTTTTGGTTAAAATAGTCTGGAACTCGTTTCAGGATCTCATAAAAACAATACATTGAAAAAACCAATAGCCATACAAGGAATTAAAGGATCGTTTCATCACGAAGTCGCTCAGCGTTATTTTGAGGATAACTCAGAGGTTCTCGAGTGTATGTCTTTTGATGGCACTGTAGATTGTTTACTAAAAAGCGAAACAGACGTTATTGTTATGGCTTTAGAAAATTCTATTGCAGGTTCAATCATTCCGAATTATGCGCTTATAGACACACACAATTTGTGTATTGTTGGTGAGTATTATTTAGATATTCAACATCATTTATTGGTGCTTGGTGGGCAATCAATTTCAGATATAACAGAAGTGCATTCGCATCCTATGGCCTTATTACAATGTAAGGTGTTTTTTAAAGATTTTCCTCATATCAAATTAGTTGAAGCTAAAGATACAGCTGAGGTAGCACAACATATTTCAGAGAAACAGTTAAAAGGCATTGCAGCGATTGCTAGTAAAAATGCAGCTGAATTATATGGGCTTCAGGTTTTGGCTGAGAGTATTCAAACCATAAAACATAATGAAACCCGTTTCGTCATTGTAAAGCGCCATAATGAACAAAGCGATACCGCAGAAATCAATAAAGCATCGTTAAAATTTCAATTAGATCACAAACGTGGCAGTTTGGCCACGATTTTAAATGTATTGAGTGATTGTAAATTGAACCTGACTAAAATTCAATCCTTACCAAAAATTGAAACTCCTTGGAAGTATGCTTTTTTCGTAGATGTTACTTTTGATGCGTTGAAAGATTATGAAAAAGCAATGGCCATCGTAGGTTTAATGGCAGAGAATTTTAAAGTACTTGGAGAATATAAAAACGCAAGATTATGATAGAAGTTGCAAAACGTTTACAAAATGTTGAAGAATACTACTTTTCTAAAAAGTTAAGGGAAGTTGCGTTTTTAAAATCTCAAGGAAAACCAATAATTAATTTGGGTATCGGTAGCCCAGATTTAGCGCCTCCTTTTAAGGCATCATTAGCGCTTCAAGATAGTTTAGCAGACGATGTAGCGCACAAATATCAGAGCTACCAAGGTTTGCCAGAGTTGCGAGAAGCCATTTCTAATTTTTACAAAAGGCAGTACAACGTTCATGTGAGTGCGCAAACCGAAGTATTACCTTTAATGGGAAGTAAGGAAGGTGTTATGCATATTTCCATGGCATTTTTAAATAAAGGAGATAAAGTATTAGTGCCAAATCCTGGTTACCCAACCTATGCTGCTGTAACTAAATTATTAGAAGCAAAACCAGTGTATTATAAGCTTACTGAAGCTAGTAATTGGCAACCAGATTTTGCAGCTTTAGAACGTTTAGATCTGAAGCGTGTTAAAATAATGTGGATTAATTATCCGCATATGCCTACAGGAAGCAATGCAGATAATAAATTCTATGATAAGGTGATTGCCTTTGGAAAACGACACGATATTTTAATTGTAAATGATAATCCATACAGTTTTGTATTGAACGAAAAACCAATTAGTATTTTAAGATATAATGGTGCAAAAGACGTCTGTTTAGAATTAAATTCATTGAGTAAAACTTTTAATATGTCTGGTTGGCGTGTGGGTATGCTTATCGGTAATTATGATTTTGTAAGTGCTGTTTTGCGTGTAAAAAGTAATATGGATTCTGGTATGTTTTATGGCATTCAGAAAGGAGCAATAGAAGCTTTACAATGCTCAGATATGTGGTTTCAAAGTTTAAACAGTGTTTACCAAACCAGAAGAGATTTAATTTGGCAATTAGCAGATCATCTTAATTGCATTTATGATAAAGATGCAACAGGCTTATTTGTATGGGCTAAATTGCCAGCACATGTAAAATCTGAGGAATTTACAGATTTAGTATTAAAAGAACATTCCATTTTTATAACACCAGGTACCGTTTTTGGAAGTCAAGGGGAAGGCTATGTTCGGTTTTCATTATGTGCCACGGCAGGTATAATTAAAGAAGCGATTTCAAGAGTTTAGTGATTATGAAACATATTTTTATCATAGGTGTAGGATTAATTGGAGGAAGCTTTGCGTTGGATATTAAGAAGTTATATCCAGAAAGCACCATTTTCGGTATAGACACTAACGCATCGCATTTAGATGAAGCTATCACTTTGGGTGTTATTGATCATAAAGCAACTTTCGAAGATTTAGACAAAGCAGATTTAGCCATTTTAGCCATTCCTGTGGATGCGTCTTTAGAAATTTTACCAAAAGTGTTAGATCATATATCAGATACAACCATTGTTTTTGATGCAGGTTCAACTAAAGAAGATATTTGTGCTGCCGTAAAAAATCATCCTAAAAGACGCAATTATTTGGCGGTTCATCCAATTGCAGGAACGGAACATTCAGGTCCTAAAGCAGCCATTCATAATTTATATAAAAATAAGACGAATATTATTTGCGAAGTCGAAGAAACAGCCTTTAAACTTCAAGAAAAAGCATTAAAATTGTTTTCAGAATTAGGCATGCGTATTCGGTATATGAATCCAAAAGCGCACGACAAACATATTGCCTATGTTTCGCATTTATCGCATATCAGTGCCTTTATGTTAGGTAAAACGGTTATTGAAAAAGAAAAAAACGAACGCGATATTTTTGATATGGCAGGCAGTGGATTTGAAAGTACAGTAAGATTAGCCAAAAGTTCACCAGCGATGTGGACACCAATTTTTAAACAAAATAAAACCAATGTCATAGAAACTCTAGACGAGTATATAAATAATCTAAAACACTTCAAAAAATTAATGGAGGACGAAGATTTTGATGCGGTCTATAAAGAAATGGAAACCACAAATCATATTAAAGATATATTAAACGGCATACAATAGTAATTAAGATTAATAAGCAAAAAATGGAAAATAAAAAAGAAATGAGAACATGGTTAGATGATATGAAATTAGATCATCCCTTAGTCATCGCAGGACCATGCAGTGCAGAAACAGAAGAGCAAGTGTTAAAAATAGCACACGAGCTAAAAGATACAGATGTTAATTACTATAGAGCAGGTATTTGGAAGCCAAGAACACGACCAGGCAATTTTGAAGGTGTTGGTGCATTAGGTTTAAAATGGTTACAAAAAGTAAAAGCAGAAACAGGTTTAAAAACAGCGACTGAAGTTGCCAATAGAAACCATGTGGAATTAGCTTTAGAGCACGACGTTGATTTATTATGGATTGGTGCGCGCTCAACGGTAAGCCCTTTTATAATGCAAGAATTAGCAGATGCTTTAGAAGGTACAGACAAAATTGTATTGGTAAAAAACCCAGTCAATCCTGATTTGGCTTTATGGCTAGGTGGTATTGAACGTTTATATACCGCAGGTATTAAAAATTTAGGTGCTATTCATCGTGGTTTTTCTACCTATGAGAAAACGAAATATAGAAATATTCCAGAATGGCAAATTGCTATTGAATTTCAGAATAAGTTTCCAGATTTACCTTTAATTAACGATCCATCGCATATTACGGGAAAAAGAGATATGATTTTTGATGTCTCTCAAACCGCTTTAGATCTTAATTTTGATGGTTTAATGATTGAAACACATCACGATCCTGATAAAGCTTGGAGTGATGCTGCACAACAAGTAACACCAAGTAGTTTGGTGCAAATCATGCAAGATCTTAGGATTAGAAAAGAATCCGATCCTGAAGCAGCGTACAATTCAGAATTAAATAATTTAAGAGCTCAAATTGATGTGGTCGATAACCAAATTATTGATTTATTAGGCAAGCGCATGAAAGTTGCTGATGGTATTGGCACACTAAAAAAGCAAAAAAATGTAGCCGTTTTACAAAACAAACGTTGGAATGAAATTTTAGGTAAAATGGTTTTAGAAGGGCACGAAAGAGGATTAAGTGAAGAGTTTATTTTACGCATGTTTAAGGCGATTCATCAAGAATCTATTAATCATCAAGAACAGATTATTAATCATTAATTAAGATTTGATTTTTATATAAAAGACTTGCAATTTGCGAGTCTTTTTTGGTTTATGACAATTTGTTATCCTTAAATTTAAAGACAGTCTTATGGCTGTCTTTTTTTGTTCCATTAAACTATAATGACCATCTTTGTAGTAATGACAGGAAAAGTATATAAATCTACAGGCAGTTGGTACACCGTTAAGACTTTAAACGGTAAATTCTACGAATGCCGAATCAAAGGCCGTTTTAGACTAGATGGTATTAAAAGCACTAACCCAATAGCCGTTGGTGATACCGTAGAATTTGAGCTTGAAGCACAAAATAATACCGAAACAGGCGTCATTCATCGTATTGAAGAACGTAAGAATTATATAGTGCGTAAATCGGTTAACCTCTCTAAGCAAACCCACATTATTGCTTCAAATATTGATCAGGTGTTTTTGTTAGTGACTATAGATAATCCACCAACCTTTACCACTTTTATAGATCGTTTTTTGGTGACAGCCGAAGCTTATGATATTAAAACAGTGTTACTATTTAACAAAGTAGATACCTACGATGAAGAGACCTTACTCGAAGTAAAATATTTAGCAAGTATTTACAGAACTATTGGATATGAGTGTATTGGTATTTCGGCAACCACAGGAAAAAATATAGACAAAGTAAAAGATTTAATGACTGGTAAGGTGAGTATGTTTGCAGGCCATTCAGGTGTTGGAAAATCTACTTTAGTGAATGCTATAGAACCATCATTAGATTTAAAAACAAAGGCCATTTCATCACAACATAGCCAAGGACAGCATACCACAACATTTGCCGAGATGTTCGATTTAAGTTTCGATGCTAAAATCATTGACACACCTGGCATCAAAGGTTTTGGTGTCGTCGATATGGAAAAAGAAGAAGTTGGTGATTACTTTCCTGAGTTTTTTGCCTTAAAGCAAGAATGTAAGTTTAACAATTGCATTCATTTAAATGAACCCAAATGTGCTGTGAAAGATGCTTTAGAAGCAGATGAGGTTTCTTATTCGAGATATAAAAGTTACGTTCAAATTTTAGAAGGCGAAGATGAGCATTATCGCACAGATAATTGGGATGAGGTGCAGTAGGCAGTAGTCAGTAAAACAGTTTTTAGTCGTAGTTTCTAGTGGATAGAAACAACTCACAAACCTTTTAGGTTTTTAAGATTTTTATAAGAAATATTATGAAAATAGTCATCCAAAGAGTTTCCCAAGCTTCAGTTGTCATAGATAATACTGAAGTTGCTTCTATTAAAAATGGTCTGTTAATTCTTTTAGGCATCGTTAATGAAGATACTCAAGAAGACATCAATTGGCTTTGTAATAAAGTGGTAAACCTTCGTATTTTTCCTGATGCAGATGGTGTTATGAATACGGCATTAAAAGAGACCAAAGGTGATATTATTGTGGTGAGTCAATTCACACTTCACGCCAGTACAAAAAAAGGCAATCGACCAAGTTATATCAAAGCAGCGAAGCCAGATATCGCAATTCCGCTTTATGAAAATTTCATTCAAACGCTTCAAAAGGTGTTAGGCAAACCCATTCAAACAGGAAAATTTGGTGCCGATATGAAGGTGCAATTGCTTAATGATGGTCCAGTAACCCTTATTATAGATTCTAAAAACAAGGAGTAATGGCTTCAATTTTCGGTCATGGATTAGTGGCTTATACGGTTTCAAAAGTAATAGACGCAAAAGAGAGTAAGTTACTATTGTTTTTAGCAATTGGCTCTGCAATGCTGCCAGATTTAGATGTGTTGGCATTTAAACTTGGTATTAGTTATGGACATCCTTTAGGGCATCGTGGTTTTACACATTCTATTATATTTGCTTTATTTTGGAGTTTATTACTGTCTTATTTATTCGGAAAAAAAAGAAAAATAGTTTTTAGCATCGTACTCTTTTTATCGACACAATCACATGGTATTTTAGATGCCATGACCACAGGCGGTAAAGGTGTAGGCTTTTTAATTCCTGTTGATAATTCAAGATACTTTTTCCCATTTAGACCTATTAAAGTGTCACCAATAGGAGTTAAAGAATTCTTTTCAGAATGGGGAATACATGTTATTTTGAGCGAAATCAAGTATATAGGTATCCCTTGTTTACTTATTTTAACTACAGTATTTATTATAAAAAAAATTGAACTATGAACATCAAAAACGCACAAAAAGAAGTTGACGATTGGATTAAAGAACACGGAGTTCGTTATTTCAATGAGCTTACCAATATGGCACAACTCACAGAAGAAGTTGGCGAAGTTGCCAGAATCATTGCAAGACGTTACGGTGAGCAGAGCGAAAAAGAAAGCGATAAGGACAAAGATTTAGGCGAAGAATTGTCTGATGTAATGTTTGTCGTTTTATGCTTAGCCAATCAAACAGGAATTGATTTGCAAGCGGCTTTTGATAAAAAAATGGATAAAAAAGCAAAACGAGATCATAACAGGCATCATAATAATGAGAAATTAAAGTAGTTTTGTGATTCATTTAATCTGAGAAAGATCATTTATGGACATTAGTATCCAAAAATCAAAGCTTCGTAACCATCAACATGTTCAAATTACAGGATCAAAAAGCGAGTCTAATCGTTTGCTGTTGCTTCAAGCCTTGTATCCTCAGATTCGTATTAAAAACATATCTAATTCTGATGATTCGGTCTTAATGCAAAAGGCATTAGCATCGACTGATCAACTTATAGATATCCATCATGCTGGCACAGCCATGCGCTTTTTAACGGCCTATTTTTCAATTCAAAATCATAGAGAAGTCACCATTACAGGGTCTTCTCGTATGAAAGAACGTCCACTAAAAATTCTCGTCGAAGCACTACAAACCTTAGGTGCAGATATCACCTATTTAGAAAATGACGGCTTTCCACCGTTGAAGATTAAAGGTCGAGAACTTACCAAAAGTAAAGTTACTTTAGAAGCCAATGTGAGCAGTCAATACATTTCGGCATTACTACTCATAGCTTCAAAATTAGAAAACGGCATAGAATTAACCTTAAAAGGAAAAATCACCTCTGTACCTTACATAAAAATGACTTTGAGTTTACTAGAGACTATTGGTATTGAAACTAGTTTTATTGAAAATACCATTTCTGTAAAACCGAAAAATTCAGAAGTACCATCTCAAACGTTGACGGTAGAATCTGATTGGTCTTCAGCATCATATTATTATAGTGTAATCGCTTTGAGTGCTGTTGGTACCGAGATTACTATAGCGTCATATAAAAAAGAAAGTTTGCAAGGAGATTCAGTTTTAGCGGTTATTTATGAAAAATTTGGTGTTACAACAACGTTTTTAGATGATGCGATTAAGCTCCACAAAACAGCTGTAATTCAAAATAAAGAGCGCATTGAATTAGAGTTAAGTAACGCTCCAGACATTGCACAAACGATTGCTGTTACAGCGTTCGGCTTAGGTTTAGAATGTTTTATGTCAGGTTTACACACACTTAAAATAAAAGAAACAGACCGTTTAGTGGCGCTTAAAACGGAACTAGAAAAGTTAGGAGGACAAGTTGCCATTACAGATGCTAGTTTGCACTTGCAACCATCAAACCATATCAATGCTAATATAACAATAGCCACTTATAACGACCACAGAATGGCTATGGCTTTTGCGCCTTTAGCATTAAAAGTTCCTATTCGTGTTGAAAATGCTGATGTCGTAAGTAAATCCTATCCACAATTTTGGAAAGATTTGGAAACTATAGGGTTTCATTTAAAAAATTAAGCAATCATCATTTGATAGAGTAATTCACTTAAGCATTGGTTTTCTAAAGTTTATAGTTAATTAAAAGCAAGTCTTTGTTTTGGTATCTAACAGCGAAGCGGTCTTAGGTGTTTTATTCAAAATAAACATCTATTTACTTGACAAGCCCTATGTTGAGATTGTATATTTGCAGTTGCAAAAAAATAAAACGTATATATGAAATTATCACACTTTAGTTTTGACCTTCCAGACGAATTACTTGCCGAGCATCCTGCAGAACACAGAGATGAGTCAAGATTAATGGTTCTAAATAGAGAAAAACAAACCATTGAACACAAGCAATTTAAGGATATTATTGATTATTTTGATGAAGGTGATGTGATGATTATGAACGATACAAAAGTGTTTCCTGCACGTTTGTATGGTAATAAAGAAAAAACAGGTGCGCGTATCGAAGTATTTTTACTACGCGAATTAAACCAAGATCAGCGCCTTTGGGATGTTTTGGTAGATCCTGCACGTAAAATAAGAATTGGTAACAAATTATATTTCGGTGAAGATGAAACTTTAGTTGCCGAAGTTATAGATAATACGACCTCTAGAGGAAGAACCTTACGTTTTCTGTATGATGGATCTTACAACGATTTCAGAACGAAATTAACAATGCTTGGTGAAACTCCTTTACCTAAATATATTAAGAGAGAGGTGGAGCCAGAAGATGAAGATCGCTACCAAACTATTTACGCAAAAAACGAAGGAGCGGTTGCAGCACCAACGGCAGGTTTGCATTTTTCTAAGCACTTGTTAAAACGTTTAGAAATAAAAGGAGTGAAAACTGCTGAGGTCACCTTGCATGTTGGTTTAGGAACCTTTAACCCAGTAGAAGTTGAAGATTTGTCTAAGCATAAAATGGATAGTGAAGAAATAGTGATTACCCAACAAGCAGCAGATATCGTCAACCATGGTATTGAAACTAAAAGACGGGTTTGTGCAGTAGGTACAACATCGATGCGAACGGTTGAAAGTTCAGTGTCTTCGAACGGTAGGTTGAATGAGTTTGAAGGTTGGACTAATAAATTCATCTTTCCTCCTTACGATTTTAGTATTGCAAACGCAATGATTACAAACTTTCATACGCCAAAATCAACATTATTGATGATGGTGTCAGCTTTTGCTGGTCATGATTTTATGAAAAAGGCTTACGAAGAAGCGGTAAAAGAGAAGTATAAATTCTATTCGTATGGTGACGCAATGCTTATCATTTAATTAATTAAGTTAATATTTTATAGAAAGCCTCATTAGTGAGGCTTTTTTTATGTTCAGTCTTTTAGGAGTTTATAGACTTATTGATTCTTACAGAGGTCAGTAGTTAAATTCGTGATGAAAATTAATTATGTGATATTTGAATCATTAACAATTGTCTGTTCGAGCGCAGTCGAGAACTATTAATGTGCTTCTTGTAGGTTTCGACCGCGTTCAACCATACAGTAGACATTTAATTATCAATTCTCATAAGTAATTATCTACTGATCTCTATATTCTTAACATGAAAATCCCATATTTTTCACAAGAACCATTAGTGAAAATTTGTGAAATTCGTGTCTAGATTTTTTCACATAGAATATCTAAAGTTTTATAAGTGCAAACAATGCGTTAGAATCTATGTCAAAATAATTTTCAGTCGGAATTTAAAACGCTCAAGAAACAATCTGAAACATCTTCACAACGTAATAACAAACAACAGCTATCACAATACATTTCATTACTTTTGCAACAGATGGAAACCAAAAAAAGAGACATACGCGCACTAACTAAGGATCAACTCAGAGCATTTTTTGTAAAAGAAGGCGATAAAGCGTTTAGAGGCAATCAAGTTTACGAATGGTTATGGCAAAAGTCAGCCTACACTTTTGAAGATATGACCAATGTGTCGTTAGAAACCAGACAAATGCTAGAAGACAACTTTGTAATTAACCATATCAAGGTAGATCAGATGCAGCGCAGCTCTGATGGCACTATAAAAAATGCGGTACGTTTACATGATGATTTAGTCGTAGAGTCCGTCCTCATTCCAACCTCGACAAGAACAACCGCTTGTGTATCATCTCAGGTAGGTTGTAGTTTAGATTGCAGATTTTGTGCAACGTCACGCTTAAAGCGCATGCGTAATCTGAATCCAGATGAAATCTACGACCAAGTCGTTGTTATAGATAACGAAAGTCGATTATATCATAACAGACCTTTAAGTAATATCGTTTTCATGGGTATGGGAGAACCTTTAATGAATTATAACAATGTCTTGAAGGCTATTGATAAAATCACCTCGTCTGAAGGTTTAGGGATGTCACCAAAGCGTATTGTGGTGTCTACATCTGGAGTGCCAAAAATGATTAAGAAAATGGCAGATGACAAGGTGAAATTTAAGTTGGCTGTGTCATTACATTCTGCTATAGATGATATTCGTACGTCCATTATGCCTTTTAATGCCACGTTTCCTTTAAAAGACTTAAGGGAAGCATTAGAATATTGGTACGCAGCAACCAAAAATAGAATTACCTACGAATATGTAGTTTGGGATGGTATTAATGACCAACGCAAAGATGTAGATGCTTTGGTTGAATTTTGCAAATTTGCACCAAGTAAAGTAAATTTAATAGAATACAACCCTATTGATGATGGTGAATTTCAGCAGGCTAATGCAAAAGCCATTGATATGTATGTCGATGTCTTAGAATCCAATAATATCACAGTAACCGTAAGACGCAGTAGAGGTAAAGATATTGATGCGGCTTGTGGGCAGTTGGCTAATAAGAGTTAAGGTGATTTTGCTCTAAAATAGTTTAGATTTAACGTATAAAAAAAGCGGCCATTGGCCGCTTTTTCTAATTTTATGAACTTATGTTATTTCTTAGTAACTCTAAGTGTTTGTGTTTTATCACCAGATGTAATCTTTACTAGGTAAAGCCCTTCTGATAATTCAGATAAATCAACAGATGAATTGATGATTTCATTTTTACTGAAACTTGCAACATTCTGTCCTAACAAGTTAAATACTGATACATTATCAACATCTTGTGACGATTTAATATTTAAAACGTTAGACGTCGGGTTTGGATAAACACTAAATGTTGTTAAAGTATTATCTTCAACACCTAATACTGCGTCTGTTGTAAAACTCCAAACAGGACCAGGTGTAATTCCAAAACAATTTACGACATCAACACTCCAAAAGTAAGTTGTACTTACTGCTAGGCCTGTAATTTCGCCACCATTTTCAAAATTGTTAAAAGATTGAGTTGGTGGATTTGCACTTCCTAGATTAAGAATATAAGTGTCATCAGGTGCAGTCGCAGCCCAATTAAAAGTAGCAGCTGCGGCTGGAGCTTGTAAAGTTACGTCAACGGCTGCATCGGCAGGTACTGGAGCACTAGAAGCTACAGGTGCAGCTGTTTCTGTACAGGCTGACGTTGTAAAACTAAATACAGGGCTTGTGGTAGTACCAGCACAATTTACAGCATCAATAGACCAAAAGTAAGTTGTATTAGGTTGAAAATCAAAAAGGACAGCTCCTCCAATGTCAAATCCTGCAATTGATCCAATATCATCGCCAGTTGCTGTAATTCCTAAATTAATGTTATAAGAATCAGGCAAACCTCCAGTCATTGACGGTGCCCATTCAATAGGTCCTACACTATTAGGATCACCATAATTGATATCTATATCAACAGCACCATCAGCAGGTGATATGGCGCTAACTCCGCCTGGTGCACTAACGGTACATTGAAAAACAGATATGTTATCAATAGACCAAGAAATTGACCAGTTACCGGTCCATACAAATCTAATTTGTGCGTTGCTTACTCCTACTAAAGCTGGAATATCAAATAATTGTCCTCCTCCAACAGTTGTGCTAGGCGTTTGACCTGCTTGCGTAGCATATGTTTGAACATTCACCCAAGAGGTACCATTAAAAGCTTCTATAACTCCAAGACCACCAAAATTTCCATTATAGAATGTATCAAAACTTAGTGTTACTGATGTTAAATTAGAACAATCAAATACAGGACTGGTTAGAGTTGTAGATTCTGCCGTGCCATTATTACCGTAGCCATCACTATCCATTGTTGCATAATTACCAGCACCACCATTATCATAAACTAAAGTGTTTCCTGCTGTAAATCCACCGGCTTCACCACCTGTTTCTATAGTCCATACTTCACCGTTAGGAGGAGTTGCCAAATCTTCAACAATCCAACCAGAAGGAACAGTTAAGCCAGATTCAAAGTCTTCTGTTAGTACGACTTGCCCAAACATTAAGCATGACGTAAACAAAAATGTAATTAAAAAAGTAATTTTTTTCATGTGTTTTATTTTTAGATTAATTGCTTTAAAGTTACAAATAATTACGACGAGGAAAAGTTAAAATACTATAATTACATTTTTAACAATAAATAGCTTACAGAATTTGTAATTTTACATTGTTAATGTAAACAATGAAAGTAATCAAACAGATAAAACATCCCAGAGCCTACGAGATGGCAAATTCCTGCGAAGGCAGGAATCTTCTTGTTTAATACGATATTAATAAATGTATAATTTTCAATTTTAAGAATCACTTTTTTCAGTATAACTTGCATGTATAAATGAAAGTAACCGAACAGATAAAACAACCTATAGCCTACGAGATGGATCTTTTTGAAAAAAAGTTCCAACTTTCTATGGTGAGTAAGGTTGCACTGCTTAATCGGATTACGCATTATATAGTTAACCGAAAAGGCAAACAAATGCGACCTATGTTTGTGTTTTTGGTCGCAAAAATGATGAATAATGGAGAAGTTAGCGAGCGTACTTATAGAGGCGCATCTGTTATAGAGTTAATTCATACCGCTACATTGGTTCATGATGATGTGGTAGATGATAGTAACCGAAGACGTGGGTTCTTCTCAATTAATGCGCTTTGGAAAAATAAAATAGCCGTGCTTATTGGTGATTTTTTGCTATCTAAAGGACTTTTACTGTCTATAGACAATAATGATTTTGATCTGTTAAAAATCATCTCCGTGGCTGTACGCGAAATGAGCGAAGGAGAACTGCTTCAAATTGAAAAAGCGAGACAACTCGATATTACAGAAGACATTTATTATGACATTATCAGGCAAAAAACAGCCACTCTAATTGCTGCGTGTTGCAGTCTTGGTGCTGCTTCTGTAAAACCAAATTCTCCAGCCGTAGAAACGATGCGCAAATTCGGTGAGTTAATTGGTATGGCTTTTCAGATTAAAGATGATTTGTTTGATTATGGTAATGAAGCTATCGGAAAACCAACAGGCATCGATATTAAGGAGCAAAAGATGACGTTGCCTTTAATTTATGTTTTAAATAATTGTTCCAAAAAGGAAAAATCTTGGCTGATTAATTCGGTTAAAAATTACAACAAGGATAAAAACCGTGTTAAAGAGGTTATTACTTTTGTAAAACAGAAGGGTGGGTTAGACTACGCTGTTTCTAAAATGAAAGCCTTTCAAGAAGAAGCTTTAAATCTTCTCGATACTTACCCAGAATCACCATACAGAGCATCTCTTAAGATGATGGTAGATTATGTTATTGAGAGAAAGAAATAAGTTTTTTCATTAAAAACAAGGTTATCTTTTAAAAACTCAAAAAAAACATATACATATATATTGCTGAAAAACAATTAGTTATAATTTAATTGGATTTTTTTTGCCTTCCTAAGCAACCTTTATACAAATGTTTGCGTCTTTATAAATAGAAAGGCTCTTGAGCATATTCAGAATTTAAACCAGACCATGAAAGTTATTCAATTTCATAATTCCGATATGTATCGGAATGAGAAAAAACTCATACAGCGCGCTGCGAAACAAAATCGTGAAGCACAACATGTATTGTACGAGTGTCATGCGCCTAAAATGCTAAGTGTTTGCAGATATTATATCAAAGACGTACATCAGGCAGAAGAGGTCATGTTGAATGGCTTTTTTAAAGTCTTTAAATACTTAAAAACATTTAAGAACGAAGGTAGTTTTGAAGGCTGGATAAGACGGATTATGGTAAGAGAATCCATTTCGTATTTAAGACAAAAAAAGCAGATTGAGTTTGCAGCGGAAGATGCGTATTTAGAGCATGATTATTCTAATAACATTAAAAGTAATATTGAAGTTGCAGAAATACAGCAGCTTATAGATAGTTTACCAGAAGGTTACCGAATGGTATTTGTAATGTATGCGATAGAAGGGTACAAGCATCAAGAAATTGCAGAACTACTTAATATCTCAGAAGGTACATCAAAATCACAATTATTTAAAGCACGACAAATGCTTCAAAAGAAACTTAAAGAATTAAATAACAATAGTTATGGCTCCAATTAAATTTGAAGAAAATATAAAGCATAAGCTCGAAGAGCGCAAATTGCCACCATCATCTAACAGTTGGTCTCAATTAAATGAGCGTTTAGATGCTGACGAAAACAAATCTAGAAAAGGGATATACTGGTGGTTAAGTATTGCTGCGGGTTTATTGATTATGATGGCCATAACGGTACAGTTTTTCAATTCAGAAGAATCAGAAACGGTAATGCCTCAAATGGTCAAAGAAAATAATTTAGAGGAATTGTTAGATGAAAATCAACGAGAATCAAAAGGAAATATTGCCATTGAATTGGCTGTTGAAATTGATAGTGTAAACAATACATTGGAAAGTAGTGAAACTCCTTCATCACTTAAAAATGAATCAGAACTTGTAAGCACTAAAAACCAAATTAGGCGTAAAGCAGACAAATCAATACAATTAGCATCGCAAAATGAATTGAACAAAAATAAGAATTCAATAATTCAGAATAATAATTCAAATAAACAAGTGATAATAATTGATACTGCTTCCGTAAAAGAAGCTATGGTAATTGCCAATCAAGATTCAAAAAATAAAGAAATCGGAGTGACTAATAGAGAAATAGATTCGCTATTAAAAGTAGCGCAAAAGGAACTTCTTAAAGAAAAATTAAATACGGAAACCACTAGAACCGTAGATGTTAATTCGCTCTTAGAAAGTGTTGAGGACGAAATGGGACAATCGTATAGAGGTAGAGTATTTAAGGCGTTGGAAGAAAGTTATAAAACTATAAAAACCGCTGTGGTTAACCGAAACAACTAAGGGTTTTTAAATCATGGAGTGGGAGTTCTGATAAAGAATAAATTAAATTAGGTTGCTGAGCGTAGCCGAAGTAAACATCAATAATCATTAATCAAGAGGTGCTGAACTAACTTCAGCATCAAAAAAAAACGAACAGTTATGAATACAATTACAAGAGTAGTAGTTTGCTTATTAATAGCATCATTATTTTCAAACGTGCAAGCACAAAACAAGGAAGCAGATTCCATTAGAAAGGAAAAAGTAGATTACAAAATCAGCCAACTAGAAAAGGGTAGAGCGGAAGTAGAAGATCAAGAAAAGGATATTCTTAAAAGTAAAATTTCAAAAATAAATAAGCAATTAGATAATAAGGAAATTACAGCGGAAGAAGCTGAAAACTTAAAAAAGGAAGCAGCTAAAATAGCAGCATTAAATATTGAAAACCGAGTAGCGATTATCGATCAAAAAATTGAGTTACTGAAAAGAAATGGTTATGATGATGACCAATACAATACAGAGGAACAAGATAGAATAGAGGTGAGTATTGGGTCTAGTGGAGTGCGTGTAAATCTGGATTCGGACGAAAAGAAGTCAAAAAAATATGATCAGAGAACATTTGGAGAAAATGTTTGGGCGTTTGGATTTAACAATACCATAATTGAGGGACAGGCTTTAGAAGATTCTCCTTATAAATTAGGTGGTTCTGGATTTATTGAATGGGGTTACACGCTTAACACAAGGATTTTTAAAAATAATAATTTTTGGAGGTTGAAATATGGACTTTCAATACAATGGAATAAATTAAATATTAAAGATAATCAGTATTTAGTAAATACAAATGGAGCTATTAACTTGGAAGAATTCCCTTTAAATGTTAATAAGGTGAAATTTAGAAGCACAAATTTGGTGTTTCCAATGCATATAGAATTTGGCCCATCTAAGAAAATTGAAAAAGACGATTATTTTAGATATTCTAAACACAATAAATTGAAAATAGGTTTAGGTGGTTACGCAGGTGTAAACATTGGCAACATGCAAAAAATTAAATATAAAGTAGATGGTGAACGCGAAAAAGACAAGCAACGTGGTAATTATGAAGTGAGTCCTTTTATTTACGGATTAAGTGGTTACATCGGTATAGATGAAGTTTCTTTATATGTAAAGTATGATCTTAATCCTTTGTTTCAAGACCAGTTGGTAAATCAGAATAATATTTCGGTCGGAGTCCGTTTTGATATCGATTAAAACGGTTCATTATTTGAGTTTAAAAAGCCTTAATCTATTTTTGATTAGGGCTTTTTTTACAAACGTTTCATCCTTCTGGGATGACGTTTGGAGCCTTTTCTAAATTGCGAGACAAACCATGTTGATTGGCAAAGTTTGAAGTCACAGGCTAGTGTCAACCGAATCTAATGTTATTAGTAGATGATGCCAGCGGCATCAAATGTTTATAAAAGAAATTATCAAGTTTGGAGTACGACTCCAGCGGAGTCGCACGTTAACTTAATAATTTAATAACTGCTCTATTTTAACCTTCACCTTTTCAGCAGAGGTAATTATAGTATGCTCTAAAGTGGAATTTAAAGGCATTGCCAGCATATTTTCACTACCAATGGTCATGATTGGTTCGACTCCGCTGGAGTCGAAAGTAAAACTGTACGTTTTTTATAAATGTTTCATCCCTATGGAATGACGTTTGGGAGTCTTTTCTTAATTGCGAGACAAAATCAAGTTGATTGTCAATCTTTGAAGTCACATACTAGTGTCAACCGAATCTAATGTTAGCAGTATATGATGCCAGCGGCATCAAATGTTTATAAAAAAATCATCAAGCTTGGAGTACGACTCCAGCGGAGTCGCACGTTAACCTAATAACCTAATAATCTAATAAAGCTTCAATCTTAACTTTAACTTTCTCAGTAGAAGGAATTATAGTTTGCTCCAAAGTCGAATTTAACGGAATCGCTGGCATATTCTCACTACCAATAGTCATTACTGGTGCATCTATATATTTAAAGCATTCTTCTTGAATTTTCCCTGCCAAAGCTCTAGCGAAACTATTGTTAGAAGGTTCTTCTGTAACCACTAGGCACTTTCCAGTTTTTTTAACGGATGTCATAATCGTGTCTTCATCTAAAGGGTAAAGTGTACGTAAATCAATAATCTCTATTTGATTCTGCATTCCTAATTCTTCTGAAGCGTTCATTGCCCAATGCACTCCCATTCCGTAAGTTACGATTGTAAGTGTTTCTAACTTTTCTTGTTTCCAGATTTCTTGTAGTACCCATGCTTTACCAAATGGCAAAACATAATCTTCACTTGGCTCAATAGACGTTGCGCCTTTTGTTCCTGGTACTTTAGACCAATACAAGCCTTTGTGTTCTAAAATCACTACAGGATTAGGATCGTAATAAGCCGCTTTCATTAAGCCTTTTAAATCGGCACCATTACTTGGATAGGCAATTTTTATACCGCGAATATTTGTAATCACACTTTCTACTGATGAGGAATGGTAAGGTCCACCACTTCCATAAGCACCAATAGGTACTCTGAGAATCATACTCACAGGCCATTTTCCATTAGATAAATAACAACTACGACTCACTTCGGTAAATAACTGATTTAAACCAGGCCAAATATAATCTGCAAACTGAACCTCAACAATTGGTTTTAAGCCTACTGCACTCATTCCGACAGTAGAACCCACAATAAACGCTTCTTGTATAGGTGTGTTGAATACTCTGTCATCACCAAACTTTTGGGCTAAGGTGGCTGCTTCTCTAAACACTCCACCAAGTCGCCCACCAACATCCTGTCCGTATAATAAACATTCTTTGTGCGCTTTCATCAGTTCTTCAACCGCGAATAAGGCACAATCTACCATCACTACCTTCTCTGCCCCTTCTGGTGCACGTATTCCTTTTTCTTCGGTTATTGGTGTTGTTATAAAATCGTTTGTAAATAAATCTTCGGGCTTTGGATCTTCAGCTTTTAATGCTTTTTCAAAATCTACTTGCACCTCTGCGTAGGCAGAGGTCTCAATTTCGTTAATCTCAGTTTCTGAAAAACCAGCATCTACTAATTGTTGCTTTAAAACTGGATATGGATCTCTAGAACGTGCTTCTTCCAAATCATCACGATACCATTCCATACGCACACCAGAAGTATGGTGATTTAGTAATGGAACTTTAGCATGAACTAAAAATGGACGACGCTCTGTTCGTATAGTTTCTATAACTTTTTCTAAGGCTTCATAACTTTCTGTAAAGTTTGCACCATCAATAGTTATGGCTTCTAAACCATGAAAGCCTTGTGCATATTCGTAAGCATTTTGGGCTCTAGTTTCGGCTGCGTTAGCTGAAATATCCCAACCATTATCTTGAACTAAATATAGAATTGGCATTTGTTTCAGAGCTGCCATTTGAAATGCTTCTGCTATTTCACCTTCGGTAACTGATGCGTCACCAAGTGAACATACTGAAATTGGATTATCTATTGAACTATCATTTAACCCTTGTAATTCTTTATACTGCATTCCCATAGCAACTCCTGTCGCAGGAATCGCCTGCATACCTGTTGCTGAAGATTGATGCGGAATTTTTGGCTTGTCATCATCCTTTAAACTTGGGTGCGAATAATAACTTCGTCCCGCAGAAAAGGGGTCATCTTTTTTAGCTAGTAATTGCAACATTAAATCATAAGGTTCTAAACCAAATGATAATAACATAGCGTCATCTCTGTAATAAGGAAATGCATAATCTTGCGGTAATAATTGTAAGCCTAAAGCAATTTGAATAGCCTCATGCCCGCGTGATGTTGCATGTACATATTTTGAAACTTGTTTGAAATTAGCTTCGTACAATTCTGTCATAGCTTTTGCTGTACAGAGTTTTGAAAATCCTTTTTTTAGTGTTTCTTTTTTCATTTTATGCTGAAGTTGTTTCAGTATCTTTTTCTTTTCTGTTTTGAGACCTCACAGGTTTTAAAAACCTCTGAGGTCTTTGCTCAATTGTCCGTCTGCGTTAGGGATTGAAACGGCATCCTTTTTTGCCATTAAAAGCAAAAAAGATATAGTGAAAAGCCCGACCCTTGTGGTAACGCCCAAATAAATCTAACTAAATTCTTTTTCTACCTTAGTCATCCAACCAAACTTATCTTTGATCTGACCTGTTTTAATAGCATTCAACGTATCATTAACTTCTAATCCCACCGGACTTTCATCTGATACGTGAATGGTTTCACCTTCTAATCCAATGTCTTGAATGTATGCTATACCAACCGCTGTGCCTGTGCCAAACGCTTCTTCTAGTGTTCCGTTTTTAGACGCTTCTTTAATTTCGGTAATCGTGATTTTTCGTTCTGTTACGTTGTAATTCATAGCCTTAAGCATTTCAATAATACTTGCTCTTGTGATGCCATGCAAGACTGAACCATCCAATTCTGGTGTGATAAATTCTCCGTTTATTTTGAAGAAAATGTTCATGGTGCCGACTTCTTGAATATACTCATGCTCGGCAGCATCTAACCATAATACTTGGTCGTAACCTTTGGCTTTTGCTAACTCCGTTGGGCGAATTGCAGCTGCATAATTTCCTGCGGCTTTTGCTTCTCCTGTTCCACCTTGCGCTGCTCTAATGAACTGCTTTTCTGCCCATAATTTTATGCGTTTGCTAAAAAATGGTCCTGCTGGTGATGCCATAATTATAAACTTGTAATGTGTGGCTGCGCGCATACCTATAAAGGGCTCATCTGCGTACATAAATGGTCTTAAGTACAAAGCACTTCCTTGCTGTGGCGGAATCCAATTATGTTCTAAGCCTACCAATTCTTTTAATCCTTCTACAAATAAATCTTCGGGTACATTAGGCATTCCCATGCGGTCTGCACTTTTATTTAATCGTTTCGCATTTTGCTCTGGGCGAAATAGCATTGGTTTGCCTTCGGTATCTTTATAAGCTTTCATACCTTCAAAAATGGCTTGTCCGTAATGCAATGCCATTGCCGCTGGATGTGTTGGTATCATTCCCATAGGGGTAATTCTGGCATCTGTCCATTCTCCATTTTCATAATCACATATAAACATGTGGTCTGTGAATGTGGTTCCTAATGGTATATTGTTGAAGTCTAAAGTATCTACTCTAGATTTTTCTACTTTGGTTATTGAAATGTTAGGTTTCATAATTTTTATCTATTTCGTCAGTTCGAGTGTTACGCTTTTGGGCGTGATGTATCGAGAACTTTTTGATGACTTCTCGATACAAATCTTCGTGCCTCAGATTCACTCGAAGTGACCGTATAATTTATATTTTTCTATTTACATCAAACTGTTCAAAATAATCAGCAACTCTTCTCACAAAACTTCCTCCTAAAAAGCCATCAACCACTCTGTGATCAAACGATAATGAGAGATACATCATACTTCTAATGGCGATTTCGTCACCGTTTTCAGTTTCGATAACTTCTGGACGTTTTTTTATGATTCCCAATGCTAAAATGGCAACTTCGGGTTGATTTATAATTGGTGTTCCCATGATGCTTCCAAAAGTTCCTACGTTGGAAATTGTGAATGTGCTTCCCTTTATATCATCGGCACCTAATTTATTCTCTCTTGCTTTACCAGAGAGTTCATTGACATTAGCTGCAATGGTTTTTAAGTCTTTAGTATCTGCATTTTTAACCACAGGAACAATTAAGTTACCGCTTGGTAAGGCTGTTGCCATACCAATATTGATATTTTCTTTTACAATGATAGTACTGCCATCTACTGATGCATTTATATTTGGGAAATCTTTGACTGCTTTTGCAACCGCTTCAACAAACAAAGGGGTAAAGGTTAAGCGTTCTCCATGCTTTTCTTGAAACGCTACTTTGTTTGCATTTCTCCAATTGACCATGTTGGTTAAATCGGCTTCAACATAAGCTGTGACATGTGGTGATGTATGTTTTGAATACACCATGTGGTCTGCAATCATTTGACGCATGCGGTCCATTTCAATGACCTTACCTTTGCCTTTGTCAAATTTTAATTGTGGAATACGATATGCTGTTGGGTCTTGTTGAATAGGTTGTGCAAACTGAAAGGGTCTGCCGTCTTCTATGTATTGAAAAACATCACTTTTACGCAGTCTGCCTTCATTCCCTGTTGCTGGAATTCGTGCTAATTCTTCGTAACTAATATGATGCGTTTTTGCGATTTCTATGATTAATGGTGAAAAGAATAAAGAAGCCCTATCTGACTTCCCCAAAGGGGAAGAAACAAATTGAGTATTAGCAACTGAAGCTAGCTTAGTTGCTCTAGGTCTTTTATCCTTTTCTATTTTTTGAGACGTCTCGACTGTGCTCGACGGGACAGACTTTTTAGCAGATGCGTTAGACACTTCTGAAACTTCTAAAATTGCCATAACCTCACCTACAGGCACAACGTCTTTAGCCTGAAAAAGCGTTTTCACTAAAGTTCCTGATGCTGGCGCAGGCACTTCGTTATCGACTTTATCTGTTGCAACTTCAAGAATAATATCGCCTTCTTCAAATGCATCACCTTCAGAGATCAACCAATTAATAATTGTTCCTTCTGTAATACTCTCACCCATTTTAGGCATTTTCAATTCGAAACTCTCCAAGATAAATCTGTTTTAATTCTAAGAAATAAAGATAAGACATACAAGCATTAACAATCGTTAAAAACTTTTAAATTAAATCATAAAAGAATATAATTCTGTTTAATTTAAATTATTAAGTATATTTTCCTTTTAATTTATATATTTGAGCTATAATAAAATGTTATTTTCTCATGGGACATTCTTTAGACAAGATTGACACACAACTGCTTAGTATACTTCAAAAAGATAGCAATCGCACTACTAAAAGTATTGCTAAAGAACTTGGTATGACCACTTCACCAATTTTTGAACGTATTAAAAAACTTGAAAAAGAAGGCTGTATTAAAAAATACGTTGCGGTTTTAGATAATAAGAAAATAGGTTTAAAACTGACGGTTTTTATTGGGATAACCTTGCAAGGTCATACGCGAAGTTATTTAGAAAAGTTTGTGAAGGAAATCAATAATTTTCCTGAGGTTGTAGAATGTCACAGAGTCAGTGGAAATTTTGACTACCTATTGAAGCTCATTGTTGAAGATATTGAAGCTTATGAAACGTTTATTATTTCGAAATTGACATTATTGCCTTACTTAGGAAATGTTCAAAGTTTGATTGCTTTGTCTACAGGAAAAGAGACTAATGCAATAGATTTGAGTAGTGTGATGTAAATTCAAACACCCCTAAAGTCCCCTCAAGGGGACAATCCACTCAGATGAAAATTACAAACACCATCTTAAAAAAAATTGCAGTAATAAAATTTAAATCTATTTTTTAAAAGTGTCTCTCAATGTTTGATACACATCGTCTTGTACTTTCATAGTCTCAGGAACTTCTCTAAGTGGCTCAACTTCTTTTAGTGACTCGTGACAATCTTTTGGCAATTGCTGGTACAGTTGCGTTCCTTTTGTTTTCCAAGCTATCATTTCATCGCTCACTTGCTTAATCACTTTTGCTGGATTACCAACGACCAGACTTCGTTTAGGAATTATAGTTTCTGCTTTTACAAACGCCATAGCTCCAACGATACTTTCGTCTCCAATTTGGGCATCATCCATAATAACGGTATTCATACCGATGAGACAATTTCGACCTAAGTTAGCACCGTGAATAATGGCGCCATGACCAACATGTGCACTTTCTTTTAGTGTAATAGATTTTCCTGGAAACATGTGGACTGTGCAGTTTTCTTGTACGTTTACACCGTCTTCTAATATAATTTGTCCCCAATCGCCACGAATTGCAGCACCAGGTCCGATGTAACAGTTTTTACCAATGATGACGTTTCCTGTTACGGCTGCTAAGGGATGCACGAAACTGGATTCGTGAACAACTGGTGTGTAACCTTTGAAACTATAAACTGCCATTTTTCATTTTTGCGTTGATTAAAGAAAATTCTAAAATACCTACAAGGTTTTTAAAACCTTGCAGGATAAACTATTTGACAGCCCCTTTTAATTTCCCTAGATGGGAAAAATAATGTTGTCTGCTTACTCATATATTTTTAATATTTAGTTTTCATAATCAGTTCCTTCCCTCTGGGAAGGTTAGGATGGGCTGCTACTTTTACTTATAAGTTTTCAATTTCTCTTTAGTAAAATCACTCAACACTAATCTCCCACTTGTTTCTGCTCTTTCAGCTAATAGCTCGTCCCAATCATCTGTACCTTTCCAAAATACTTTTTTCATTTCTAACATCGCTTCAACATTATAAGTGCACAAATGCTCTGCTGTTGTTTTTACAGCGTCGTCTAATTCAGCAGTAGTATCAAAAACGTGCGTGAATAAGCCTTTTTGCTTTGCGAATTCTGGTGAATAAAATGTATTGGCGTCAATGGCGATTTGCGACATGGCACTTAATCCCATTTTACGCTCAATTGCTGGTCCAACCACGAATGGCCCAATACCAATATTGAGTTCACTTAATTTAATTGACGCAAATTTTGTCGCCATACAATAATCTGTTGCAGCTGCAAGACCAACGCCTCCTCCGACGGTTTTACCTTGTATGCGTCCGATAATAAATTTAGGGCATTTTCGCATGGCGTTAATCACATTTGCAAATCCCGAAAAGAAAACTTTACCAGTTGCTGCATCATTGATATTAATTAACTCTGTAAAGCTTGCGCCAGCGCAAAATGTGCGGTCACCTCCACTCTTTAAAACAATGACTTTAATGGCATTGTTTTGACCAGCTTCGGTAATTATGTTTGCTAATTTAGCTAAAACATCTCCTGGCAAAGAGTTGTGGGCAGGATGAAAAAATTCGATGTATCCTACTTCGTTTTGTATGTTTAATTTAACGTAAGGTTCACTCATGTTATTTTACTTTTATTGAAACCTACAAGGTTTTAGAAACCTTGCAGGTTGGTATTTAACTTGATTTTTTACTCGAATAAAGACCTTTCAGGTTTTGAAAACCTGAAAGGTCTGAAATCTCTTTTATATTAATCCAAACTGTTCAAAGTGATGATTTAAATGCTTGCGTTCTAATAAATAAGATTCATACTTATTTAATTCACCAAAAACTAAGTTTTTTAATTTAGCTTCGGGATGTTCCTTGAAATACTCTAAATATTTTTTTCGTTGTGCTTTGAATTTTTCGATTGCTGTCTCTAAATCTGAATGCTTTAGAGGCTCTAAAGTATCTTTTTCTAGTTGCGGGAATTGAGAATTCTTTGGAAATTTATCATAATTCCATAAACTGTTATGAACTTTATCTAAAATCTTTTCTGGTGTAGCGATTTCAAAATCTTGAATTTCTCCTGAGGCGATTTTATAGGTGTATTCTAAATGTTCAATCATGTGCTGTGGTGTCATGATTCCCCATTTTGGTTTTGCATCTTCTTTTAATGCTGAAAGACAGTCGTTGATTTTATCTTCCGTCATTTCAGTAAAAATGGCTTGCTTTTTCTGCACCATTGTCAAGACGGTCACAAATGCGACTTTCTCATCAGTATTAGCATCAAAAATTTCTGCATACCACTTTACAATGCCGCTTGGATGTTCTGCAGAAGCGACATCGCGATCTACTTTTTGCTGACATGTTAAACGCACGTAAATCGTATCGTTATGATATAATGGACGTAAAAATCTGCATTCTTCTAATCCGTAATTAGCAGAAACGGGTCCTTTATTCGGATATACAAATAATCCTGCTGCTGCTGAAATGATGAAATAGCCATGTGCCGTTCGTTTCTCAAAAATACTTCCATCTAAAGATGTAATATCTGTATGTGCATAGAAATGGTCCCAAGTGAGGTTTGAAAAATTAATAATATCCGTGTCCGTAAATGTACGGTTATGTGTTTTCATTGACATTCCAGGCTGAATGTCTTCCCAATGGTATTTAAACGGATGCATTTCTGCTTCCTTATATTTTGCGTTTTGCTGATAAATTCCTGTAATTTCAGTAATCGTTGTTGGTGATCCTTGGATGGCCGTACGTTGTAAATAATGTTTAATGCCTCGCATGCCTCCCATTTCTTCGCCACCACCTGCACGTCCTGGACCTCCATGAACTAAATAAGGTAACGGTGAACCATGACCTGTACTTTCTTTAGCCATATCGCGATTAATCACCATGATTCGACCATGATGACTTGCTGCATTTATAACATAATCTTTAGCAATTTTATCATCATTAGTCGCAATTGATGATACTAAAGAGCCTTTACCCATCTGGGCCAAAGTGATGGCTTCCTCTAAATTTTTATATGGCATTATGGTACTGACTGGTCCAAATGCTTCACGCTCATGTATGATTGTATTTTGAAACGGATGGTCTGCTCTTAACAAAATTGGACTCGCAAATGCTCCTTTTTTTGCATCTGCTCCAATCGTTTCTATTTTGTCTAAACTGCCATAAACGATTTGTGCTTCTTTCGCCAAATCGTTTACCGAATCTCTAACCGCTTGTACTTGCTGATGACTTACTAAAGAGCCCATTCGTACTTCTTTGAGTCTTGGGTCACCAATAGTCACTTTATCTAAGGCTTTACTTAAAGACGCTTGAACATCATCAATTAAATTTTCTGGAACGATAATACGACGAATCGCTGTACATTTTTGGCCAGCTTTAACCGTCATTTCTTTTCTAACTTCTTTTATAAACAAGTCGAATTCTGGTGTTCCAGGAATGGCATCTTCTCCTAAAATAGACGCGTTTAGTGAATCGGCTTCCATTGTGAATGGCACAGATTCTTGAATTAATCTTGGATGTGCTTTTAATAAACGTCCTGTTTGCGCAGAACCTGTAAAAGTGACGACGTCTTGAGACTCAACCGTATCTAAAATGGTTTTAACCGTTCCGTTTATAATTTGAAGTGCTCCTTCTGGTAAAATGCCTGATGCAATAATTTCTTTTGCAACCGCTTCTGCTAAATACGATGATGAAGGTGCCGGTAGAACCACAGCCGGAACTCCAGCCATCCAATTGACTGCACATTTTTCTAACATACCCCAAACTGGAAAGTTGAAAGCATTAATATGAACAGCAACTCCTTTTTTGGGCACCATAATATGATGAGCCATAAAACGGCCACCACGAGATAAATCGATAGCATCGCCTTCTACATGATAGGGTTGGTTTGGAAATAGTTTACGTAATGAGGCATTTGCGAATAGGTTTCCAAAACCACCTTCGATATCAATCCAACTATCTACTTTTGTTGCACCTGTTCTATAACTTAAATCATAAAAGGTATTCTTTCTTTTTGTAAGATATAATGCTAGCCTTTTAAGCATATTACCTCGCTCTTGAAAGGTCATTTTACGAAGCACTTCTCCTCCTTTTGTACGTCCGTAGTTTAGAATTTCAGGAATATCTAAACCTTCGGTTGCAACGCTTGTAAAAGCTTCTCCTGTTATGGCGTCTAGGATTGGTGCACCTTCTTCTTTTCCTGTGGTCCAGTTTCCTTGGACGTAATGTTGTATTTTTTTCATACTAATGCCCACGAAAGTGGGTATCTCATTAATTAGACTTCTATTTTAAAATACTTACAAGGTTTTTGAAACCTTGCGATACTTTAGCTTATTTGAGACCTCACAGGTTTTTGAAACCTGTGAGGTCTTATACAACCGAGTAAGTCCGCGTTAGCGATTGAACGGCCTGTTTGAGCTCCTTTTTGCTTTTCGCAAAAAGAGCGAGTAGTGAAAGCGCGACCCTTGTGGTAACGCCCAAATTATTCTATTTACTCACATTTTCAATAACGCAAGCATAGCCTTGACCTACACCAATGCACATCGTTATTAGGGCATAGCGCTTATTGGTTTCCTGCAACTCTAAAGCTGCTGAATACGTAACTCTCGCTCCTGTAACTCCGAGCGGATGGCCAATCGCAATGGAACCTCCATTTGGATTTAATCGTGGATCGTTATCTGCTAATCCCCAAGCTCTTGTACATGCCAAAGCTTGTGCTGCAAACGCTTCGTTAAGCTCAATGACATCCATATCCTTCATAGTCAAGCCTGCTTTTTCTAAAGCTTTATTTGAGGCTTGAACAGGGCCAATTCCCATAATTCGTGGTTCTACGCCAACCACCGCAGAACTTACGATTCTTGCCAATGGTTTTAGATTGTATTTTTTTACGGCATCTTCTGATGCTATAATTGTTGCAGCTGCTCCATCGTTTAATCCTGAAGAGTTTCCTGCAGTTACACTTCCTCCTTCTTTTTTAAAAGCGGCTCTTAATTTACCTAATATTTCTAATGATGAATTTGGCTTTACAAATTCGTCTCTTGAAAATTGGATTGGGTCTTTTTTTCGTTGTGGAATTTCTACTGTAACTATTTCTTTTGCTAATCGTCCGTTCTCTTGTGCTTTGGCGGCTTTCATTTGACTCCAATACGCAAACTTATCTTGGTCTTCTCGTGATATATTATATTTCTCTACTAAATTTTCGGCAGTATTCCCCATACCATCAGTTCCATACATTTTTTGCATTTTCGGATTGATAAAACGCCATCCAAATGTAGAATCGTATAGTTTCGAATCACCTCCAAATGCAGTTGATGGTTTTGCCATGACATAAGGCCCACGAGTCATATTCTCCATTCCACCTGAAATAAAAACATCTCCATCTCCTGCTTTTATGGCACGATTGGCGTGAATGATTGCAGATAATCCTGAGCTACACAATCTATTAACTGTCTCTCCAGGTACTGTAAATGGCAAGCCTGCTAAGAGTGATGACATACGTGCAACGTTACGATTGTCTTCTCCTGCTTGGTTGGCGCAACCCATAATGACATCGTCATAGGCTTCTTTTGGGATGTTTGGGTTTCGTTTTACGATTTCTGCAATTACTAGAGCACCTAAATCGTCTGTTCGAACGGCAGATAATGTGCCTTTGTAGTTTCCTATTGGTGTTCTGATGCCGTCTATTATGTATGCTTCCATATTTGAAATTGAAATTGAAATTGAAGTCGAAAATAAAACTTCCATTTCAAATTAATATTTATATTTATTATGGCGTTACTTTTTATTCACACCTACGAGGTTTTAAAAACCTCGCAGGACCACAAAAAGTCTGGCTTTTCGTTATATCTTTTTCTCGTACCTCTAAAAAGGATGTCACTTCAATCCCCAACGCACTTAGTTGTTATGTTTTTTCTTAATCAAAATTTATTGTCATTTTGTTAAGAGATTCCTGCCTTTGCAGGAATTTTATTCCCAATCTTTTTGTGTTCGATAAACAACACCTTTAAAAAGTGCAACCAATTCTTCACCACGTTTCACTTCAATAATATTGAAACCTAATTTATTTTTTACAGTTTCTATTACAGATTCTGCCATTATATAATCGCCTTCATCTAAAGCTTCAATATGATTTATACTTGTTTCAATAGAAACTGCATATTTCCCATGTGTATTTGCGGCAAAACCAAATGCCGTATCTGCTAATGAATAACTGATGCCACCATGTGCTTTGTTCATGCTATTTAGCATGTCTTTTCTGATAGTCATTCCGACTTTGCATCTGCCAATTTCACATTCAAGGATTTCTATTCCTAGCCATTGACTGTAGGCATCTTGACTTAACATTTTATATGGAATTTGTTCTCCTTTCATATTCACTTCCACGAAAGTGGAAACCTTATTAATTATTCTTCAATTTTAAAACACCCCTAAAGTCCCCTCAAGGGAACAATCCAGAAGATTAAAAAAACGTATTATTTTCTTTATTCATTTTTCGTAATAATGGACTACAGCGGTATCTGTCTTCGTGGTATTCATTATATAAGCCATCTAATTGTGATACACACCAATCAATCCCTTTTTCATCTGCCCAAGCTAGTAATCCTTTTGGATAATTCACTCCTTTAGTCATGGCATTATCAATATCTTCTGCTGTGGCAACGTTTAAAAATAATGCATCCGCAGCTTCGTTAATTAACATCACTAAGACGCGGTTGAAAATCTGCTCACCAATCTTAGTTTTTTGATTTTCTGAAACCATTTTAGAATGGCGTTGAACTATCTTTCCGTTTGCATCATAATCGTAATAGCCTTTGCCTGATTTTCTTCCAAAATAACCTGCTTCATAAAAACGTTTTTGGGTTAATGAGGGTTTATATCTTGGGTCAAAGTAGAACGCTGTAAAAACAGTTTCAGTTACCACATAGTTAACATCGTTTCCTATAAAATCCATTAATTCAAACGGTCCCATTCTGAAACCACCAAGTGTTTTTAGACTCCAATCTATTGTTGCAAAATCAGCGATTCCTTCTTCATAGATTCGTAATGCTTCGCCATAAAATGGTCTTGCTACTCTGTTTACAATAAAACCTGGTGTATCCTTAGCAACTGCGACTACTTTTTTCCAATCTTTAATTATCTGAATTGATGTTTCAAGAACGTCTTTTGAAGTTTGAATAGCAGGAATTACTTCAACCAATTTCATTAAAGGTGCTGGGTTGAAAAAATGAATTCCGATACAACGTTCTGGTTTTTGTAATGATGCCGCAATAGACGCTATAGATAAACTAGAGGTGTTTGATGCTATAATACAATCATCTGCGACGTAAGTTTCTAATTCTGAAAACACCTTTTTCTTGATATCAAGATTTTCAATAATTGCTTCAATAGTTAAGTTTGAATCTGATAAATCTTTTAGATTGTTTACATAAGAGATATTCTTCTGAATTCGGTTTTTTTCGTCAGCGTCAATTCGTTTTTTTTCAATTAAACGATTTAATATTTTTTCTAAAGCAGCTTTGGCTTTATCTAAAGCTGCTTGATTTGTATCATATAATTTTACGTTACAACCAGCTGTGGCAGCAACTTGTGCTATACCACTTCCCATTGTTCCGCCTCCAATAACTCCTATGTTTATTCCCATCTTCCGTCTTCCCAAAGGGAAGAAACTATTTAGTTAAACTTTTTTTTATCTACAAGGTTTTGACTTCGACTACGCTCAGTCTCCAAAAAAACCATTTAAAATTACGATTTTTAAAACGGTAAATTTTTCAAATCAACATTACCACCTGTTATAATAATGCCAACGTTCTTATTTTTAAATTCTTCTTTATGTTTTAATACTGCTGCGAAAGGTACTGCGCATGAGGGTTCTATAATAATCTTCATACGTTCCCAAATCAATTGCATAGCACTTATAATTTCGGCTTCTTCTACACGAATAATTTTTTCCACGTGCTTTTGAATAATAGGAAAATTTCGGTCTCCTAAATGTGTTCTTAATCCATCTGCAATAGTGTGAAAACTATCGTTAGTTTCAATTTTACCTGAAATTAATGAGCGGTATGCATCATCTGCTTCCATAGGTTCTCCACCAATCACTTTACAGTTTTCTGAAAAATAATGCGCTGCTAGTGCTGTCCCTGCAATCAAGCCTCCACCACCAACTGGTGTTAAAATTACGTCTAAATTTGGATAGTCGCCAAGTAATTCCATAGCAGCAGTCGCATTACCATATATGACCTCATCTTGATTAGATGGATGCAAAAAAGATGCGCCTTTTTCTTCTTTTATTTTATTGGCTGTTGCTTCTCTTGCTTGAGGTGTCGATTCACACTCTATAATTTCACCTTCGTAAGTCTTAACACCATCTTTTTTTACTTGTGGTGCATTTTCAGGCATTACAATATAGGCTTTGACTCCTAATTTTTGAGCTGCTAATGAAACGGCTTGTGCAAAATTACCTGAGGAATGGGTTACAACTCCTCGCTTTCTTTCTTCCTCTGTTATCGATAAAATAGCATTAGCTGCACCTCGCATTTTAAACGCACCCATTTTTTGAAAGTTCTCACACTTAAAAAATAAATTACAACCTGTTTTTTCGTTTAACAATTGTGAGGTTAACACAGGTGTTTTGTGAATAAAGGGTTTTATTCTGTTGTGAGTTTGTATGAGGGTTTGTTTTGTCATAAGATAAAAAAACCTACAAGGTTTTGAAAACCTTGTAGGTTGTTAACTTTAATTCCCTTTAAATTCTGGTTTACGCTTTTCTATAAACGCAGCAACTCCTTCTTTGTAGTCGTTACTTTGTGCTGCAATAATTTGCAATTTAGACTCTAATGCCAATTGCTCTTCTAGAGTGTTTGTCATTGACGCGTTATATAATTCTTTTATAAGGCCTAATGCTTTGGTTGGCATATTGGCTAGTTTAGTTGCTAATTTATTTATCGTTTCTTCGAAATCATCTAAAGATACACTCTTGTAAATCATTCCCATATTTTCGGCTTCACTTGCTGAAATTTTATCTCCTAACATTGCTAAGGCTAAAGCTTTTTGAAAGCCAATCAATCTTGGTAAAAAGAACGTTCCTGCACTATCTGGCACTAAACCAATTAAACTAAATGCTTGAATAAAACTTACTTTTTCGTGTGCAACTACAATATCACAAGCTAACGCAATATTTGCTCCTGCACCAGCAGCAACACCATTTACAGCTGCTATAATTGGTTTTTTAATCGAGCGAATTCTAGTGATTATAGGATTATAATGTTCTTCGAGTATTTTTTTGAAACCAGGATTTAATTCTGGGTCTGTGACTTCTTTTAAATCTTGACCAGCACAAAATGCTTTTCCATTTCCTGTTAAAACGATTGCTCTAACCTCTGCATTGTTTTCGCAAGCATCTAATGTATCATGAAGTAAAAAAGCCATTTCACGATTGAAACTGTTAAATACTTCTGGTCTATTTAGTGTTATAAATGCTACTTTATTTTCTATTTTTAGTTGGATTGAACTCATATTGATATTCTTTTTAAAACACCCCTAAAGTCCCCTCAAGGGGACAATCCGTGCATTCATAAATTTATTTGAGACATTTAAAATAATCAAAAGGTTCTTGGCAATCATCACATTGGAATTGTGCTTTGCATGCCGTTGAACCAAATTGACTTACCAGTCTTGTGTTTTGAGATTGACAGTTTGTACATTTTACAATACGTTTTCCATTAAGCAAAACGTCTTTATCTGCATCAGCATCTAAAGGTGCTGCAATTCCGTAATCTTCTAATGCTTTACGTCCTCTTGGTGTAATCCAATCTGTTGTCCACGCTGGATGTAGGATTAATTCTATTTTAGAGTCGTAACCTGCTTGCTTAAGCGCTAGTTTGATATCATCACCAATAACATCCATTGCTGGGCAGCCGCTGTAGGTTGGTGTGATTTCGACGTGTACGATATTATTTATGATTATTGCAGAACGTACAACTCCCATATCCATTATTGATAATACAGGAATTTCTGGGTCTGAGACTGCTTCCAATATTGGAACTAAAATGCCGTCGATGTTTTGTTCTGTTGTTGTCATGTTTCCCACTAAAAGTTTCTTAGGGATGTTTTAAATATTTCATTTCTCAAAAAAAACACCCCTAAAGTCCCCTCAAGGGGACAATTCTAATATTTAAAATTGTACTTTTTCTATTTATAATTGAATTTAAATGTCTAAGCTTAAATATTTAGTTTCGATTTTCAACTTCAACTTCAACTTCAACTTCAACTTCAACTTCGATTTCAACTTCGATTTCATTTTTTTGTTACCACTCCATATTTGGGTACGCACGTTGCATGTATTGCAACTCGGCTAATAAATAACCCAAATGCTCTGTATGAATACCTTCTTTACCGCCTTTTTGAAAATATTTAGACTCAGGGATTGTAAGTGTAGCTTCTTCCAAAACTTGGTTTACTTCAGCGTAATAGGCTTCTTTCAGTTTTGTAACATCAACACCAAAGCCTTCTTCTACCATAGCTTTGTCTGCTTCTGTTTGATGAAATAATTCGTCAGTATACGTCCACAAATCATCAATGGCTTCCTGCATTTTAGCTTTACTTTCTTCTGTTCCGTCACCTAGACGCTTAATCCAATCTGAAGAAAAACGCTCGTGATAACTCACTTCTTTCACACATTTGTTTGCAATTGCAGAAAGCGTTAAATCTGTACTTTTCTGTAATTCTTTGAGGAACGCTAAATGATACACATCGAATAAAAATTGACGTCCCAAAGTGTAAGCAAAGTTTGTATTTGGTTGCTCTACTAACAATACATTTTTATACTCACGCTCTTTTCTGAGCATTGCAATATCGTCTTCGGTTCTGTTATCTCCAGCAATTTTGGCTGCGTATTGAAAATAACTGCGCACTTGACCAAATAAATCTAGAGAAATATTAGTACAAGCGATGTCAGTTTCTAAACTTGGTCCGTGACCGCAGAGTTCTCCCATGCGTTGGCCAAGAATTAGACTGTTGTCAGCTATTCCTAGGATATAGTTGTATAAGTTTTCTTTCATAAAATGAAGTTGAAGTTGAAGTTGAAGTTGAAGTTGAAGTTGAAAGGTGACTTCAAATTAATTGCTTTTAATTTATATTTTTAATTCTTGTTACCATAATTCTGATAAGCTGATCATTCTCATCTTTAAGTTTTGAAAGACTTTCTTCTGAAAATAATTTAGCTTTTGATTGAATATTCAAATTTCTTTGACTCTCTCTTAATTCTTTAAGTGAAATTCTTAGCTTATTTATTTTATCCTTATCTGTACCTGCGCCTAATGCCTCACCATAATTTAAAGCCGAAGAGCAAGATGAGCGTATCAGTTGTTTTGCTAAATAATCACCTGCATAAGACAAAGGTTTTTTGTCATACAATATTATTATGGATGCTGCAAAATCTTCGAGTCGTTCTGTTAAATCAAATTTATTATCGCTCATATTTCTTTTTTCAAATTCGACTTCGACTTCAAGTTCACTTTACATATGTTTTACCTCGTCTGGTAATTCGTAAAATGTGGGATGACGATATACCTTATCGTGAGCAGGTTCAAATAATTCACCATTATTTTCTGGATTTGAGGCTGTGATGTGTTTGGATTCTACAACCCAAATACTTACGCCTTCGCTTCGTCTTGTGTAAACATCGCGTGCATTTTCTAGAGCCATATCTTCATCTGCAGCGTGTAAACTTCCGCAGTGACGATGTTCTAATCCGTTTTTACTTCTTACGAAGACTTCCCAAAGTGGCCAGTTTTTCATGTGAAATTGAATTTGAACTTGAATTTGAACTCGAACCCAAAATGGAATCTGAATTCAAAAAAAGTTTTAATTGATGTTTTGAATTCTTAAATAATTAGCATTTGAAACACCCCTAAAGTCCCCTCAAGGGGATACTACTCTTATGAATATTTAAGGAATATTAAACTGCTTCTTTTTGTTTTCTTTCTTGTTTCTTTTCGGCATGAGCCATAGCAGCATCACGAACCCAAGCACCTTCTTCCCACGCACCAACTCTTGCTTTCATTCTATGCTTATTCATTGGGCCATGACCTTTTACGACTTGCCAAAACTCGTCCCAATTGATGTCTCCAAAGTCGTAACTTTGACGTTCTTCGTTCCATTTTAAATCTGGGTCTGGAATGGTTAATCCAATCAATTCTGCTTGTGGTACTGTTTGGTCTATAAATTGTTGACGTAAGTCGTCATTAGATTTACGTTTTAGTTTCCATTTCATGGATTGTTCTGTGTGAACTGAAACATCATCTGTTGGGCCTAACATCATAAGACTTGGCCACCACCAGCGATTTAATGCATCTTGCGCCATATCTTTTTGCTCTGGTGTTCCGTTTGCCAACTTCATCATGATTTCGAAACCTTGACGTTGGTGGAAACTTTCTTCTTTACATACACGAATCATTGCTCTTGCATAAGGTCCGTAAGATGTATTACAAAGTGGCACTTGATTAATAATAGCTGCACCATCAACCAACCAGCCGATAGCTCCCATATCTGCCCAAGTAATCGTTGGATAGTTAAAAATACTAGAGTATTTAGCTTTACCAGTATGTAATTGCTCGTACATTTCTTCGCGAGAAATGCCTAAAGTTTCGGTTGCTGAATACAGGTATAATCCGTGACCAGCTTCGTCTTGTACTTTTGCTAATAAGGCGACTTTGCGTCTTAATGAAGGTGCTCTAGAAATCCAATTACCTTCTGGCAACATCCCTACAATTTCAGAATGTGCGTGTTGTGACATCTGTCTGATATGGGTTTTACGGTATTTTTCTGGCATCCAATCTTTAGGTTCGATTTTTTCGTCTCTTGCGATACGTTCATCGAATTGTCTTTCTAAACTTCTAATTTGCTCTTCACTCATAATATTCTTTTTTAGAAACCTGTCAGGTTTTGAAAACCTTACAGGTTAGAGTTTCAACATTTAATTTTTCTTTTTCAATATGTTTTTAGCTATTTTGGCCTTTAGCTGCTGGCTTTGTGACCTCACAGGTTTTAAAAACCTGTGAGGTCTTTTGCGTTAAGGATTGAGGCATTGTTGAAGCTCTTTTTTGTTTTTCTCAAAAAAAGCGACTGCCGAAAGCCTGACGCTTTTTTGCTCCTAAAAGCAAAAAAGGGTAACGCCCAAATCATTATTTCAATTTATAAGATTCCCACCTCCGTGGGAATGCTCGCCTCTGGCTTACACATCAAAATCCACAACTACTTTATCTGTTGTCGGTACGGCTTGACAACTGAGTACGAGATTTTGACTGACTTCTTTTTCGTCTAGAGCATAGTTGATTTTCATTTCAACATGTCCTTCTTTTACTTCGCATTTACAGGTACTGCAAACACCACCTTTACAAGCGAATGGCAAATCTGCTCCTGCTCCTAAGGCTGCGTCTAAAATGTTATCGTATTCTTTTGTCATGGTGAATGAAAATTCTTTTCCACCATCTACAATTGTTACTTCTACACCTTCTACGTTTTGTTTTGATAAACGCTCTGCACGCTTAATATCTTCTTCTGAGAGTCCGGTGACGAATAACTCAAAATGCACATTTTCTTTTGGCAAACCTGCATCGATTAAATAGTCGCTAACGTAGTTGACCATTTTTTCTGGTCCGCATAAGAAAACGTCATTGGTGTCTGGTATGTCTATAAATGTGTTGGTTAAGATTTTCATCTTTTCATCATCGAAACGTCCGTTGAATAACTCGATATCTCTTTTTTCTTTGGTGAGAAAGTAAAAGATTTCGAATCTACCAAAATACTTATTTCGAAGCTGTTCTAACTCTTCTTTAAAGATAATGGATTTTGCGGTTTTATTGACGTAAAACAACTTGCATGTAGCGTTTGGTTCTTGCGCAAGGTGCGCTTTTACCATTGAAAGGACTGGTGTAATACCGCTTCCTGCCGCAAAAAACAGATAGTTTTTAGATTCGAGAGGTTGAACAGGAACTCCAAATTTTCCACTTGGTGCCATCACTTTGATGTTATCACCTTGCTTCAAAATTTGGTTTATGTAAGTAGAAAACTTGCCTTCGTTAATCAATTTTACAGCGACTTGCCACTTATTATCTAATGGACTGGAGCATAATGAATATGAGCGACGCACGTCTTCGCCATTGATGTCTGTTTTTAGCGTAAGATGCTGCCCTTGTGTAAACTTGAATTCCTCTTGTAAATCTGCTGGAACATCAAAAGTAACCACAGAGGTATCTTCTGTCTCTTTATATATATCTGCTACTTTTAAATTATGAAATTCAGCCATCTTTTGCCACACCCTTGCATGGTATCTTTTAATTATACTTTACCTTACTAATGAGATTCCTGCTTTTGCAAGAATTTTAACTAACACTTGTTAGTTTATAAGACAAATGTACAAAATAATATTCTTAACTAATTGTTAATTCCGTCAATGAGCACTTCACTTAGACTCTTGGCTAGGTCTTTTGAATTGAGTGCTTCCTTTTTAGGAATCCATAAATAAAGTGAACGTAATGTAGAAAGCATTGAAAACATTATAATTTCAGGATTGCTGGTTTTAATCTCTTTTTTAGAAATTCCGTCTTCGATTATATTCAGAAAATTGGCTTCGTATTCGTTTCTAAGTTTTAGATAATAGTCGAGTTGATCTTCGAGATGCATCCAGTCGTTATTTAAAGACGCTATACCATTGGTATTATTTGATGTGATTTGAACGTGTAACTCTACCACTTTTTTTAGTTTGGAAATATTAGATGCTTCCGAAGTTATAATGCTGCGCATGCCGTTTGTAAAATCCTCTGCAACGGCAATGATAATGACTTTAAGAAGTTCTTGTTTAGAACTGATGTGATTGTAAAGACTGGCAGCTTTCATTCCCATGGCTGATGCTAAATCGCGCATGGTTACTGCACTATAGCCCTTTTCTTTAAAAAGTTGGGCTGCTGTTTTAATAATTTCGTCTTTTCGTGTTGCCTTTTTCATCCTATTCTAAATCTTTTCCGAAGGAAAAGGAACTTATGCTTTTTAAATTTTAATCATTGTAATAATTTGTAAATTTAATCAAAAAGAACCATCTCATTTTTATAAACTTATGTAACTTTCGTTACTTATGATATGCATTGAATTATAGACTTTTGTTAAAAATAGAACTTATGGGACTTTTAGATATATTGTTTGGAAAATCGACAAATAATATTGCAGATTACATGGTTAAAGATGCCGTTATTTTAGATGTTAGAAGCTTTAGCGAATATCAGAATAATCATATAGCATCTGCGATTCATATACCTTTGCCAGAACTGAACACCAGATATCAAGAAATTAAAAAACTCAACAAACCTGTTATTGCACATTGTGCCAGCGGAATGCGATCTGCGAATGCTGCAAGTTTTTTAAAATCGAAAGGTATTGATGCGATTAATGGTGGTGGTATTGGTAGTTTGAAGAAAAAGTTAGGTTAAAGCTCATCTAAAATGCCTTGTAGATTATTCAACTGATTTAAATCCTCGATAGGGTTTTCGTTGTATTCTAAAGTCCAGCCTAGAGAATTTGTTAAAATATAGAACTTTGCTAATTCACTTAAAAGTCTGTTTTGGGCATTAGATTTTAAATCGGACGCTTCAATTTTTTTCATAAGCGAACTGTTGACAGTTTTCTTAATAGCATTGTAATCTTTAGCTTCAAATGGATTTAGATAATCGGCTTGAATATCGTAATATTCAAAATCTGGACTTATTTTTATTTCCTCTTCGGGAATACTTTTAATTCGAAGTGTTTTTGTAAGCTCATCAACTTCATAGTCTATTTTGCTTAAATCGTAGCCTATAGTCACATCCGCATTTACAATGACGATGGCTCGTTTTTCTGCCTCGAGTAAATCGCCAAAAACAAGTTTAGAGTTTTTATAAGTAAAAACTTCGCTAAAATGTCCTTCGGTAACCACAAGTTTCCCCACATTTTTAATTTGCTCTTGGATTAAAGCCGTGTTTTCTTGTAGTATCATTTTATCTTCTTGCTTATCTCCACAATATTTAAAAGTGAACAAAACAATCAAAGTAATAATGACTCCAAATAGTATCTTTCGCATAGGCTAATTTAGTAAAAATACATATTAACAACGCTAAAAATGCATCTAATTAAATCTTGTTTTTTTGCTTTACGTCGTTACCTAAAGTTCATTATCTAAGAAAAGTGTAACACATCTTAAATCTGTCTCAACTTAATTTTAAGGTTATAACTTCAACCTTAAATCTTTAAATAAAAACGTGTAAGATCGTATTTGAAGAAAGCCCTCAAACCTAAAAAGTGACTATTATGATTAAAAACATAAGTACACTATTCGTCCTGCTTTTGACCGTAAACCTATTTGGTCAAAACATTATATTACAAAAAAACACCAATCCTAAAGCTAAAGTTCTACAGCATAATTTAAATTCTACAAATGACAGTTTGTTATTAAAATGTGATACTAAAATTTTGAAAGTTGATATTTTCAATGAAGATTATGAACATGTCGTAAAAGTTGATGATGTTAAGATGCAAATTGCTTTACAAGAGATTCCTGATGGTAAATTTATTGTTGAAACTAAGTTAGTTGATAAAATAATAGTTTTTGGACTTGTTATATATAGTCCCTATTATGATAATTCTAAAAAGTCACTTGCAAATACTAAAGTTGTAGAAGGAAAAGGAATGATGCTAGATGAGGGCTTAAATACAGTAAACAGTGCACCTAATAAGAGCATCGAATATATTTTAACAGGCACAAGGAATAAAATGAAAGTGTCAAAAAAACAAAAATTTTATTGGGTGTTAACTAAAATTAATAATGAAAGTGGCTCTAGTAAAACTATGAAATTAGTAAATAAGGAATCTGCCGATAGAATGATTTTAAAACATAAACAAGAACTTAATAGCGTCTCTGGTAAACTAAACGAATTAACAGTTTGGGAAGTGTATAATACCACAAAGTTTATGGAGCATCAGGTTTCAGATCCAGATTTTTTCTATTCATTAACTTCAGATTTGTTTAATACAACTCCATATTATTCCACTAATAGTAAAGTTGCAAACTTATAGCGTGATTTTTATTTAACTATTTTGTGACTTCCGTAGTCATTTTTAAACATGAATTGAGCATGTATTTTTAAATTTTAGAGGTGATAAAAATCAGTTGTAAGTATATAAAGTTAAGACAAACGAATGAATAAAGTAATATTTTTCATACAATATAAATACATTACAAAAAGAAAATTACGATCGTAATCCCTATCGCTTTATCCTGTGTTTTCTGCGTTATATCTGCGTTTGGTGCATATTAACCAAAAATAGTGGTAGAATATCTGAGTTATAAAGCACCAGAAAATAAAGCGATTATCTTTGATTTTAACAAAGAAATGTACATATTTGTTTTTTCCTTGTGAAAAAAATTGTTTCCCAAAGCAAAAACCTACTTAACTATGAAACTATTATACACCATTGTGTGCTTACTGTTGACCACATTAGTTTTTGGTCAAAAATCAACATTATTCCAAAATGTTAATGTAAGAGCCAAAGAACTCAAACACAATCTTAACGAAGCAGGCGATAGCCTTATTTTTAAATGTGAGCGTACGGTTTACGAAGTTGTCATTTTTAATGATGATTTTGAACGTGTAATTAAAGTAAGAGACACTGATGCAGCGATACCTATTGCAGACATTCCTGTTGGTAGATATATTGTAGAGGCTTTACTTAGTGATAAGTTGATTGTAATGACTTTATTAAGAAATGAACCATTCGATTCTGTTAAGCAAGCTCCTTTAGTCACTGATACGTCTGATTTATTTGGCAGAAAAACGAACCCTGTAAAGGAAGCTGTGGCAAGTGTGGATGAAACCATAGAGGCACCTGCAATAGAGATAGAGGAGGAGGTTGCTGTCGCAGCACCAGTGGCACCGATTGCTAAAAAACCTAACTTAGGTACAGAAAGTAGTATTAAAAAGACGGATTTGGCTGTAGCAGGAAAAAAAGCGATACCGAAACCTAAGCCAGTTAAAAGACCAGTAGTAACGAAGAAAAAAGAAACAAAAAGCAGCAGTTTATCTTTATTTAATACGGAAACAAAAGTTGCTAAAAAAGCACCAAAGCGCTCTACTAGAGAAGTGGATGCAGCAAGGGCAAATAGAATTGTAAGTACCTATTGGGTTGAATATGTCATTAATAATGGACAAAGTTCTCAGAAGATTCAGAAATTGGGTGACCAAGAAACTGTTGATCGCATGATTAGGAAAATTGAAATTGATATGAAAACCAAAGCTGGTCAGTTAAACGAGCTTACCGTATGGACGGTTTTTGATCCGCCTAAATTTGTGAAACATAAAAAAATGAATAAAAGTGATTTCACGCAAGTACCTTCTGAAAGTTTTCAATTAGAACCTTATTTTAAGAAAGTGAATACAGACGACTTGTAAACAGTTTCATTTTAAAAGTTAGAACATTATACACAACGAAAATCTAGCATTAAGATGGTATAATGTTGAAATTCTTACAAAAGAATATCTTGCCTCTTAGTAATAAATTTAAAGAATCTCAGATTTCATTATAAATCTGGGATTTTTTTTATTCAATTTAAACCGACCTGAAAATGGCATTCCACTTTTATAAAAAGTGATAACCAAAATTTCATTGGGTCTTAATGCGCCTAAAGTAAAAGTTGAGCTGATAAAAATATCTTAATTACAGGCTTGAAAGTGTGTGTCATGTTATGCCATTTTTTTTGCATTACACCTGCATTGAGTGTACATTAACAAAGAAAAAAGTAACCTGTCTATATTCTAAATTACTATAGTGTAAACCTCATAAATTTACAGTAATAATAGAATTATTTGTAAAGATAATTCGTCATTAAAATTGTTTCCCAAAACAAAAAAACCTACTTATTATGAGACTGCTATGCATATTAATGCTATCACTTGTTTTTACACAGGGTTATAGTCAAAATTCAACTTTAATTAAGAATATAAATGCTAGAGCTAATGAGCTTCAGCACAGTCTCAATAAGGCTGGTGACAGTTTAGTGTTTAAATGTGAGCGCACCATTTTTGAAGTTGTAATTTTTAATAGCGATTTTCAACGTGTCGTAAAACTAAGAGATACAAAAGGGTCAATTTCTATTGCAGATATTCCTGTTGGGAAATACGTTGTGGAAGCGCTGCTTGCTGATAAGCTTATTGTAATGACCTTAATTAGGGATAAGCCTTTAACGCTACCAGAGCCAAATTTAATGATTACGGAAAATACAATACCTGCACCTGTTGTGGATGTTAAGTTGCCCTTGCCGAAGGCAAAATCTTCTGAAAGTATTGTAAAAAAGACCGATTTAGCCGTAGCCGGAAAAAAACGGCCTCGAGAGCTATTAACTCGAAGATTGAATCCTGAGAAGAAATACAAAGCTGTTGCTACTTATTGGATCGTTTACAAGGTGAACAGCGGCACGGGTTCTGAGAAAATTCAAAAAATAGCAGATCAAAATGATGTTAATCGCATGATAAGTAAGATTGAGATTGATATGAAAACAAAAACAGGTCGATTTAATGAACTGATCGTATGGAAAGTTTATGACTCATCTAAATTCTTAGAACATAAAAGAAAACATAAAGACGATTATATTGAAATAACTTCTGAAAGTTTTCAGTTAGAACCTTACTTTCAAAACGTAAATTCTCCTGAAAGCCTTTAAGTTTATAGATAATGGAAAGACTATACTTCCTGATTTAGCTAATTCTATTGCTTTTTAAGTTCGAGTTTCTCAGCAAAATAGTCGCAGAAATCTTTCATAGTTGCTGTCATTTTTTCGTCTTGCGTTGCTCTTAAAAAACTATCACTCATAGTCACTAACGTTTGATGAAAGAAGAGTTTCATTTCGTCAACTGGCATATCCTTAGTCCATAGGTCAATCTTAAGCGTTTCTTGGGCATTGCTATCCCAAACAGATAACATTATGGCTTTAGCTTCTTCATTATTAACTCCGCCATCTTGTGCAGACCAATTGAGTTTTTCTGGTACGCGGTTTTCATCAAGTTCTACGTTTAATACGATTTTAGACTTTATAACTTTAGACATTATTTCTTTGGTTTAAATTTCGATTTTCTGAATATTTCCTCAGATTCGGTTTGCATAATTTTTAAAATATCGTCGCCTGAAACTTCGGCATAAGCTTTTACAATTTGCCAGCCTAAATACTGACCTAATCGTCCTGGTGATTCATTATCTAATTCTAAATAAAATTTAGAAAAAGGAGCATCTGCAATAAATCGGTTCGGCAATTTAGGGTCGGTACTATACAATAGTTCTTTCTCAATAAAATAGCTCCAAATTGCACTTTCATTCGCTTCAGCCCATTTTAGTTGATCTTGTGTATAGCCCATTTTTTCGGCATCGGTTTTAAACGGAATCACAATATCTTTAAAGTAGAGTAGTTTGCCAAAGTAGATCATTTCATCTAACAGTGTTTTTCTCTGATTTTGAAACATGTATTTTTTACCGTAGTCCTCCGCAATATCTGCTACAATTCGGCTTTTTCTCATGTTTGCCGCAATGTACATGGATATGTTTTGGTAAAACTCATGGTCTCTACCTAGATAATTATCTAAGGCAATCAGTATTAAAGAGTCATTTACTATGGTTTTGTCTCGGTAAGCCACATCATTGGTTAAAGTAATAACACGTGGTGTACTAAACGTTTTATCATAATATTTTAAATGTTGAAATAATTTTTTTAGCTCGTTTTTTGTCGATTTAAAATCAGTAAACTCTTGTTGTACCTCACTTAGCAATTGGTCTTGTAGTGTGTCATTAATTCTGCGAACCCAAATAGAATCTGGCACATGTTTCGAAAATAAAAAGGGATAGGTGCTTTTTAATTGTGTTAAATCTTGCGGTTTTGCTTCAAAAAAAGCCTTGTCAAAACGTTCCACAGTAAAATCGGCTTCAATATTGGCAATTTCTTGTTCAATTTTAGAATCTTCATTACAAGATATAAACGTGATTGCTAACAGTAATAGAATGTAAAATTTAATTTGCATTTGGTGAAACATTTTTAATCTTAACACGATTGCATTATTTTTGTTGTGCAAAGGTACACTTCTTTGTTTTAAAAATTAAAAAATTATGCAAACGGAAAAGGTAGTAAATCATATTGTAGATTGGTTAAAAGACTATGCCACTAATGCGAAAGTTAATGGTTTTGTTATTGGAATTTCTGGTGGAATAGATTCTGCCGTAACATCAACACTTTGTGCTAAAACAGGGTTAGACTTGTTGTGTATTGAAATGCCAATTCACCAAGCTCCGAGTCACGTCACCAGAGCTCAAGAGCATATTGCGCAGTTAAAAAAGCGTTTTCCTAATGTAAAAGATACAGTGGTAGACTTAACTCCTGTTTTTGAAGAGTTTAAGACCGAAGTGAATTTAGACGGTAAACAGGCCACTGTAGATATGGCTTTAGCAAATACAAGAGCACGTTTGCGAATGACAACTTTGTATTATTATGCAGGACTTCGAGGTCTTCTTGTAGCAGGAACAGGAAATAAAGTAGAAGATTTTGGTGTTGGTTTTTATACCAAGTATGGAGATGGTGGAGTGGATCTGAGTCCGATTGCAGATTTGTTAAAATCTGAAGTTTATAACATAGGAAATTATCTTGAAGTGCCAGAATCCATTATGAAAGCCGCACCTAGTGATGGTTTATTTGGTGATGCGCGTAGTGATGAAGATCAGATTGGAGCGTCGTATCCAGAATTGGAATGGGCAATGCAAATGAAAGATGAAGGAAAAACAGCAGCAGACTTTGAGGGTAGAAAAAGAGAAGCTTTTGAAATATTTATGCGTTACAATACATCAAACAAACATAAGATGGTTGCGATACCGATTTGCGAAATCCCTATGAATTTAAAATAATCATTGCATTTTTCTAAATAAATTCACAAATTCACTTAATTTTTGGTTATTTTTGTTTAACGTTTTCTCCACGTCAATTTTGAATGCACCTTTGTGGCATATTTGTACCGATAACCAAAAAACCAAAATAAAATTGTCATGATAAATATTTTGATTGTTGACAGCCATCCTATCGTTAGAACTGGATTAGAATTATTTTTAAATAGTAAACCAGACTTTAAAGTTATTGGCAGTCTTGGTAGCGGCATAGAAATATTTGAATTTGTCAGGCGGCATAATGTTGATGTTATTATTTCTGAAGTTGATTTGCCAGAACTGAATGGTATTACGGCACTAAGAGCTATTAAAAAAGAAAACAAATCTGTTAACGTTTTAATGTTTAGCCATCAGCCAGAAGAAATTTATGCGATAAGTACATTAAAAGCAGGAGCTTCAGGTTATTTAAATAAAAAGGCAAGTGTTGAAGAAATTGAGGCTGCAGTTCGCAAAATTAGTAAAGGTGAATTGTCTCTTAGCGAAAAAATGGATAAACATTTTCGTTATGAGGATACAAGAAAGAGTAGAAGTCGTATGTTTAAAAAGCTCTCAACCAGGGAGGTTGAGGTTTTAAAATTATTATCTATAGGTCGTAAAAATAAAGAAATTGCACAAGAATTAGATATTAACGAAAAAACAGTCAGCACATATAAAGCAAGATTGTTTAAGAAATTGAATGTGACTAATATTGTAGATTTAATTCACCAAGCAAAACACCATAACTTAGCATAATTACACTAGGTCTATCCAACAACTTTTCCTAATTTACGAGATAATAGCATCTTAAGACCAACGTAATCTTTTACGTCTTCTATGATGGATCTCGTGTCTGCATCTTCTTTTAAAGTTTCATTTTTGTATTCTGCGACTTTTTGGTCAATGAGATGGCACCTTAAACTTAAAATGGTTTGGCTTACCAATTGCGAAACAGCATCTTTTTTTCCTTTCGGTATAATTTGATTACGTTCCCAGTCGTGAAGATTATAGCGTTCGTCTTCCATTAAAATACTGGTTACTGTACTTGCTGCATCTTGGTCTAATTGGTTGATGAAATTTTTAGTCGAAAAGTTTTCGTCTTGATTTAATTTATCAATAATAGAGTAGTAGAGGGTTTTAAATTGTGGATTAGAAAATTGCATTTCATCTTCTTGAAGATCTAAATAGATTTTTTCAAAAACACGAGTTTCATGTTTTGTTGGTTCTAATATTAAATCTCCAGAAGTTTCATCTTCGGTTAGTATTAAATCTTCAAACTGCTCGGTTCTCTCTCCGTAGAGCATCAATATTTCTATGATTTTTCGCTCTAATTCAAATTGAATATCAACTTTCTGTTGCGCTATGGGTTCGTTTTTTACAACTTCGAAGGCTTTTTGGTCTTGCTTAAATTTTTTGCTAGCATCTTGTACTTCCTTTTTATTAATTTGTGCTAATGTGCTGAATAGTACATTTTCGCTAATATCCATAAGGCGTGCACATTCCTGAATATAGATTTCACGTTTGATTTGATCAGGAATTTTAGCAATACTATTTACAATTTCGCGAATGGTTTCCGCTTTTTTAATAGGGTCGTTATTGGCTTCCTTAACTAATAAAGAGGCCTTAAACTGAATGAAATCTTTAGCATTTTCATTAAGGTAGGTGGTCACTTCCTCAAGTGTATTCGATTTTGAAAAACTATCAGGATCTTCACCATCTGGAAATGTACAAACCTTAACATTGACGCCTTGTTCCAAAATTAAATCAATACCACGGATGGAAGCTCTAATACCAGCAGCATCACCATCAAACAGGACTGTAATATTATTAGTTAATCTGTTTATTAGTCGAATTTGATCTGAAGACAATGCGGTACCAGAAGAGGATACCACATTGGTAATTCCGGTTTGATGCATTTGAATCACATCTGTATAGCCTTCTACTAAATAACAATTATCTTCTTTGGCGATACTCTGTTTGGCATAATATAAACCATACAGCACTTTACTTTTATGATAGATGTCGCTTTCGGGTGAGTTTAAATATTTAGCCGCTTTTTTGTCAGCAATCAAAATACGACCACCATAGCCTAAAATACGACCACTCATACTATGAATAGGAAACATAACACGTCCTTTAAAACGATCGAAATGCTTTTCGCCTTTAACAATAGTTAAACCAGTTTGTTCTAAAAACTCAAGTTGATATCCTTTACCTAAAGCATCATCAGTAAAGGCTTGCCATTCGTCTAAGGAATAGCCTAACTGAAACTTTTTAATCGTATCTTCAGTAAAGCCACGCTCTTTAAAATAGCTCAGTCCAATGGCTTTGCCTTGATTGGTGTTATGTAGTACTTTCTGAAAGTAGGTGTTGGCATATTCACTTACTAAATATAAACTTTCTCTGGTATCTGCTTGTGCTTTTTCCTCATCTGTTCGTTCAGTTTCCTCAATTTCAATATTGTATTTTTTAGCCAAGTATTTTATGGCTTCAGGATAGGTGAAATGCTCGTGTTCCATTAAAAAAGTTACTGCATTACCACCTTTTCCACTAGAGAAATCTTTCCATATTTGTTTAACAGGTGATACCATGAAACTAGGAGAGCGTTCTTCACTAAAAGGGCTTAAACCTTTAAAATTAGTCCCTGATTTTTTGAGTTGTACAAAATCGCCAATAACCTCTTCTACGCGAGCGGTTTCAAATACTTGTGCTATGGAATTTTGTGAGATCATACATTTCCTGCGAAAGGAGAGAATTTATTTTATTTAAAGTTAAAAGAATTATTAGGATTCGCTTATGCTGAATCTTAGATTACCTGATATTGCAAGAATGACAGGTTGGTAAATTTAAGATAAATCAACGAACTACGCTTAAAGCTTCATAAAAAAACATGGTTTTATCAAACTAAATAGGCGACTTTTGGCTTAAAATTTGAACATAAAAAAGCCTATCTAAAAGACAGGCTCTATTCTTAAAAAGATTGTAAGATATATACTTATATCACTTTTACATTCACTGCATTTAATCCTTTTTTACCTTCGGCTAAATCGAATTCTACATTATCTCCTTCTCTAATCTCATCGACTAAACCAGAAATGTGTACAAAATGCTCTTTGTTGTTTCCTTCTTCTGTTATGAATCCAAAACCTTTAGAGTCATTAAAAAATTTTACTGTACCAGTACTCATATTAAAATATATTAAATTAAGGTGCAAATATAATCTAAATTGATGAAAGTCAATTGTTTTAACTCGCTTATTTTCAAACTTATTAGTTTGGCTTAACTGTTTAGACCTTAGTCTTTAACTTTAATATGGTAAGATGATTATACATTATAGTCAGACAATGGTTTAGTAAATTTTTCGGGATCAGCGGCTAAATGGTAGCGTGGATCATCAATATCTTCAATAATAACTTCTTCAAATTGAGAGCTTGCTTTTCGAAGTAGTAGTTTACAGTCTTCGCTAAGATGTTTTAGTTTTATAGATTTTCCTTCAGCTTCATATTTGTTAACCAGGTTAAAAATAGCTTCTAATGCAGAATGGTCGCTTACACGAGATTCTACAAAGTCTATTTCAACCCTATCAGGATCATTTTTTGCATCAAATTTTGAATTGAAATTTTGAATGGATCCAAAAAATAATGGTCCCCAAATTTCATAAGTTTTTGTGCCATCTGGCTGAATACGTTTTCGTGCTCTAATCATAGTAGCGTTTTTCCAAGCAAATACTAATGCAGAAATAATAACGCCAGCAATAACAGCTACGGCTAAATCTTTCCAAACGGTGATTGCAGAAACTGCAATTAAAACGATAGCATCAGATAAAGGGATTTTTCTAATCACTCTAAAACTACTCCAGGCAAATGTACCAATAACAACCATAAACATAACGCCGACTAAGGCTGCAATCGGAATTTGTTCAATTAAAGGTGCTCCAAATAATACAAAACAGAGTAGTGCTATGGCAGCAACAGCTCCAGATAAACGGCCCCGTCCGCCAGAATCTACGTTAATTATTGATTGCCCAATCATAGCACAACCTCCCATACCTCCAAAAAGTCCGTTAAGCATATTTGCTCCGCCTTGTGCTATACATTCTCTATTGCCACTTCCTCGTGTTTCTGTCATTTCATCAATGAGGTTTAAGGTCATCAATGATTCAATTAAACCAACAGCAGCTAATATAAATGCAGTCGATAGAATTAAATCCCAATGTCCAGATAGTGTACTAAAGAATCCAAAAATTTGATTTTGAAATGTAGGTAAACCTCCTTCTAATCCTTTTCCACCACCTTCCGCAATAAATGATCCAACTGTACTAACTTCAATACCTCCAAAAATTGTAATTCCGGCAACTACAATTATCGCTACCAAAGCCGCAGGAATCTTCTTGGTTAGTTTAGGTAAACCATACATAATCCCCATAGTTAGACTAATAAAGCCCATCATTTTCCAAAAAATAGAGTTAGAGAATAATGCTGAAAACCAATCTGAAGTATTATCTAAAAAAGAAATATCTTTTGGAACAGCATTAGGGAATAGGCTTAACTGAGATAGAAAAATTACGATTGCTAATCCATTAACGAATCCCATCATTACAGGATGAGGTATTAAACGCACAAATTTTCCCAATTTAAAAACACCAGCTAATATTTGAATCCCACCAACAAAAAGCAGTGTAATAAACAGCCATTGCAATCCTAAATTATCTATTGGGACATCTAACGTTAAACCAACGTCATTTCCTTTTTTAATAAGATGAACCATTACGACAGCCATTGCACCTGTAGCACCAGATATCATTCCTGGTCGTCCGCCAAATAACGCAGTTACTATACCCATCATAAATGCTCCGTATAGTCCAACCAAGGGATCTATCCCAGCAACAAATGCAAAAGCGACAGCTTCTGGTACTAATGCTAATGCAACAGTAAGACCAGAGAGAATATCGTTCTTAGGGTTTTGGGTAAAGTTTTTTCGGGTGTTTTGACCTAGTATCATAGTTGTATTGTCTTAAAAGGCGGCAAAGATATAGTTTTTAGTTTTATAGCCTAATCCATACTCATAAACAAAAAAGCACCTACATGAGGTGCTTTGTATATTTTATTCCTTTGAGATTACTTTACTTCTGGAGGAAATTGTTCCATAGTTTTAGCTACAAATTCTTTAATCTGTGCCTCTTTCTTTTCAACATTTCTAGTGACCAAATAGCCTGTTCCTGACCCTTGCCAAAACAATTCTTTTTTGTCAGCATCAATAAAATCAATAAATAACATGCCTTCGGTTGTTGTAGAAACTTGGTTGCCCCAAGCACCACCCATCATTCCAGGTCCCATTCCCCAGCCCCAGCCACCGAAGCCTCCCCAGCCCCAGCCGCCCATTCCCCAAGCATTGTTGAATACATCAACACGTTGGTTAGACTTGGTGAATATACTAACAAGCATATCAGGGTTTTCAGATTTTGTAAGGCCTTTAGCCATTAATTCTGCTTCAATAGCTCTTAAGATTCTGCGTTTATCAATATCATTGATTTCTGCTTTGTCAATACCTGGCTTAAAGAAGGCGAAGGTTCTGTAAGTTTCAAAATTTGCTTCTTCGTCGTAATCGGCTGCAACTCTCACAGAGCTACAAGACGATAAAACTAGTAGTAGCATGATTAAAGGTATCAGTTTGAAAGGTGTTTTTAAATTTTTCATATGGCTTTTTTTTAATGTTCTAATAAATCATCATCTACAAAATTTGGTAAGGTAATTTTAAGATTGGGTTCGGATTCCATGGCGCGTTTAATGGCAAATATAGCTCCTTCGTTTCTGGCCCAACTTCGTCTTGAAATTCCATTATTAACGTCCCAAAACAACATTTGTTTTAAACGCTTATTTGCTTCTTTACTACCATCAAGAACCATACCAAATCCACCATTAATAACTTCACCCCATCCAACGCCTCCTCCATTATGTATACTTACCCAAGTTGCTCCTCTAAAACTATCACCAATTACATTGTGGATTGCCATATCTGCTGTAAAACGAGAACCATCATAAATATTGCTGGTTTCTCTGTAAGGAGAGTCTGTTCCTGAAACATCATGATGATCTCTTCCTAAAATAATGTCTCCTATATCGCCTTCGGCTATGGCGTGATTAAAGGCTTCTGCAATTTTCATTCTACCTTCGGCATCGGCATATAAAATTCGTGCTTGTGAACCTACCACAAGTTTATTTTCTTGCGCACCTTTAATCCACTGAATGTTATCCGCCATTTGTTGCTTAATTTCATTCGGTGAATTTTTCATAAGCGCTTCCAGAACATCACAAGCAATTGTATCTGTTTTTGCTAAATCTTCTGGTTTTCCAGAGGCACAAACCCATCTAAAAGGACCGAAACCATAATCGAAACACATCGGTCCCATAATATCCTGAACGTAACTCGAGTATTTAAAGTCGATACCATTTTCCGCCATAATATCTGCATCTGCACGAGATGCTTCCAATAAAAAGGCATTTCCGTAATCGAAAAAATAAGTGCCTTTTGCAGCATGTTTATTAATAGCAATAACGTGACGACGCAAGGTCTCTTGAATTTTAGTTTTAAACAGTTCTGGATCATTAGCCATCATGTCATTGGCAGCATCAAATGATAAACCTACTGGATAATAGCCACCTGCCCAAGGATTGTGTAAGGATGTTTGGTCGCTTCCTAAATCGATATGGATGTTGGCTTTATCTAACTTCTCCCAGACATCAACGATATTTCCTAAGTAAGCGATAGAAACTATTTCTTTTTTAGCTTTGGCTTTCTCAACACGTGCAACAAGTTGGTCTAAATCTGTGATTTTTTCATCGATCCAGCCTTGATCTAATCGTACCTGAGTTATTTTCGGATTAATTTCTGCACAAACCGTAATGCAGCCAGCAATATTGCCAGCTTTTGGTTGTGCACCAGACATACCACCTAAACCTGAGGTTACAAATAGATTTCCTGTTGGTTCTTTTTTTATTTTTCTAAATGCGTTAAGTACTGTAATTGTTGTGCCATGCACGATGCCTTGCGGACCGATATACATATAACTACCAGCAGTCATTTGTCCATATTGCGTAACACCTAAGGCATTAAATTTTTCCCAATCATCTGGTTTGGAGTAATTAGGAATCATCATACCATTGGTAACTACAACTCGCGGTGCTTCTTTGTGCGATGGAAATAAACCCATAGGGTGACCAGAGTACATCACTAAAGTTTGTTCGTCATTCATTTCCGCCAAATATTTCATCGTTAGACGGTATTGTGCCCAATTTGAAAACACACCACCATTACCACCGTAGGTTATAAGTTCATGTGGATGTTGTGCTACAGCATGGTCTAAGTTGTTCTGAATCATTAACATAATGGCTGCTGCTTGTTTGGATTTGGCAGGATATTCAGAAATTGGTCTCGCATATATTTTGTAATCAGGTCTAAACCGATACATGTAAATACGGCCATAAGTATGCAATTCGTTTTTAAACTCAGGTAGTAAGGTTTTATGATCTTTTTTATTAAAATAGCGCAATGCATTTCTGAGAGCCAATTTTTCTTCTTCAGCAGAAAGAATCGCTTTACGCTTTGGAGCGTGATTTATGGAGTTGTCATAAGATTTTAACTCTGGTAACTCATTTGGAATGCCTTCTTTAATTTGGTCTTTGAATGATAATTGGGTGGTTTGCATTACTTTTTTTTTAATGTATTTTTATCAGATTTAAGTTGATGCGATTTGTTAAATCCATAAGGACAATGCCTACAGCCACTTTCACAACAATACCCACGTTTTAAATGGTATTGCTCCGTAAAACAACGGTAACCTTCTGGTGTAAGATAGTAGTCACCATCTTCAATTGGGACGTATTTCTTCATAGAGAACAAAGATAATGTAATTTGGTGTGATTTTTGAATCGAAAAAGATATGATCTTAATTTCAAAATACGTAACACCGAAAGGATATCTTGGTATTACCATTTTCCCTTTTGTTTTTCTCAAGTTTAAACATTTGAAGAAAAATAAGGTGCTGATAAATCATGAAAACATTCATCTGAGGCAACAGGTTGAGTTATTTGTGATACTGTTCTATATTATTTATGTTTTTGAATTTTTAATACGATTAATTCAGCATAGAAACTGGTATCTGGCTTATCGTAATATTTCATTTGAGCGCGAAGCTTATGCGAACGAAAAAGACCTTAATTATTTAAAATCACGGTCTTTATATAGTGTTGTGAGGTATATTAAAAAATAGTTTTTGAATAGAAAACGAGGAAACATATCATTTGTTTTTGATCTAATTAAACAGAGTTAACTATTTTTGAAAAAAAAGAGGTGCACCTAAATCATAGTCCAAATCAAAACATCATATTAGAGCATTCATCAATTCATCTTGCTATAAAAAGGGAGGATTTAATTCATCCTTTTATTTCGGGCAATAAGTTTCGGAAGCTAAAGTATAATATTCAGCAGGCTCAAAGTGATAATGCGTTTCGTTTGTTAACTTTCGGTGGTGCGTTTTCTAACCATATTGCAGCAGTAGCTTATGCTGGTAAGGAGCATGGGTTTAAAACTATTGGTGTTATTAGAGGGGAAGAGATTGGTTTTAAACCTGAGTTAAACCCAACGTTGCTCTTTGCTAAGTCTTGCGGAATGCAGTTCAAATTTGTGACGCGAGAGATCTATCGTACTAAAACGGAATCAAACTTTATGGATAGCTTAAAAACTGAGTTTGGTGATTTCTTCCTAATTCCAGAAGGAGGGACAAATGATCTCGCTGTAAAAGGTTGTGAAGAAATCTTGGAAGAGAGCGATTTGATTTATGATTATATGTGTTGTGCGGTAGGAACAGGTGGCACCATTTCGGGTCTGATAAATGCGTCCAAAGCGCATCAGAAAATATTAGGCTTTCCTGCTTTAAAAGGTGATTTTTTACAAGAAGATATTCGTAAATTTGCAAATCAAGATAATTGGGAATTAGTAACCGACTATAATTTTGGTGGTTATGGTAAAATAAAGCCCGAATTGGTTACGTTTATGAATAGCTTTAAGGATCGTCATAAGATTCCTTTAGATCCTATTTATACTGGTAAAATGATGTTTGGCATATTTGATTTAATTGAAAAAGGTTTTTTTCCTAAGGATTCTAAAATTTTAGCAATTCATACAGGTGGCTTGCAAGGTGTTTCAGGTGTAAATGATTTATTAAAACGTAAAAATCAACCTTTAATTAACTTGTAAATCATACAAGTATTTTGAAAAAAGGCAATCTAGAAAAGCCAATTTTATCCTAGGTTTTAGATTTAAAATCTATGCAGTGACTAAAGTTAAAAAAGTAAAATTTGGAAACACATAAAACGAGCATGCTAAAAGTTTTAATACTTAAGGGAACGATTGTTAGTGAGCAGTTCTAATACTTGTCGGAATTGCCGCTAAAAGAAACAATAAATATAAGTACATGAAATTTAAATATATCCTGTTATTAATGATAGCCCTCTTTTCTGTAAGTTGTGGTCCTAAAAAAGGGATTGTAACAAAGAAAAAAGAAACGACAACAAAGAAAACTGTTGAGATTAAAGACAGCGAAAAGCAGGAAGCATTAACAGAAACAAAAAAGACTGTTGAAAAAAAGAATGACACACGTAGTGCGGTAGATATTTATATCGATTTATATGCTAATATTGCTAAGGATAATATGCGACATCATAAAATTCCGGCAAGTATTACCCTTGCTCAAGGGATTTTAGAATCCGGTGTTGGTAAGGGCAGATTAGCTGTTAAAGCAAATAATCACTTTGGTATAAAATGTCATGGTTGGAAAGGCGCCAAAATTTACCACGACGACGATCGCTCCCAAGAATGTTTCAGGAAATATAAAAGGGCAGAAAGTTCTTATGAAGATCACTCCGAGTTTTTAACAGGACGAAGTCGCTATGCCAATCTATTCAAATTAAAACCAGATGATTATAAAGGCTGGGCTAAAGGTTTGAGAGCTGCTGGTTATGCAACAGATCGTAAATATCCTTCAAAACTGATTAGTTTAATTGAACGTTACGAGCTTTATAAATATGATGAGGAGGTGCTCGGAGGAACGCCAACAGCCAAAGAAAGAAAATCTACAACCATCATAGAAGGAAGGAATAAAACCAGTACAAAAAAACATATTGTAGCGCAAGGAGATACCTTGTATTCACTTTCAAGATTATATAAAACAACTGTTGCAGCTATAAAAGCTGAAAACAAGTTAAATTCAAACGACTTAAAAATAGGTCAGAAACTTATTATTCCTAATTAATTTATGTTATATCAAAGAAGTAGCGCGTTATTTAAAGAAGCACAAAAGGTTATTCCAGGAGGTGTTAATTCGCCAGTAAGAGCTTTTAATGCTGTGGGTGGGACTCCTATTTTTGCCAAATCGGCTAAAGGAGCTTATGTGTACGATGAAGATGGTAATCGTTTTATAGATTATATTAATTCTTGGGGGCCGATGCTGTTGGGTCATGCATTTCCTCCAGTTGTAGACGCGGTTATTGAAAAAACAAAACAAGGCACGTCTTTTGGAATGCCAACAGCGATTGAAACTGAAATTGCCGAATTAGCAGTTTCTATGGTGCCAAATATTGATAAAATTCGTTTTGTAAATTCAGGTACTGAAGCCTGTATGAGCGCAATTAGATTGGCAAGAGGCTTCGCTAAAAAAGATAAAATTATAAAATTTGCAGGTTGTTATCATGGCCATAGCGATTCATTTTTAATTGCCGCAGGTAGTGGTGCAGTAACTTTTGGAACACCTAATAGTCCTGGAGTGACCAAAGGAACTGCTCAAGACACATTGTTAGCGACGTATAATGATATTGAAAATGTAACCGAACTTATTGCTGCGAATAAAGATACTATTGCTGCTATTATTGTTGAGCCAGTTGCTGGTAATATGGGTTGTATTCCTCCAGCAAATGGTTTTCTTGAAGGTTTAAGACAACTTTGCGATGTCCATAACATTCTCTTAATTTTTGATGAGGTAATGACTGGTTTTAGACTAGCTAAAGGCGGTGTGCAACAACTTAAAGGAGTGAATGCAGACATCGTTTGTTTTGGTAAAGTTGTTGGAGGTGGTTTGCCTGTTGGTGCATTTGCGGCTAGAAACGAGATTATGGATTATTTAGCTCCTATAGGTCCTGTTTATCAAGCAGGCACCTTAAGCGGAAACCCATTAGCTATGGCAGCTGGATTAGCGATGTTAAAGTCAATAAATGCAGATAAAGGTTTGATGAATAGGTTAGAAGAAAAGACAAAGTATCTTCATAACGGTATCTCAGATGCTTTAAATAAGAATAGCGTTATCCATACCATTAATAGAATAGGATCCATGATATCGGTTCATTTTGCCAAAGATCCCGTTGTAGATTTTGATTCCGCAGCGAAGGGCAATAATGAGACGTTTAAGAGATTTTTTCATGGTATGCTTAATGAAGGTATATACATCGCACCAAGTGCTTTTGAATCTTGGTTTATAACAGATGCCTTAACGTATCAAGATTTAAACGAAACGATTGCGGCTGTTGAAACGGTAGCTAAAAGCTTATAAAAAAAAGCCTCGCTATTGGCGAGGCTTTTTTAGATATTTAATTTTCTTCTGTAAACGTCTTATAACGATCATACTGTTCTTCTGAAAGAATACCTTTCACTTTATCATCTAATTCTTTTTCAAGTTTTGCAATTGACGCTTTGCTTGGAGTTGTTCCTTTATTTAGAATTGCTTTACGGTTTTCGTAAGCTTGAAACGCAGTGTAAAGTTGATCGCGTTGTTCGTTGCTATACTTTAAAACACTTCTCAATGCCTGAGTTTTAGTAGAAGCTGCTGCATTGATTTCTAATTTATTTGGGCTTGTTTGTGCTTCTACAGATTCTGTACCCATAACCATTATTAAAGCGAACAAACAAAGTGTAATAACCTTTTTCATTTTGGATTGTTTAATTAATTTGGTTACTAAAGTAATAATTTTATTCAATAAAATAAAAAAGTATCGATGATACGATACTTTTTATTGCAATAATGAGCGGATAGCTACTCTTTTTTTGTGCGCTTTCCTCTTTTTTGGCCTTTTCTAGGTTTCATTTTTTCGAATTTAGCGTATTGTTCTGTATTCAAAATAGCTTTCATATTGCGCTTCATTTCTATTTGAGCATCTAATCGTTCTGTCTGCATTTTTACAAACTCATCTTTAGAGGGTTTTTCTTTTTTACCTTCAACTTTGGCTTGGTGCGCTTTTCTTTTTTCTGCTCTAGTTTTAGCTTGGTCTAAAATCAATTGGTGTACTTCTTTTTGTTGTACATCTGTTAGGTCTAATTTTAAAGTGAGTTGCTTTGTTTTTAGATCTGCGACGTCTTGTGGAGTCATTTCTTTCCGTATTTCAGAAATATGTTCTTGCTGTATGCCTCGTTCTCGTTTTTGTTGTGCAAAAGCATTGAAGGTTACCAATGCTAAGGCGATAATGATTACTCTTTTCATATTTTAATGATTTAATTGTTATGCTAGGTAAGACCGCATAAAATTTAAATCGTTTAATACATTACTCTTTTTTAACAGAGATTTTAACATTAGACGTTTAGTAGTTGAAGTGTGGTTTTATATAAATTGCCTCGTTCAGTCTTGTTTTTTAGCCAAGCGTAAAAGCTAATGACAAATATATCTTCTTTATAAACGGTAACCCACTCAAAGGTGGTTTCTAAGGTCTTTTTGAAATCATGAGTCACTGCGGTTTGTGGAGATATATAATACTGTTCAGCAAATTTTAAAAATTGTAAAATTCTGGTTTGACCTTTTTCTTTTAAATAATTGGTATAACGTTTTCTGAAACTTTTTAGTCTTGAATAGAATAAATCATCTTCCTGTAATTCGATATATAATAACAGTTCTGAGAGGTTCTTTTTAATTATCCAGTCGATACCTCCGCGTTCAGTGTACCAATTGTCGGTATGGTAGAATTTTGCTAAAATTGATTTTGCCTTTATAAAATCAGCATTCTGAAAATAAAACATAAAGCACGATAAACGCAGGCCTAATAAGGTTTCAATATCGTCGTGTTTTTGGTCAGTTAGGTTTTCAATCAACGCAATGGCTTCATTTTGTTTATCACTGTAGTTGAGGTTTAGAGCTTCAATCAGCGTTTTCTTTAGTATAAAGTTTTTGTAGTACTTGCCTTTTTTTAAATGCATGAGTTGTTCTAACTCTTTAATATAGAGTAAGGAGCTTTCAAATTTTCTGTTTCTAAAAAGGGTATTCGCAATGATATATACAATTTCAATCTGATAAAAGAGTTGCTTATCTGTTTGCTTTTTTTGTTTCAGTAGGTCATAACTTTTCAAAACAAAACGTTCTATTTTATAATATTTGGTAGTGATTGATGCTGAAATATTAGCAATTGCCAGAATCTGATATAACGATTTAAACGATAATGACGTGTCGAGTTTAATATGATGCTCTTTTAAAATACGTTCAAGTTCTGCTTCAAAATCAATAACATGTCCTTGGTGATTAATGTTGTTGAGTATGGATTTTAATTTAGCATATACGACGTTGAGTTCGTCCTCTAATCGGTGTTTTTCTTGATTTTCTTTTTGTTTAACGATAAGCGCTTCTAGATTTATTTTAGGATAATTTGAAGTATATTGAATTTTAGTATGGTAAATCTCGTTACGTATGGCAAATAAAAGGTGTTCGTCTGCTAAGCGCTCCGCTTTATTTAAAATTTTATACGCAATCTCATAGTTTTTCTGAAGTAAAAATGTGCGCGATGCTAAAATGTACTTTACAATTTGCATATCAATAGAATTTTCATCTTCTAAATTTTTATTTGCGGTAAAGTCTATTAAAGATTGAAACAAGCGTTTTCTCAAAGCATGATACGCATTGCTTTTTTCAGTCTTATAAAGTTGTTTGCAAATGGTTTTAGAGTCGTTGTTAGAAGTGGCCAGTAATTTAAAGAGTTGAACGTTTTTAGTGTCGTATCGTTTGTTCTTTTGTTGAAGATAATTTATGAATTTTTGCTGGTCTTCGGTGCTTAATGTATTAATTATTGATTTTAATCCTGTCATTTTAACGTCATTAAAATTTTATATAAGTTAATAAATTTAAGTATTTAAAATATATTATATTAAAATATATTATATTAAAATATATCGTCAGTTTTATAGAAACTTAGGTTTTCAAGGTTTTGGCTTTTACTCGAGATTTGCATCATAATCATTAAAACAAAACTATTATGAATTATCAAACAACAGTCTCAGTTAAAGACGAAGACAACGTAAAAACAAAAAAGAAAGAAAAGAAAGTGTACAACCACAAACCTACACCTGCCTTTATTGGTGCATCATGGTCTGCCTTATTAATTGGAATGGTGGCTTATTGTATTGGTCTTTGGAATGCAGATATGCAGCTTAACGAAAAAGGCTATTATTTCACCATTTTACTTTTTGGATTATTTTCAGTGATTTCGGTGCAGAAAGCGGTTAGAGATAGGCTTGAAGACATTCAAGTGACCGACATTTATTATGGTCTCAGTTGGTTTGTATCCATTGTATCTATTGTTTTATTAGCGATTGGATTATGGAATGCCACTTTAGAATTAAGTGAAAAAGGATTTTATGCCATGTCGTTTACGCTTAGTTTGTTTGCTGCCATCGCAGTGCAAAAGAATCCAAGAGATGTGGCTTATATTAATGCTAAATTAGAAAAAGAAGACCACAAAGATTAGTTTTGATGATAGGTTAGTTAGTAACCCAAAACCTCGCAGCATTTTTACTAGCTGCGAGGTTTTAAATATTTCGAATTTATTTTAAGTATATTTAAAAGCTATTCTGATTTATATGACGTACTGGATTTCAACCCTCTTATTAATTTTAGGTATTTACATTGCTATTAGTGTGGCCTTATATTATCTGCAAGATTACGTTCTTTTTAAACCAGAAAAACTGCACAAAGATTTTCAATTCGATTACGATAACCAAGACACTAAAGAGTATAATTTAGAAATGAGAGACGGAGCCACTATTAACGGTGTGCGTTTTTTTCCTAAAGGGAAAAGTAAAGGAGTGGTTTTGTATTTAAAAGGGAATTCTAAAAGTATCAAAGGTTGGGGAAAATTTGCTGTAGATTTTACCAGACATGGTTATGACGTATTGATGGTAGATTACCGTGGTTTTGGAAAAAGCACAGGTAAGCGCTCTCAAAAAGCGATTAAGCGCGATTTACAATTGGTCTATAACAAGCTGAAAGAAATGACGACCGAAGATAATATTATACTCTACGGTCGTTCCTTAGGTTCTGGTTTTGCTACAAAATTAGCCTCTATGAATCATCCTAAAATGTTGGTGTTAGATGCACCTTATTATAGTTTAACCAAGGTGACGTCGCGTTACATGCCATTTATGCCTTTATCTATTTTGTTGAAATATCCGCTTCCAACCTATAAATGGTTAAAATATGTGCAATGCCCAATTCATATTATTCATGGCACTGCTGATAAGTTAATTCCTTATAAATCGAGCATAAAGTTATCACAGATTAATCCTGAACGCACTAAAATGCATACCGTCATTGGAGGTGGTCATAAAAATTTAAATAATTTTGAATCGTATCATAAAATGTTAGATGATATATTAAATCGCGAGCCCAAAACCATAGATCTAGAAACCACAAGTATAAATGTCATCCACAGCTCAAAAAAAAACCAAAAGAAGGCTTAAAAAGTTCATTATTGTTCTTTTTGGTCTGTATGTTATGATTACATCAGCCCTTTATTTTTTTCAAGAAAAACTATTGTTTTTACCGAGTACCTTAGAGCAAAACTATCAATATGAGTTCAATCATAATTTTGAAGAACTATTTTTAGAAACTGAAGAAAACACGACTATAAATACCCTTCATTTTAAAGTAGAAAACCCAAAAGGAGTCATTTTATATTTTCATGGTAATGCAGGTGATTTAAGTCGTTGGGGAACGATTGCCGAATCGTTTTTGGATATGAAATATGATGTTTTGATTATGGATTACAGAACCTACGGCAAAAGCACAGGAAAACTAAGTGAAGAAGGGTTTTATAGGGATGCTCAATTTTGTTACGACTTCTTGTTAAACCATTATTCTGAAAATCAAATTACCTTATACGGCAGGTCTTTAGGCACAGGAATTGCCGCGTATGTGGCATCAAAAAACAATCCAAAACAACTCATTTTAGAAACGCCTTATTACAGTATTTTAGACGTAGCTAAAGGTCGTTTCCCAATCCTCCCTGTAAAACAGTTATTGAAATATCACTTTCCGACGTATCAGTTTTTACCGAAATCGAATTGTCCTATTACGATTATTCATGGTACAGAAGATCGCATTGTGCCTTATGAATCGGCAGAAAAACTATTAGAATTAAAACTTGAAAATTTAGAGTTTGTAACGGTTGAGGGAGGAGGTCATAATGATTTAATTTTATTTGAGGATTACAGAAATATAATTTATGCCTGTTTGAAGTAATCTGATTTTAACAATAAAACACTTTTGTAAAGCATATACAATATCGGTAATCCTGATGCTGTGACTAAAGCTAGAACTGCTAATGATAATTTAAAGCCTATAAAAGGCACTTTATTAACGCTCGAGAGTATATCTGTTTTATTAAATAAGTAATAAGCATTGGCTATGGATAGCGCAATAAAGAATGTAATAATACTATTTTTTATCAATGGATAATCTGGAAGGTTTGATAGTTTTTGCACAAAGATAAGAACTGCAATACCAGTAATAATTGCTGCAAAAACTAAACAGGTTATAATTTGCTTTTTGGCTTCATAGCCACTACTAAAACGCTTATTAATAGTTAAACAATCTGAACAATAATTTTTGTTATTATGGATACAGGTATGGCACATACCGCGTTTACAGCTATCACATTTTTTCTGCAAAAACAAATTTGGATGGGTATGGCAAAAGTACAATGCTTTATGGTTGAGCTCATTCATGCGGACTAATGTATAAATGTTTCAATAAAAAAGGCTTCAAAATGAATTGAAGCCTTTCAAAATATATACTAATTTAAGTTTTACTTAGGATCCAAAATTAAATTCACACGCTCAACAGCATCTGCAATATGAATTCTACTCATAGCATCTCCACCACGAGCATTTCTCAATTGAGAACGTAACGATTTTAATTCAGCTCTTACAACCGCTCTAATATCAGATTGACTGGTATTAACAGCTGTCATTTTAACGTAAGGACTAAACGTTCTTCCGCTTTGATTTTCAGCAGTCATTAAGTACGCTAATCGATCAATATATGCACGTTGTAAATTACGTCTGTAAGTATCAATTTTCTTACCTGTACGTAGTTCACTCCAAACACCTGTTCTTAGATCTTTCATCATTTCTGGCAGTGCATAAGCATTACTATCGTAGGTATGTGCTTCAGTTAAACGTTGCATTTTGCCTAAACTCATAATATTGTTAAGCGTTCTTGCTTGCATTGAACGCACACGCTCTACAGAACCTGTAAATTCAATACGATCAAAAATAGTTTTGTCAATTAACCATTGTGGTGTTTCAAATAGATGCTTTTGGATGAATGCCATCGCTTCTTTTTGGTGATCTTTAGCCACAGCAGTGTAAACCGCTCCTTCTTGGTCAGCAGCCTTGTAATGTTCGTAAACTCCACCAATATTGTTAGAGACATGTCCCATGTAACGATTAAATTGAGATATGACATGACCGTACATTTCTTGTAAATCGTCATAATCTTCACCAGCTTCTGTAGTCCATTCGATTAAGTTTGGTACAATACGCTTTAAGTTTTTAATACCATAATCACTCGCTAGCATCGCATTATCACCTAAGTCTTCTGTTTGTGAACTCGGATCTACAACATCACCAGCCTGTTGGTGCCCAAAACGATACATTGGGTCTCCAGCATGTTCCATAATCCATTGGTTAAGAATTGGTTTTTCTTCTTCTGCTGTTTTCTCTAAAATTGGTTTGTAGCCCCAAGCAATAGCGTATTTATCATAAATACCAATATTTGGCATTAATGCGACACCTTCATCTCCAGGTTGTGCTACGTAGTTAAAACGTGCATAATCCATAATAGATGGTGCTGTTCCGTATTTTTGAGTAAACTCAGCATCACGCAGTTTTTCAACTGGGTAGGCAACACTACTTCCCATGTTATGCGGTAAGCCAAGTGTGTGACCTACTTCATGTGCAGAGACGAAACGAATTAAACGTCCCATAACTTCATCCTTAAATTGTGGACTTTGCGCATCTGGATTAATTGCTGCTGTTTGTACAAAAAACCAGCCTCGCAATAAGGACATCACATTGTGGTACCAATTGATGTCGCTTTCTAAGATTTCACCAGTTCTTGGGTCGCTAACGTGCGGTCCATTTGCATTTGGAATAGGTGATGCTAAATAACGTACTACCGAGTAACGCGCATCTTCTGGGCTCCATTCTGGATCTTCTTCAACAGTTGGTGGATCTTTAGCGATGATGGCATCTTTAAAACCTGCAGCTTCAAAAGCTACTTGCCAATCTTCAATACCTTGTTTAATGTATGGTCTCCATTTTTTTGGTGTTGCACGATCTATATAATAAACGATTTGTTTTTTCGGTACAACCAATTCACCACGCTTAAATTTCTCAATGTCTTCATCTTTAACTTCGAGTCTCCAACGGTCTAAAAACATGAGCGTTTTACTCTTTTGGTCTTCTTGTCCATAATCAGTTTGGCCTCTCGCAAACCAACCCACACGTTCATCGAAATAACGACGTTTCATTGGGTTATCTGGCAAAAGAATCATAGAGTTATTAATCTCAATAGAAATACTCCCTGTACTTGAGTTAGATGGTGGACGACCAGCTGCATACGTTTTTACATGTCGTGCTTCGATATTTTTAGGATAACTTTTAATGTTCTCGATAAAAGATTTATCGCTTTCTAAACGTGTTATTCTGTAAGGTGTTCTTCTAAATTGCGGCAGTCCCAAAGATTTAACGTCTTTCTCAAATAGTGGTGAAGCATCAATAACCGTACTTGTAGAATCTTTACTAAACGCGGCAATTGGAAAGGTGAATAGAACCGGTTCGAAGTTAGAATTTAAAACGGCTTCACTAACAGGTAGTGAATCTGCTGCAACCACGTTGTAGGATACTACTCTAAGCACTACTTTCTTATCTTTCTTTTCCCAGCGGAGTACTTGCTCGTTTTGCTTTCCACCGCCAAAACCAAGTCCAGAAGCTGCCTTTGCAATACGTGTTACCATCAACATTTCTCTATTAAACAGAGAATCTGGTATTTCATAATAAAACTTATCGTCTACAGTGTGCACTGTAAATAAACCTTCATCGCTTTTAGCTTCTTTAGTAATGACTTTGTCATAAGGTTTTGGATCGTTTTTTCCAGGTTTTTTTCCAGGAGGTTTTGCCATCGTTGTGGCATCTTTTGATTTTCCGGCTTTTTTTGCTGTGGAGCAAGAAAACGCCAAAAAAGCTGAAACTACAAGTAGTAGCTTAATGGTTAGGTGTTTCAAAATAGTCAGTTTTTAAAATTTTGTATGAAAATAAGGATTATACAAAGAATTTGCTCCTTGCTAAACTGACTTTAGTATTTCTTTAACGCGCTTAGTCGAGCGTTGCGAGATACTCGTTTATTAAAGCCACTCCTTCTGTATGTAATATCGAGGTGCCAATAAAAGGCATTCTGATACCATCTTCGAGTGCATTAATTCTGTAATCCATAAGGAAGGTCTGCGATGCAATATTGGTATCTTCTAAAGTAGTTTCAAAGGCAAAATTCAATGTAGATTCGTCATCACAAGTGCCTCCAGTAATATGACAATGCGCACAATTGATATCCATGTAAGCTCTAGCTCTCATTTCTAGAGGAAGCGAAGTGTCTTCCCAATTAGGAAGGTTTCTAACAAACGAACTGCTTGCCAAACCTGTTAAATGCTGGTTGGCAATAAATTGTTCTAATTGATTAACACCATTAATGTCAAAGTTCATGGTTCTTAATTTTGGACCAATAGGTCGCATCACGTTGTTATTGCTGTGGCAAGTAAAACAATCTGTGTTGGAAGGAATTTTATAAGTTATTGAATTTGAAATACCTTCTGCATCAACCCAAGTGATTGGTAAGGTGCTTCCTTCTAAGTCTAAAACGGCTTCGGTTTGCGATTCGTTCCATTTGTAATCTCCAGTTTCCCAAGTGCCATTGATTAAAATTAAAAGCCGCGTTTCTATAATTTGTCGACCTAAAGATAAATCGCGTTCATCAAAATTATAAAAGAAAGTTTTGGCAATAACGGTATTTTCAGGAAAAATTGGTAAACCATCTCCATCAAATTCCATACTTGTTCCTTCTGGTAAAGCAATGGTACGTTGCTTGTGTGCGTAATCCGTAAACAAAGGAGTACTTAATTTATATTCAAAACCGTAAGGTGTAATTTGTAAATCTTTGAGATTACCCACAAATAAATTGATTTCAGATAAGGTGGGTCTCAATTCAGCTACTACAGCATCTATTTCGGTTGTGAAACTGAATGGGTTGGTGACATCACTTGAATTATTAAGACTACAATCCGTTTGAATGTAAACATCGTAGGTAGTGCTGCCTTGTAAATTGGTGAGTTGTGCAGTCGCATCTGTTATAGAAATACGAGTTCCGCTACCTAATGTAAATCCTGAAACACCATATTCTAAGGTGTAGGTTGCAGATGATACAGCCATTTCCCAAGTAATTACTGCAGACGTATTGGTAATTGAATTTGAAGTGATGTTGGTTACGGTTGCGCAAACAGGAATAAGTTCATCGTCTTTGTCACATGAAAAAACAAGACTTACCAATAGGCTCAATAGTACTATTCTTTTTAACATTTGGGTGTTTTTCTAATCTATAGCTAGTTACGAATATAAGGAATTCTTTTTTTTCGAAGATTTAAATCCGCTGTGGTGTTTGTTTTTGCTTTCAAAACAAAAAGGAACTACCTCTCGATAATTCCTTTTCAAAATTTATATGTAATCGGTTTTAAACGATCTCAACAAACAAACCATCATCCGTTTTTTCAACCTTCGTTAAGCCATGTTTGCCTAAACCTTTGATGCCTTTATCCCAGCCTTTATTACTTAAGCCAGATTTAGATTTCAACGCATTTAAATCCATCCGTTTTTTCGCTTTCAAAGCTTCAAAAATGGCTTTTTCGTTATCGCTGAGCTCTACTTTTTTACGTTCTGGTCGCATTTGAGGAAAAAACAACACTTCTTGAATACTCTGATTATTAGTTAAGAACATGATTAATCGGTCCATGCCAATGCCCATGCCAGATGTTGGTGGCATGCCGTATTCTAAGGCTCGTAAAAAGTCTTCATCTATAAATTCAGTTGCTTCGTCATCTCCTTTTTTAGCTAATTTTAATTGGTGCTCAAAACGTTCGCGCTGATCTATGGGATCATTAAGTTCAGAATACGCATTGGCAATTTCTTTACCACAAACCATCAATTCAAAACGCTCTGTTAATTCTGGGTTTTCTCTGTGCTCTTTGCACAACGGACTCATCTCTTTTGGATAGTCAGTAATGAAGGTGGGTTGAATATAATTACCTTCACACTTTTCGCCAAAAATCTCATCAATCAGCTTGCCTTTACCCATAGTGTCATCTACTTCGATATGCATGCCTTTTGCAGCTGCTCTAATCTCGTCTTCAGATTTATTATAGATGTCAAAACCTGTGAATTCTAAAATAGAATCACGCATGGTAATGCGCTTGTATGGTGCTTTAAAGTTGATGTTGTGTTCCCCAAAAGTAGCTTCTGAAGTGCCGTTAACAGCCATTGCGCAATGTTCTAATAATTGCTCGCAGAAATCCATCATCCAGTTGTAATCTTTGTAAGATACATAGATTTCCATGGCAGTAAACTCTGGATTATGCGTTCTATCCATCCCTTCGTTTCGGAAGTTTTTTGAGAATTCATAGACACCGTCAAATCCACCAACGATTAAACGTTTTAGGTACAATTCATTCGCAATTCGCATGTACAACGGAATGTCTAAACTGTTGTGATGCGTTATAAACGGACGTGCAGCCGCTCCACCAGGAATTGGTTGTAAAATAGGTGTTTCGACTTCAAAATAACCAGCATCGTTAAAAAATTGACGCATCGCATTAAACAATTTGGTACGCTTTACAAAAACGTCCTTTACATGAGGGTTTACAACCAAATCTGCATAGCGTTGTCTGTAACGCATTTCAGGATCTGTAAACGCATCATAAGTTTTACCATCTTTTTGCTTCGGAATTGGTAATGGTTTAAGCGCTTTACTTAATATTTTAAAATTTTTAACCATGACGGTTTTCTCACCAACTTGAGTAGTAAAAAGTGTGCCTTCAACACCAATAAAATCTCCTAGATCTATTAATTTTTTAAAGACATCATTGTATAATGATTTGTCTTCACCTTCACAGATTTCATCACGATTAAAATATAATTGAATACGACCTTCACTGTCTTGTAATTGCGCAAAAGAGGCTTTACCTTGAATATTATGAACCATTAAACGCCCAGCAATAATGACGGGTTTACCTTCTTCAAAGTCAGATTTTATCTGTTTCGATGTATGATTAACCGGAAATAAATCGGCTGGATACGGGTTGATCCCTAAAGCTCTTAGCTTGTCTAACTTTTGGCGTCTTACTAATTCTTGTTCTGAAAGTTGCATTCTTGTTATTTTAGAAGTGCAAAATTACACTTTTTACAAAAATTAGAGACCTCCTTTTTAGTTTGATTTTATAACCTGAAGATTTTCTTTAAGATTGTTATGGTCAGGAAATAATTTTATGGCATTACTTAGCACTTCTAAAGCTGCTTCTTTTCTGCCAGAGACGCCTAAGGTATTCGCTAAACTCATATAAGATCTTGGTTCATTAGGAAAAAGTTTGGTGTTAAAAGTAAATATGGCAATGGCCTCATCGATTTTTTGCGTACCGTAAAGTATTCTGCCATAGGTGTTCAGTTCATACATGCTTGAAACTTTACCATCAAATTGTTTTAAGAGTTTATTTTGTTTACGTTTTAAACCTTTAGGTCCTTTTGTCTTAAGGATATTGTGGATGGTAGTTACAATTTGATAATTAGATGTATAGTCATTTACAGTGATGATATTCTGAATATCTTCTTCAAAAGTAGTGATAGGATGTTCTACGATGCGATTCGTTTCTTTACCGTTTTTATAGAAGATTACAGTTGGTACGCGATGAATGTTTAGCCCCTTTTCTTCGTGCTGTGGACTTTGTTTATACATGTCTGGTTTTGCGCTCACAGCAACGACCGTTAACTGATCCATTGAAAAATTGCATGCTTCTAAAACTTTATATAAACGAGGCACTTCTTTTTTGCTGTCGCCACACCAAGTACCCATAAATAATGTGATAGAATAATTTTTTAGTTCTGAAGATATGGCGTTTGTTATTTTTGAATTAGGCTGGTAATCGTCATAGTTTTTAGTAAACCAAGACTTGTAATTGTCTCCTTCTAAGCCGATTTTGTCAATTTTCCCGAGTAGAAAAGGGGTTTCGCCTTCGTTTGTAATTTCTTGATTTAGGGTTTGTGCATAGTTTTGACATGCACATAGTAATGTAATTATGATTGTTAAAATGTTCGTTTTCATTTTGATGAATTTGATTTAATAAATGATTGAAAAATGTCAGGCTGAGCGCTCCCGATAATTGTCGGAACGAAGTCAATAGGAAATTTAACTTTCAAAGCATTTCGACGACGTTAAATGTGACATTAAGGGTAAGGTGATTTTTCACTTAGAAGGAACAATATTCCCTTTTATTTTAAGGATTTTGTTGCCACCTTCAGCATTAGACATAACAGTTACGGTCTTTGTAAAAGCACCAAGTCTTTTAGTATCGTACTTAATGTTTAATTCTCCAGTTTCATTAGGCATAATTGGTGCTTTAGAATAACTTGGCACTGTGCAGCCACACGATGTTTTAACCTTTGTGATTAGTAAAGGAGCATCACCTGTATTGGTAAATAAAAAGAGTCTTTTGCTTTCAGAGTCTTGAGTGATAGTTCCATAGTCAACTACTTCAGTTTTGAATTTCATAATAGCGATTTTAGAATCGTATTTGTCAAATTCAGTTGGTGCTGCGTTAAAAAAGCCTAATGCTAAGATTAACAAAATTGCAATGTTTAGTGTGCGTTTCATGATAAAAATGTTTAAAAATTAATATGAAACAAACATCAAGGATAAAACTGTGAATTCTGAAAAATGAAGGTTGGAAATCGGTACTAGTACCTAGGTTGAATTTTGTAACTATTTGATAAATAGCGATTTTGCATCGTCTCTAGATTGTACATTTAACTTCTTATAAATGTTATTGGTATGCGATTTTACGGTACTTACACTCAGAAAAAGTGATTCTGCAATGTCTTTATTCGTTTTATCCAAGAGTAAATGCTCTAAAACGACTTGTTCTTGTTTTGATAGCTTTGCTTTTAAATCTTCAAGTTTAGATGTGTTTCGTTTCCAAAATTGATAAAGGAAGAAAAGATTCAGCAATACTGACAGTGCTAAAATGGAGTAGAGAAGAGTGTTCCAATTCGAAGCTGTTTTTCCTGTTGAAGCAGCTAATAAATAACGATCTGCGGCTAATTCATTTCTATATTGTGTGGTGTAACTTGCATTAGGATAGGTGGTCTCTAAGCGTGTTTTTAGATGATCGTAATAACTATTTTGTTTTAAATCTTCAACATAATAGTTATGTAAATCGCTACTTCTATCCGACAAGTAGGCGTAGATATAAAGTTCCGCCAGAGGTTCATTTAAAGCTTCACCAAAATATTGAAGTGTTTTAAACCACTTTTTGTTATTCAATTTTCTATTAGCTTCACTTCTAAATTCGCCATAAGCAAAGCGCATATCGTTTTTTAAAGAATCTATTTTTACAAACGCATTGGCTTTAGGATTGTTAGATTCTACACGGCAGAATACTTGGTTCCCAAATGAAAAAGGCAGCTTTAAAGTATCTGAGTTTTTGGCAATAAATAGCAGTTCTTCGCTATCACTGCAATGCCCATTAAAGTGATTGACTCCTTGTTGAACTTCCGAACAGCGATCCACATGAATGCGATAAATACGATTTTCAGTATCTAACATATTTCCTTTAAATTCAAAGAAACCTGTGGAATCAGCTATGGTTTTTGCAATAATCTGTTCAGAATACACACCAGACATTTTTCTATAATCTTCTACGATGGATAGATATACCGATTTATCCCATTCATCTGTATTGGTATAGCCCGAAAACGAATATTGGGCTTCGCAAAATGCTGAAACAGCTAAAAACAACAACAAAATTTTTATGCGCATAGAACGAAACTACAAAAAATGCTTCTTTTAATTTCCTCAAAAGGGAAAAACTGTTGCTTTGTTAATGATATGTTCTAAAATGTAACATTTTTGATTAAAGTGCGTCATATAAACTCATCAAATCATCAAACGAATTATGAGTATCTGGCGTGTTATCCTTTCAATTATTTGTCCACCTTTAGCCGTTTTAGATAAAGGCTGCGGTTCTATTGTTATCACATTTTTATTATGGCTTTGCGGCTGGGTGCCTGGTGTTATTGCTGCTTTGGTCATTGTGAATAATCCAGAGCGATAAATTAGTATCTTTGCCTTATGAATAAGACGGTTAAATTTCAAGATTTAGGCACCAAAGATTTTAAGGATACTTGGGATTACCAAGAGACACTTTTTAAAGCGATTTTAGATACCAAAATTAAGAATAGAAGAGAGGCCGCATGTTTAGAAACAGCTAACCATTTTCTCTTTGTAGAACACCCTCATGTTTATACGTTAGGTAAGAGTGGCGATGTATCTAATTTGCTACTTTCTGAAACACAACTGACTGAAAAAGGAGCCACATTTTACAAAATAAATAGAGGTGGAGATATTACCTATCATGGTCCAGGGCAAATTGTTGGATACCCGATTTTAGATTTAGATAATTTCTTTACAGACATCCATAAATACTTACGCTTTTTAGAAGAAGTCATTATTCTTACGTTAGCAGAATACGGTTTAAAAACCGAACGCAGTCCTGGTGAAACAGGTGTTTGGTTAGATGTGGGCACTCCATTTGCACGTAAAATTTGCGCCATGGGAGTAAGAGCCAGCCGCTGGGTCACTATGCATGGATTTGCCTTAAACGTGAATGCCGATTTGGGTTATTTTGATCATATCATTCCATGTGGCATTCGTGGGAAGTCAGTCACGACTTTAAATAACGAATTAGATGTCGAAAAAGTTGATGAAGCCGAAGTTAAGACGAAACTTTTGAAGCATTTTGGGCAATTGTTTGAGGCTGAGTTTGTTTAAGGATAAAATTCGTTGATAGTTGATTTACTCAACAATCTCATAATCAATATCTAATTTACGCAATGCTCGCAAAGCAGAACCAGAGTTTTTATCAGCGACTTCAATAGCTACAGCATCACCTTCTAGGAGTATGTCTGCGAGTTCATTAGCCAATGAGTCATTTATGTGAGATGAAATTTCAGCAATACATTTGGCAATGGCTCTTTTATCGGGTCTTTGAGCATCACAAGACAATAAATTTAATTTCATTCTTATAAGGTTTGAATGTGCAAGATACTAATGTTAAGAGAAGATACTTCAGAATTATGAATAAAACATAATCGCACTTTATGCATCAAAACAGTCATTTTAAACTATTAGAAGGTCTCTCAGGTAAATTAATTAGCTTTCATCATTAAAAAATACCTTATAAAAGTGCATTTTTTTCTCATCGTCGTAACCACGTTCTAAATATTCTGCGGAAGCATCTGGTGCGTCAACATCGAGTTTAATTTGGATGTTGGTATCTAGTTTTATTTCGGTTTTAATCTTTTGTTTTTGCTTTTTTAAGGCAATTTCTGAAACGTCAAACTGGTTTCTAATCAATACTTTATTGTCCGTTTCGTAAACTTTCTTATAATCTTCAAACAGTTGAATTTTATCTTCTTCTTCAAAAATTGCTTCTTTGAAATTATCGATATTCACGATTTCATTTTCTTTGAAAAAGTCAACAGTTTTTGCTAAGAAATTGCTCTGTTCTTGGCCACCAAAATTAGGTTGTAAGACCTCTTTAGAAAACTCGCGACAAAGTTCAATACAATTTTTAGTGTGTTGATTGCTATCGTCTGGATATCTGATATTTAGAAAGCTTTTTATCCAGTATTGCGTATCGTAAGTATTATTATCTACGCTAAATACAATTTTGCCTTCCATATCAGAGGTATTTAAAATTAAACACCCTTTATCTACTTTTCGGGCTTGTATGCCTTTTTGTACTAAAATATCGTAGTTATTTTGCTCTAAATAAGTCTGAAAAAACTCCGTTTTATTTTCAATTTTGAAGATGCCAATCGCGTCCGTAAAAAAGTCTTCGTATTGTATGTTTTCAAAATGACAAATAAGCACATCACCAGTCTTAATTTGTGCGGAATTACTTTGCTCAAATAAGTGGGTCACAATGTGTTTAGAAACATCCACAAAATCAGCATCATCTTTAAAAAGTTGGTCGCTATAAGTGTTGATTTCATTGAGCCCTACGTCGCTATGATGATGAAAACGATAATTTTCTGCAACACTAACAAACGGCTTCAGAAGGTATGGAAGTATAAGATTATATGTGGCTTCATCAAAATCTACAATGGCATCTGAAAAGGCATTTTTTGTGCCATTAAATTTGTTGCCAACTTTGTGAATTATACAGCTTTTTAAGGACGCTTTTTGTCGTTTTATCATTTGTAAAATGGTCTTCTAAATGTTCAGAATACAATACTACAAAATGAAGTTCTTATTCCCATTAAAAACACCATCTAAATAGGTTTGTATTTAATTGATTTTATAAATAACAACGGTTTTGTCGTCTCCTTGTGTAATGAGTTCTAATCCCTTAGCGCTATCTAGTTGTTCTAGTGTTGCGCTTGCGGTACCAAAAACAGGAAAATTTGGAATGGGTTTTGCTTGACTATCAAAAAGATAGGCTTTTTTGGATTGTAAATCGGTCGTCGTAACGTAGATTTTATCATTGAGATAAAAAATTCGAGGTGCAGTGTAATCACCATAATCCAAATCTACCGTTCTCGATTTAATTTGTAATTTATTTTCTTTTAGGGAAACTAAAGTTTTACTCGTTGTGGTAATGTTATGCTTGTCCGTAAGGTTAAGATCTTTTGAACTCAGTTTGCCATGCGTATCTATTTGAACGAGTTGCCCAAGTGTATTGGTTGTTGTAAATTTATTTTGGTATAAAAACACGTCGTTTTCAGAAAAGCTAATTTGGTCTTTAATTTTCACTCTAATCGTACCTTGTCGGTTTAATATCTGAAGCGATTTGCCAGCACCAAACACAAGATAGTCCTTAGTTCCGATTCTAAAATGTTTAGGTTGCGTTGTAATGTTTGCACTATTGTCTTTGTAATCAAAACCACTTACGGATTGTCCTTTAGCAGTGTACATGAGAAGACTTTTACCTTGGGTAACGAGTAATCTGTAATCTTTTCGCTTGTCGTAATCAAAAACCGAAAGAGGTTGCGTAATTGGGTCTTTAAATTTTAAAGGAAAAGGAGAAACGTCGTTACCATTTCGATCCAAAACATACAACCGATTTGGTGTCGCAAAGGCCAATTGTAATCTTCCATTTTTGTACATATCAATTTGCTCTACTTGCCCTAAAATTTTACCTTGTAATTGTTTTTTCCATAGTATATTTCCAGAGCCTGAAATGAGATGTAATTGGTTATTTATATCTTGTACAATAATATCATGAGCCTTTGATACATGATTTTTAACGGTTTGAGGTGCTGATAAAATGGTCGCTTCAATTTGGGTTGTAAAAGCTTCAGTGACAGAATTTGATACCGCAGATTTTTTAAATTTTTGAATAATACCGTTGATATGGGTATAATGATCTTCCCGAATAAACTGAACCGCATTGGCATTATAGCCTTTGATGCTTTCGCCTAAAATTTCCGATAGACCATCAGCATTTTTAAAAATGAACAAAGAAGCTTCGTCACTAAGCTGAGCATTTATATTCTGAAAGGCATCTGAGTTGCCCAAGGTATTATTGTTTAAAGCATTCGTAAGAATAGACTTTAGGGTTTCTGTAGTATCCGAAAATACCATAAAATTCTCAAAAACTGCGAAGTAGTTGGCGTTTTCGAAGCTAATAAACGGTTGTAAATTAGTTTTGAAAAAATCCGAATCGCCAAATTCATAGATTTCAAAATCTCTGAAGTTTTCAATATTAGATTTATCTTCAATAGATTCTAAAATAAGATGAGCGTCTAATGTATGAAGCAATAACGCATTATCAATGAGTGCAATTTCGTTTGTAAAATTTAAGAACGATGCAGCATTGTCTAACGGCTTATCTTGTATAGCAGCCCTATTTTTGTTGAATACAGAAAAATCATCGTAACTAATACTAACCAAAGTCTGAGTTTGGGATGGAGCTATAAAAGGCGTGTTTGTTTTTTGCGGAATGGTATTTTTAAAACCGTCAAGATAATGAGAAATAGAATCTTGTGACGTTAGAATCCCATTATAGTGAAGATTTTGGTCTAAATTGTTGAAATCTAAAACTGTGAAATTCGTACTTTCTCTAGCGTCAATTTCTGTAAAGAGTAATTTAGAATAGGAAGTAGCTTCCGATTTAAACACAAGTGAAGCAACAGATTTCTCATTCGTCGTTTCTATTAATTTGCTGAGTGTAGCATTCTCATTTTTAGAATTTAAATTTTTGATAAGTTCTAAATTGTTTGAACCAGCAAAAGTTTTCCCTATGATTTTATGATAAATGGTGTCTTCGTCTATTTGAGTTTTATTAATGTTGAAATTAACTAAGGTTTCTGAAATGTGATTAGGAAGTGAATCTACTACAAAAAGTGTACTATCGTTTTCTGTAAGAATTACATAATCGGAATGCTTCGAATCGGTAAAGGCAAGATAAACCTGTTTCGTAGTGTTTAGATGTTTTAAAATGGAGCTTGGTTTTTTTAAATCAGAATTAAAAAGACCAGAAAAAACAGCGTTATGTTCTAAGCTGTTAAGAAAATCGCTAAGCTCATTCACTTGTATGATGGTAGAGCTCTCACTGGGAATAAATTGATACGCCTGTTTTGTTTTATCGTAATCTTTTTGGCAAGCGGATAATAAGGTGAACACTATTAATAAAAAACCGTATCGCTTCATTACTACAAATATTTAGATCACAAATATAAAAAGTTATAGATCCATTTGGTATTGCTCAGGCAATAATCTAAATGATTTTCTATGATATTTGGTAATGCCGTAGGTTTTAATAGCGGCTCTGTGTTCTTTTGTAGGATAGCCTTTATTCTGCTTCCAGTTGTACATCGGAAATTCTTCATGTATTTTTTTCATGTAGTTATCTCTATAAGTTTTGGCTAATACAGAAGCAGCGGCAATACTTAAAAATTTACTATCACCTTTTATAATCGTAGCATATGGAATCGATTTATAGGGTTTAAACCGATTGCCATCAACAATGATATATTCCGGAGTCGTTTTTAATTGTGAAATAGCACCATGCATTGCTTTTATCGAAGCATTTAAGATATTAATGGTATCAATCTCAGATTCAAAAATATGCTGAACGCCAAAGGAAATACTTTCAGACGCAATAATCGGTTTTAGTAAATCTCTGTTTTTTTCTGAAAGTTGTTTTGAATCATTTAATAGTGCATTTTGAAAAGATAGCGGTAAAATAACCGCTGCGGCTGTTACAGGACCAGCTAAACAGCCTCTGCCTGCTTCATCTGTGCCAGATTCCAAATCAAAAGAAGAAAATTGAATTTTTAAAGTCAAACTGTTAAATTTTCAACAAAGTTAAAATTTTAACGCAACCCTTTTACTCTTTTTACATCTAAGTATTGAGTTGACTGCTAGAAACATTGAAAATTTAGTTTGACGCTTTAATCAAGACAATATAAAAGTATTAACATTTTTTTGGCAAAAATGCTTGGTTATTTAATATTAAATTAAGATGTTTGCAACTAGACTAACTCAAATAATTGTTTTATGAAATTAAAATTAACATGGTTATTAACGCTTTTTATGGCGTTCGTGATGCAGTTTTCTTTTGCACAAGAGAAAACGGTTACAGGTACAGTTACAACAGCAGAAGATGGTTTGCCACTTCCAGGTGCTACAGTAATTGTAAAAGGGACCTCAAGAGGTCAACAAACGGACTTTGATGGAAAATATTCTATTAGAGTAGATATAGGTGATGTTTTAGTCATTTCCTATGTAGGTATGTTAGATGCCGAGCAAAAGATTGCTTCTGGTAATACTTATAACATAGCATTGAAGTCAGATAACGCGCTCGACGAAGTTGTTGTAATTGCTAATATTACACAGACTAAAGAGAAATCGACGGTTGCTTCAACAAAACTAACAGCAAAAGCTATAGAGAGTAGACCTAACCCAAGTTTAGTTCAATCTTTAAATGGTCAAGTTGCTGGGCTTAATATTACGACCAATTCAGGTCAGCCAGGTGGTAATTCAACTGTTAATCTGCGTGGTATTACTTCTATTAATGGTGATACAGAACCATTATTTATTATGGATGGAGTTCCAATTGATCAAGATAATTTTAGATCATTAAACCCTCAAGATATCATGTCTATTGATGTTTTGAAAGATGCTGCAGCTACTGCAATATATGGAAACAGAGGTGCTAATGGTGTAGTCGTTATTCAAACTAGACGAGGTGAATACGGTGAAGGTTTAAAGATTAATTACAACGGATTTGTTGCATACAGTACATTACAAGGTAATGATTATAACACTATGTCTTCTCAGCAGTTATTGACCTATGAAAGAGATAGGCAGCAAGGTGCTGGTGCTGGTGTTAGTCAAAGTGTTTTTAATCCTGGTCAGGGAACTCCGCTTACAGATCAGCAAATTGCTGATGCCCCAAACTTTGCATGGGACGAGTTTTTCTTTAGAACAGGTGTTACTCAAAGTCACAACGTGTCTTTAACAAGTGGCAGTGAAAGAGCTACGCAATTTACGTCATTCGGTTTTCAAGATACGGAAGGTATTTTGGTAAACAGTAGTCTGAAAAGATTCAACGTAAGAAGTAACGTTACAGGTAAATCAGCAAATGAAAAGTTTAATTATTCAACTAATATAACACTTAACTACTCTGATAGTGGTGAGCCTAATAATATTGGTGGAAACGGTATTAATCGAAATTTTATAATTGGTGCTTTTGAAGCGGTTCCTTATGTTACTGCTGATGATTATACAAATGGTGCGGATTTATTAGCTCCTTTATCATTTACTAATACACCATTATTTTTACAGGATTTATTAAATACGTTTACAATTCAAGATGAAGAATTGAAGATTGTAGCAAGCGCTAATTTTAGTTATCAGTTAACAGATTGGCTTTCAGCTAATACTACGCTAGGTGCGGATTACCAAAATGTCATCTTTTTGCGAGCTGAAGATCCTAGATCTTTTAACGCCTTATTATTTGGTGGAGCGCAAAATCCAACTGGAGGTTTTCAACAACAAGATACTAGAAGACAACTTGTTTTTAATTCGATAACATCATTAAATGCGTCTAAGACTTTTGATAAGCATACGGTTGGTGCAGCGGTGTATACTGAATACAACAAAAATCATCTTAGACAATTTGGTTATTTTGCAAATGGTTTAAACCCAAGTACGTTTTCACCAGGTGATGGTAGTGGTTTAGTGCAACAAGCTGGTGGTTTATTTAATGACGAGGCTAGTGCTCAAATATTAAATACGGGATTATTTTCAGTCTTCGGAACGGTAGATTATGATTTTGATTCGCGTTATGGTTTTAGTGGTTCTGTTAGACGTGATGCTTCAAGTCGATTTATAAATGATTTTCAATGGGGTACGTTTTGGTCTGTTGCTGGTCGTTGGAATATATCTAATGAAGCGTTTATGGATAATTCAGTATTCAATACGTTAAAATTAAGAGCGTCTTATGGTATTACTGGTAATCAGTTTGTAGATGGTACATTATTTGGTCTTCCTGATAATTATTTAGATTTGTTTTCTTCTGGTGCTGGTTACGGTAACCTAAATTCTTTTAATTTGGCTCAAATTGGTGTTAGAGATACAAGATGGGAAGAAGTGGAGCAAGCTAATATTGGTTTAGATTTTGGCGTATTTAATAATAGATTAAGAGGTTCGTTTGATGTTTACCAAAAGAGAACATTAGATTTATTCCAAGATTCCCCTACTAGTGCGGTTCTTGGTGTTACATCTTTAAGAGTAAACACGGGGAATTTAATAAATAGAGGTGCCGATATTAGCGTAGATTATGATATTTTTCGTTCTGCACAAAGTGATGGGTTTAATTTGACAGCTGGTGTTGTTGCGAATTTCAACAGAACAGAATTAGAAAGTCTTCCAAATCCGGAAGGTGAAATTATTCAAGGTGGAGCTTTTTCTGTAGGTTTAGGTCAAAATGGTGGTGAGCTATTTGAGTATTTCGGTTTGCGTTATGCAGGTGTTAATCCAGCAAATGGTGAATTATTATTTTTAGATGCTGCTGGAAATCTTACTGAAAATCCTGATCAAGATGGTGATCGTGTTTGGTTAGATAAAAATCCTTTGCCAGACTGGACAGGGGCGTTTAAATTAGATGTATCATACAAAGGGTTTTACTTAAACCAACAATGGGCATTCGCAACTGGGGTTTACAGAGTAGATACTGATTATGCAAGTTTAGTTGATCAAGATGACGTTGGGCAGTTTAATTTATCTGCCGATGTACTTACTGAATGGTCACAGCCTGGTGATATCACTAACATACCTTCACCAACTGCAGCAAATAGGAATTCGTTTGCCTCTGATCGTTTTCTTAGAAATGCTGATTTTTTAAGACTTCGTTTTATGACTTTTGGCTACAGTTTCAACCAAAAAATGCTTGAAAACATTCCGTTTTCAAAGGTCAATCTTTATGTTAGTGCGGAAAATGCGTTGACGTTTACTGAATGGCGAGGTAATGATGTTGAAACGCGAAGCGTCAATACTGCCGACGGTGTTACAACAGGTAGAGGTTATCCAACTCCTCGTACATTTTCATTTGGTGTTAATTTAGGATTTTAAAAAAAAGTAATTATGAAAAAAAATATTTTTAGTTTAATTTGTTTAGTAACTATATCGCTATTCTTAGGATGTGAGGATAGTTATGAAATTGATCAGGTTGGTAGGCTAGATGCTGCCAATGCTTTTAGAACTGTGGAAGATTTGCAGTCTGGATTACTTGGTGTTTATCGTCAGTTAGATGTAACTCCAGAGATGGCATTATCCGCTAATTTTACGGATGAGGTAGCACCAGCTTTTGATTCTGGTGGTCAGGGGTTTCAATTGTACGATTTTATTATTAATGCGGCGAGTGCTGCATCAACTGACTTTTGGGTTAGAAATTATAGAGTTAACAATAGGGCAACCCTTTTAATAGATGCTGCCAATAATATTACTCCAGAGGCTGGTGAAGAATCGGATTATAATAACATTCTTGGTCAAGCACATTTTATAAGAGCTTGGGCTAATTTTGAATTATTATTATATTTCAGTACTGATCCAACTAATGATGCTGTTTTAGCGGCACCTATTGTTGCTGCCGTGCCTGATGCTACGGTTCAACCTAGACGTAATACTACTGGTGAAATGTGGGATTTTATTAATAGCGAAATTGCAATAGCTCAAGATCTCGTAGAAACTCAGTCTAATCCTACTTTTGTGTCAGTTGATGCAATTAACGCCTTTAGAGCACGTTTAGCCTTAACTAGAGGTGATTATGCTTCTGCTGAAGCATTAGCGTCTCAATTGCTTAACTCATATGGTTTAGCAAATCAGACACAATATACTAATATGTGGTTTGATAATGATAATACGGAGATTATTTGGAAATTAGAACGTACACTTAACGATGCATACGACGGTCAGGGTTCTACTGGTTCAGTTTTTGCTGGTGGTTGGGCTGGTGCTGTTTTTGCCTTTGTAGATGCGACGTTTACAGGTGGGGCTTATTTTGAGATGGACAGAAGTATTTTTGATGCTTTATTACCTGGTGATATTAGACGTGATGTAATGGTGGCACCATCTTCTATTATTAGTTCAGATTACCTTAATGATCCAGATCCTGTAAATAATGATGTCTTAATTATTCAGAAATATCAAGGTTCAGAAGGGCAACCGCTTATGAACGATCTCAAAATATTTAGATCATCTGAGATGTTATTAATCGCAGCTGAAGCTAGAGCTTATCAAAACAATTTGTCAGGTGCAGCGAGCTTAATTCAACAGCTTAGAAATGCAAGGTTTGGTACTACACAACCTTTACCTACTTACGGTTCTTCACAAGAGGCTATAGGTGCAGTTTTAGATGAAAGAAAAATTGAGCTTGCTTTTGAAGGTCATAGATATAAGGATCTCAAGCGTTCTGGTATCGCTGGAAATAGAGGGATTGATAGAGATGTTATTGCATGTGAAATACAAAGTGGTGCATGTACTTTATCTGCAGATGATTTTAGATTTTCTTTGCCTATACCTATAACCGAAATAAATGCTAACCCAGGAATTGCAGAACAACAAAATCCTGGTTATTAATCCTATAACTTTTTTAAGATGAAAAATATATATAAATTTTTAATACTTACAGTGGTTACTGTTTTTTTAGTCGGATGTGATGAAGAATTGGTTGCCATTGACAATAACACGTTTGTACAATTAAAAGATGGTAGTCCAATTAGTCTTCCTGAAAATAGTGGTCAAGTAGTGTCAATAACAGCGCAATTAGGTTCGCCTCAAACTGTTGATGTAACAATCGATTTCGAAGCAGATGGTGACGCTTCTAGATATGCATTATCGAGCGGTTCAATTGTTATTCTAGCAGGTGAGACTGAAGGTATAGTTGAATTCACACCAATTGATGATGATGAGATTAATGGTGATGTAGATATCACAGTGGCGATATCTTCATCTAGTGATTTACCTGTCGGTATTGCTGGGTTAGGTTCTGGAGCAAGTCAAGTTATTACTATTGTGGATGATAATGTACCTTGTAATAATTTCGTTTTAACATTTGTTACTGATAGATGGGGTTCTGAAATTATTTGGGATATTGTAGACGCAAGTGGTGCTGTGGTTGCAACAGGTGGTCCATATACGGATTTAGCGGCTAACGGTGACACTTTCACTGATGAGGCTAATATACCTTTAGAGGATGGTTGTTACACATTTAGAGCTTTTGATTGGTATGGTGATGGTTATAGTGCAGGTGGTGCGTCTTATGAATTATCTTGTGGAGCGTTAAGCGCTGGGATAGGTGATGGTGCGTTAGACGGTATTCCAGGATTAGACATTAGTACAGTCCCTGTTAACTCGCTCTATGGATCTCAGTTTAGAGGTGCATCTGCGACATCTGGTGCTGCACCTTTTGCTAATCATGCAGAATCATTTGATTTTTGTGTAAATCAATAATTATTTGGTTTTTATGTAGATAATACATAAAGAACTATCTATAAATATAAATCCTGTGAAGTTCGCTTTACAGGATTTTTCTGTTTTTATATTATTTTTAGCTTAAGAGATTTTATTCATCTAATGAATTTATTAAAGAAGTCATCTTGACTTTTTAAATTTATAAAATTGCTTTAATCCAATGTCTATAAAAACCATGAAGTTAAATCCTTTTCAGCGTGTTATGTTAGCTCAAACGATTTAAAAGTGAACGGAAGCTTGCTATATCTAAGCGTTAGTTTGTTCAACTGAATAGCATTCTTTATATAGCTTTTCATCAAAATAATGGTGAGTATCTTTATGAGCATTACGTTTGTTAGAACAAATATTTGCCACTGTTACCTTGTTTTCGCATTTATCTCTTAATTTTTGACTGTCAAAAGCCTGCTTATGCATTGATAAAAAGACTGTTTACATTGATTTCGGCTTGTTTTAATCTACATACTACGCATTCAAACTCAACGTCCATATCAAATAAATTATGGTGTTGTCCTGATATAGGTTCTAACATAGCTAACGGTAGCCCTTGCCTATGTGTTACGAATAGTGCGTTAGTGGTTTTTCGTTTTTTATAATTTTATAACCTTCTTGCGCTCTTTACTTCTAATGCTATAGTATGACTACTATATAAATCGCCACTCGATATGTAATTCTTTGATGGATTGTTTTTTAAAAGCTGTAAGCAAAAGGAATTCTAAACATCTTGTTTACACCACTTTGATAATGACCAAATACAGTTTTTTAATGCAGTTTTTCATTACTAAAAAGCGTCTAAATAGGTAAATACTCCCACTGAATACTTGGTTTAACTTAAATAAAATAGTGTTAAGAAGCTTATATAGAGGTGTTTTGGGCTTAAAACCTTTTTTTAGTTCTGCTAAGATGGAACGATTTCTAATTCTATCAAATCATTGTTGAGTACTTGGTGCACTCGGTGGTAAGTTTATGTTTGGTAAAACATATATACAACCCTTTTATTATATCAACAATAGCTAAGATAACTTCATTTTAAATTAAACCAAATTAATAGCTTTTTATCTTTTATTTAATCGTGAAATTTGAGATTTCGTTTTTTATCTTAATAAGCTAGGTCTAGGTGAAAAAATGTATGCGGCATATAGTCGATTTTTTTGTTAAATTATGGACTAATTCATAAGTAATTATATAAATAGTGTATTTTTATAAAAAAAACTTATGAAGAATTTTATATTTCTATGCTTTATCGTTCTAATTTCAAATGCTGCGTTAGCACAAGAAATGAGTAAAGAACAATTTAATAGTTTGTCCGAGGAAAACAAGACGTTATACAATAGATTGGTCATCGAACATATAGAAAGAGAAGCTAGAGTTAACGCTTATTTATTAAGTAAAGGTGTTAAAAGACGCCACGTGAATGCTGATGGTTCTGAGTTCGAAATACGAGACATAATTAATGGCCATCCCATTTATTATGCCACTGACAATACGGAGGCTGCAATTGCAACTAAGACCAATCAGTTACAAGTAGGCGGTGCTTTAGGTTTAGATTTGGATGGTAGTGGTATGACTGTAGGTGTCTGGGACGGTGGGCCAGTTCAAAGTTCGCATCCTGAATTTGCAATTCCCCCTATAAGTTCAAGAGTTTTAGGAATTGATTCTGAGACACCTGATGGTGATTCTGGTTTTAGTAATCACGGAACCCATGTTGCTGGTACAATTGGAGCAAGTGGTGTAGATCCATTAGCTAAGGGTATGGCAACAGCTGTAGAGATTAAGTCCTACGGTTGGATAAATGACTACAGTGAAATGATCACTGCTGCAACAGATATTAATAATCCTATTTACTTGTCTAATCATTCTTACGGAGTGCCAGTAAGTACGTATGTAGATACTAGTAGTGAAGAAGTTATGGGGGCGTACATACAAGATTCTCGTACCATAGACGAAATTGTATATAATAATCCTAAATATTTACCTGTTTTATCTGCTGGTAACTCTGGAAACACAACTTATTCTGGACAAAATTTCCCTGGCCTAGATAAACTTACAGGTGATAAAACAGGGAAAAATAATTTAATTATTGCTAACGCAAATCCTTTTGTTTCTGGTGGTATTGTAGTAAATCTAACAATTAATTCAAGCAGCAGTCAAGGACCAACAGATGATCTTAGAATCAAGCCAGACATTGCAGCAGATGGTACAAATGTGTATTCACCAACTACAGGAAATTCATATTCAACCTTTTCTGGTACATCTATGGCGGCTCCTAATACTACAGGTACTTTGGTACTTCTACAACAATATTACAGTCAGCTTAATGGAGGTGTATTCATGGATGCGTCAACCTTAAAAGCAATTGTTTGTCATACAGCTGTAGATGACAATGCCAAAGCAGGTCCAGATGCTAGGTTTGGTTGGGGTTTTCTAGATGCTAAAGCATCTGCTGAAGTAATTGGTGGTGCAAATACTAATGAAGCCGTCTTAGAAGAATTAACGCTTAGTAATAATGGCACTTATACTTATACATTTAGTTCAGATGCGGGAAGCAAATTAAGTGCTACCATATGTTGGACAGACGTACCTGGAGCTGTTTCTAGTGGTACGCTTAATGATCCAACTCCTGCTTTGGTTAATGATTTAGATTTAAGAATAACTAAGGATGGTACAACCTTTTTGCCTTGGAAGCTAAGTTTATCACCTATTGGTGGTTTAGCAAATACAAAAGGAGATAATGTGGTCGATAATGTTGAACGTATTGATATTGATACACCTGAGGCAGGAGAGTACACCTTAACAGTAACGCATAAGGGAACTTTGCAAGGGGTTGCAAACAATCAAAATTTTTCATTAGTAGTAACAGGAAATAACCTGACACTTGGTGTAGATGAGAATAATCTATCTAGGAGTTTAAAGCTATTCCCTAACCCTAATAATGGCGAGTTTACTATTAGTTTTGATTCTAATGCTACTAGTGATGTAAAATTAGATATTTATGATATTAGTGGCAGAACGGTCTATAATAATAGTTTTGTGAATTCATCACAACAATTCAATGAAACAATAGATTTGAAAGGACTTCAATCTGGTGTTTACATTGTAAATATTACAGAGGGCAATAAAACATCATCACATAAAATGATTATAGAGTAATAATTAATTTGTCATAGACATAAAGACCAACAAATTTGTTGGTCTTTTTTATGTTAAGTAATTTTAAAATTTGGTGTTGTAAACAATAATTTATGGTTTAATTTGTTCGATAATTCATAAGTCTAATTCATGAATATAAAATATACCATTATATCTGTCTTTTGTTTGTTTACGATGAGTGGTTTCGCTCAATCAAGTCCAAATGGTAAGGGATTGGCGAATAGACTAGGTCAAACCTCAGAAGACTCGTTGTTAGTCAACCGCGCAAAAGGTTTCAAAGAAAAGGCAACTATAGATATGTATCTCCAATTCAATACTGAATTAGATTCAATAAAAGTAGATACAACCATATCAATTCAAAAAGACTACAAATTCAATTACCTCCAAAAGGATAATTTTGGTTTAATGCCATTTGCTAATATTGGGCAAACTTATAATAGCTTAACTTTTAACGCGTTCGAAAATAACACAGTGCCGGCATTTGGATCTAGAGCACGTCATTTTAATTATTTAGAGCACGAAGATATATTGTTTTACGAAGTGCCAACTCCATGGACGCGTTTAACTTATAAAACCGCTTTTGAACAAGGGCAAGTTTTAGATGCTTTTATTACGGTCAATTTATCTAAGCAATTTAATTTTAGCCTTGCTTATAAAGGATTAAGATCCCTTGGAAATTATCAAAATGTGTTGACCAGTACCGGCAATTTTCGTTTCACTTCCCATTATCACGCAAAAAATGGCCGATATCATGCCAAAGGATATATCGTTAGCCAAGATTTATTGAATCAAGAGAATGGTGGATTAAGAACAGAAGATTCAGAGAATTTTACATCAGGTAATGAAGAGTTTTTAGATCGATCTGTTTTTGAGCCTAATTTTGATAATGCCGAAAATATTTTAAGAGGTAAACGATTCTATTTTGAACATTCCTACAGTATCACCAAGAGTAACGACTCTGTAAATAATATCGTATTAATTAATAAAATGACTTTGGAAGATAAATCGTATCAGTTCGATCAGGCTTCAGCTGCTGATGGTTTCTTTGGTGATACGTTTACCAATAGCATAAGGGATAGGGTAACATTAGAAAATTTTCAAACCTCACTGGGTTTAAGCTATACAAATAGTACTATTGGTAATCTAAAATTTGCAGTCAATTATACAGATGTCAATTACGGTTATAATAGTGTGGTGTTGTTTCCTGAGGCGGTGATACCAAACCGAATTAAATCGAATTTCCTAGGTTTAGAAGGTGCGTATTCAAAGGTATATAAAGGATTTAGTATATCAGGTAAAGGTGGAATAAACCTATCAGATATATTTGTAGGGAGTTTTTTAGATGGTTCCATTAGTCTCAAGCTTAATGAAGATATAGCTTTGTTAGGTGGTGTCTCCATTAATTCAAGATTAGCCAACTATAACTATTTGCTATATCAGAGTGATTATATCAATTACAATTGGTATAATATGGATAATTTTCAAAACGTAAACACACAGCAATTAAAATTTAACTTACAGTCAGAAAAGTTCTTTAATGCATCTCTCGATATTTCTAACATCGATAACTTCACCTATTTTAATTTAGAAGAAACAGCAGATGATGTAAATAGTATTAAGCCGAATCAATTTAATAAGCCACTTCAATATCTAAGATTAAAGCTTCAAAAAGAGTTTAAGTTGGGTAGCTTCGCATTAGATAACACAATGATGTACCAAAATGTTGTTAGTGATGAGGATGTTTTAAATGTACCAGCAATAATTACGCGCAATACACTATATTATACAAAGCAACTATTTAAAAAAGCGCTAACGCTACAAACAGGTGTTACACTCAATTACTTTACTGCTTATAATATGGATGGTTATGATCCGTTATTAGCAGAATTTTATACTCAAAATGAAACGGAATTAGGAGGCTTTCCGAGATTAGATTTCTTTCTAAACGCCAAAGTGAGGCAAACACGTATCTTCTTAAAAGCAGAACACTTTAATTCATCATTCACAGGTTTCGATTACTTTTCTGCTCCAAATAATCCTTATAGAGATTTTACAATTCGCTTCGGTTTAGTTTGGGATTTCTTTTTATAACATTCTTTACCGCCTTTATCTTTTGTTTTTAATTATGAAAAGACCTGTGCTATTTACTACATCTTTTTCATGCTGAACGTGTTTGAGTATTTAGAGATAATGATTGTATTGCAGAAGTTTTATTCTTGATGATGAAATAAAGAAGTATGCCGTTTTAATTTGGAAGAAGTGATTAGGTCTTATATATTAAGTTGTTGATTATGGAATAATGTTTAACGCGTGTATTAATGGTAGTTTGGTTTAGGGTAATATTTTGTATTTGTTTAGTTTCA
>NZ_JBGCDQ010000024.1:0-32780 GCF_045105575.1 Winogradskyella sp. | reverse complement strand
GCAGCAATAAATCCCCAGAAAAAGAAGACGGTACAAAGCGTCGCTAATGCCGACTTGTTGTTTTGATTACTCATGTATTGATTTAGTTAGTTAGTTAGTTAGTTAGTTAGTTAGTTAGTTAGTTAGTTAGTTAGTTTTCCTGCAAGGTCTCTAAGACCTTGTAGGTATTGTTAGTATTCAGACCTACAAGGTTTTTAAAACCTTGCAGGTCTATTTCATTTTCTTCAGACCTTTCTTATTTTTTAAAACCAGAAAGCTCTACTAATGTTTCCTATTTAATCGATATTTCATCCACAAAAATCCAGCTTTTTCCATTCATAGGATGTCCAATGTGCCAATCTGGTAAATCACCGAGTTTTTTGGCGATGACTTTTACATATCTATAATTAGACTTTGGAATTTTCATTTCAACAGTTGCGATATCAATATTATAATTCTTTGGTCTAGTATAAAGTTTTCTTTTTCCAATTGCCGTAAAGTGCTTGCCATCTTTCGATACCAAATATTCAACTTCTGTAGGATGAAAAATCCATGCGCCTTGGTCTCTTAAAAAGTTTACGGAAATTGAATTCACAGGTTTTACAGAACCCAAATCTACAGTAGCGATAACATCGGTATTATGATAACCTTGCCAGCTGCCTGTTCTGTAATTTTTAGTACTTCGTATGCCATCAATTAATGCATCATTGCCACCAGCGGAATATTGATTAGCAAATTCACTTTCTAAAGTAATACTAAGATTAGGATCAATTTTATAAAATGGTGTGGTTAAAAGCGGACTTTTTAAATCACCTTTTTCAGAATATAATTTCAATTTTGCATCTTTTGAAATGGTAAAAGGAGTCTCATAAATTTTGAAATCAGCGTCATCAATGGCATAAAATATGTTTGCATCTTTTTCTGAAGTCGATAACACAACTTCGGTAGCACCTCTAAAGGTAATATCTCCTTTAGCAATATACGGAGAGGGTAAAATGATATGATCTGCGATTTCAGTTTTTGGTTCGTTGCCGTCTTGTGTTCCCCAAGTTGAAGGCTTGTCTGTCATGTTAAATTCTAGAGAACCACCTTCAACAATTGAAGCATGCGAAAGAAATGTTTTATCTAAAGTTTTACCATTCAGTTTTACATTCTCAATATAGATATTAGTATCACTTAAATTAGTTGCGGTTATGTTGAATTGTTTACCATTTTCAAGATTAATAGTGGCTTTATCAAAAAGAGGTGTTCCAATAATATAGTCGTTGCTGCCTGGAGTAACAGAATAGAATCCCATTGAACTCAAAACGTACCAAGCGCTCATTTGACCGCAATCTTCGTTTCCAGAAACACCATCAGGATCATTGTGATATAATTCAGTTAAAATTTGATGAACACGTTCTTGTGTTTTATAAGGTCTATTTACAAAATTATAGAGATAAGCCATGTGATGACTTGGTTCATTACCATGCGCATATTGCCCAATTAACCCTGTAATATCCGATTGGTCGCGTCCTGAAGTTTCTGTTTTAGCCGAAAATAATTCATCGAGTTTGGCTTCTAGCTTATCTTTCCCACCGAGTAGTTTTATAAATCCTGATATATCTTGAGGGACATAAAAACTATACTGCCAAGCGTTAGCTTCGGTGTAATTAAAATTCACTTCATACGGATCGAAAGGTGCAAACCATGTATTTCTAAAACGGCCACGCATAAACTGCGTTTCAGGATCAAATACATTTTTATAATATTGCGCACGTTGAATGTAGGTTTTGTAATCTTCAGTTTTACCCATTGCTTCTGCCATCTGCGCAATAGTCCAATCGTCATAAGCATATTCTAAGGTTTTAGAAACCGATTCACTTTCTTCATCTACCGGAATAAATCCATATGTCTTATAAGCTTCCAATCCAAATTTATCTCTGGTCGCTGAATGTTTCATCGCTTCAAAAGCCTTTTCCGTATCATAATTGCGAATCCCTTTTAAATAGGCATCTGCAATTACAGGAACCGCATGGTAACCAATCATACAATCCGTATAATTTCCTGCTAAATCCCACATGGGCATAATGCCACCTTCGTCGTATTTTGCTAAAAAGGTATTTATAAAATCGTTGGTTTTTTCTTGTTCTATGATGGTATAAAGCGGATGTGCCGCTCTGTACGTATCCCAAAGTGAAAACACAGTGTAATAATCAAAATCCGCAGTATGAATTTCTAAATCCATTCCTCTGTAACGACCATCAACATCTTGATAACGATTTGGTGCGAGCATGGTATGGTATAACGCCGAATAGAAATTTGTTTTTTTATCGAGATCATTACTCTCAATAACTATTTTTTCCAATTGTTTTTCCCAAAAATCTTGTGCTATTTTTTTTACTTGCTCAAAGGTTTGATTTCCTATTTCTCCTTCAAGATTTTTTCTTGCACCTTCAATATCGACAGCAGAAATTCCGACTTTAATATAAATAGGTTCGTTATTAGGGTTTATAAAATTAAGAGCGGTTCGTCTTGCACCAGGTAAACCTTTTTCTAAAGGCGATTGTAACACATCAGTAAAAGGATGCGAGGTTTTTATCACATAAAATAAACGTTGGTCTTTTGCCCAAGCCTCCGAATGTCTGTAACCAACAATTTCAGTATTAGAAATCTTATCAATTTTGGCATCTAAAACTTTATCACGATGCTCTAAATCGAGAATAACATATTGATTATCTTTTGAAGGAAATTTATATTTATGAATACCACTACGTTTGGAAACGGTGAGTTCTACATCAATATTAGTAGAGTCTAAATGTACTTTATAATAACCTGGTTCTGCTGTTTCATTATCATGAGAGAAATGCGCGCGATAGCCTGCTTTTCCATCTGCTCCGTTATTAAAAATTTGTTTGTTGGTTGGCATTAAAAGCACATCGCCATAATCGCTAATTCCTGTGCCGCTTAAATGTGTATGCGAAAAACCATAGATGTATTCATCCGAATAATGATAACCAGAGCAACCATCCCAACCTTCTAACCTGGTATCAGGACTCAATTGCATCATACCAAATGGCATCGTAGCACCAGGATACGTATGGCCATGACCTCCAGTACCAATAAACGTATTTACGTAATTGATTAGTGGCTGGTCTTTCTTAGCTGAGGTAATTGACGATGAATCTTTACAACTTACTAATAGAACAAGTACAATTAAAAAGGCGGTTATTTTAGAGTTCATCAAAAAGATTGTTAATTTTAACGCATCTAATATAGTAAAATGCATTTCAAAACTTTCTTTGGTCTTATAATTTTATCTGTTTTTCTATTCAGTTGTAACCAAGACCAAAAACAATTAGTTGAATCTCAGATTATCCCAATACCGATTTCTACAGAGGTAATTAACGCTGTTTTTGTTTTAAATAAAGATACAGGTATTTCTTTATCAGATGATTTTAGTATCAGTGCAAACTTTCTAAAATCTTTTATAGCCTCAGGAAGTGGTATTGAACTAAAATCTGGAAACGATATCATTTTTGTTAAAGATAAAACAATGAAACCTGAAGGTTATAAGTTGAGTATTTCAAAAGATAATATTGAAATAACAGCAGCAACAGATCAAGGAGCATTTTATGCAGTACAGTCTTTACGTCAATTACTACCAGCAAGTTTTGAAAGCGGAACTTTTGATGACAAAAAAGTTGAAATACAATCGGTAATTATTAATGATGCACCAGAATTTAAATATAGAGGTATGCATCTCGATGTGGCACGACATATGTTTTCTGTAGATTTTATTAAAAAATATATTGATGCTTTAGCGCTGTTAAAGATGAATACCTTTCATTGGCATTTAACCGAAGATCAAGGTTGGCGTATTGAAATTAAAAAATATCCAAAACTACAAGAAGTTGCAGCCTACAGAAACGAAACTTTAATTGGGCACTACAGCGATCAACCACACCAGTTCGATGGTAAGCGTTATGGTGGTTTTTACACACAAGACGACGTTAAGGAGATTGTGGCCTATGCAACAGCACGTTTTATAACCGTAATTCCAGAAATTGAAATGCCTGGTCATAGCCAAGCTGCCATTGCTGCGTATCCGCAATTAGGTTGTACAGGAGAACACGTTGAGGTTGCTACTAAATGGGGCGTTTTTGAGGATATTTATTGTACAAAAGATGAAACTTTTAATTTTCTTGAAGACGTTTTGGATGAAGTTTTAGAACTTTTTCCTAGTGAGTATATTCATATTGGTGGAGACGAAGCACCAAAAACACGATGGAAAACTTGCAACCACTGTCAACAAAAAATTAAAGATGAAGGCCTAAAGGATGAGCACGAATTACAAAACTATTTCATTACCAGAATGGAAAAATATCTCAACTCTAAAGGCCGACAAATAATTGGTTGGGATGAAATATTAGAAGGTGGTTTAGCACCAAATGCAACGGTTATGTCGTGGCGAGGTACGGAAGGCGCCATTGAAGCTGCCAAACAAAAACACGATGTGGTAATGACACCAACATCGCATTGCTATTTTGATTATTACCAATCTGACAATGATGAAGAACCATTGGCCATTGGAGGGTTTTTACCCTTAGAGAAAGTTTACGGTTTTAATCCAATTCCTGAAGAATTAACAGCAGAAGAAGCTGAATATATAATGGGAGTTCAGGGCAACATCTGGACAGAATATATGCCAACAGAAGCACAAGTAGAATACATGGCTTTTCCCAGAACGCTTGCTATGAGCGAAGTGGCTTGGTCGCAACCAGTTCAAAAAGACTATAAAAATTTTGTATCGCGATTAGAACATTTTCATAAGCGATTAGATGCGTTAGATATTAATTATGCGAATCATTTGTATGAGATTGAGGGCGAATTAGTTTCTGAAAATGGAAAACCTTATTTTGAATTGAACACTGTTACCGAAGGCAAAACAATTCGTTATACCACAGATGGATCAGAACCTATAATAAGTTCAGAAGTGTACACGACTAAAATTCCTATTATAAAAAGTACAGTTTTAAAAGTGGCTGTTTTTAATTCTGAAAAACGACTTGGTAAGATTTTTATTCAAGACATTAATTTACATAGGGCAGTTGGCAAGAATATCACTATTAGCAAAGAGTCAAGCAAAGCTTATATGGGAAGCGGACCAGAAGGTTTAATAAATGGTATTAATGGAAGTAACACAAGATTTGGTGATAAAGAATGGTTAGGTTTTTCTGGTGAAGACATTGAAGTCACCATTGATTTCGATGAGGTAACAGAAATAAATAGAATCTCAACACGCTTTCATAACGGAAACGGACAATGGATTTATGCTCCAAAGCAAATTTATCTTGAATTCATAGTTGATGATGGTTCTATTGTTACTGACAACATACAACTTGAAAGTCAAACTGAACATATAATCACAGAGTTTAATTATGATTTTGTAACACCAAAAAATTTAGATGTAAAAGTAAAACAGGTCACTTTAAAGATACCAAATTATGGCATAATTGAAGAAGGCAAACAAGGAGCAGGAAATAAAGCATGGACTTTTATTGATGAGATTATTGTGAACTGAGAACACCCCTAAAGTCCCTTCAAGGGTGTAAAAGTTAAAATTGAAAGAATAACCAATAATAAATATTCCTGCTTTCTCAGGAACTAAAGATGAAATTAGAAATCTGTGCCAACTCATACCAATCTGCAAAAAATGCTCAAGAAGCAGGTGCACATCGCATAGAATTATGCCAAGAACTTTCCGTTGGTGGGATTACACCTTCGTATGGTTTATTAAAACAAGTGATTGAAAATTTAGAGATTCCGGTATTCGTTTTAATACGACCTCGAAGTGGTAATTTTGTGTATTCAGATGCTGAATTTAAAACCATGAAAAGTGACATTCAACTCTGTAAAGATTTAGGTTGTCAAGGTATAGTTTCGGGTGTTTTAAATGTTGACAAAACCATAGACTTAAAACGAACAAAAGAATTTGTAGAATTATCAAAACCTTTACCATTTACCTTCCATCGCGCTTTTGATGAGGTGTCAAATCCAAAAGAAGCTCTAGAACAACTCATAGGTTTGGGTATTGAACGTGTGTTAACTTCAGGACAAGAAACATCGGCAGAAAAAGGCATTATATTATTAAAAGAATTAAACGGAATTTCGAAAGGCAGAATTATCATTCTAGCAGGTGGAGGTGTTTCGGCAAAAAATGCAGCTAAATTTAAAGCAGCTAGTTTAGATGAAATTCACGCGTCAGCTTCAACTAAAATTAAACCAGATGATTCTATGTTTTCTTTACCATTAACGTATTCTGATCCTATAAAAATTAAAGCCATTTTAGATGCTATATAGTTCACTCAAGGTCTTTTTCTTTTTAAGATTAAAATTTAATCCTAATATCAGTTTGAGTGATTTTGAGGTACGAAAAATTGTATCGAGAACTCTTTTATTGGGTTCTATTTTTCTATTAGCAAGCTGCCAACCAAAACACGATGTGCCTATAACAATAGATTTGCATAACGATTGGCAATTCAAAAAAGTAACAGATTCGGTTTGGCAATCAGCAACCGTTCCTGGTAATGTGCATTCCGATTTATTAGATCACAAACGCATTGAAGATACATTTATTGGAGATAACGAAAAAGATGTTCAGTGGATTTCTGAAGTCGATTGGGAATACAAAACCACATTCTCTTTAGATAAAAAAATCCTTCAAAATAAAAACATAGACCTTAATTTTGAAGGTTTAGATACGTATGCTTCGGTATTTTTAAATGACAGTTTAATTCTAAAAACCAATAATGCGTTTAGAACATGGAATGCAGATATAAAGTCGCTCTTAAAACCAGAAAACGAACTTAGAATTTTATTTGAATCGACTTCAAAATTTGAAAACGCAGAAAAAGAAAAACTAGCCTATGAGTTGCCAGAAGGCGAACGCATTTTTACACGAAAAGCCCAATTTCAATATGGTTGGGATTGGGGACCGAAGTTAAATACGAGTGGTATTTGGAGACCAATTCAATTAGCGGCTTGGAATGATGGGAAAATTAATGAGGCTTATATTCACCAAACTGAATTGAATGATTCTATTGCTAAACTTGCACTTCAAGTTGAATTTTCAAATAGTAAAACAGAGGGGTATTCGTTCGATGTATTAGTTAATGATTCGTTAGTTGCTGTTTCTAAAGACGAATTTCAATATAGCCCACATATAATACCATTTGAAATCAAAAACCCAAAGCGTTGGTGGCCACACAATCTAGGTGACCCTTATTTATATAATATTAAAGTTATAGTAAAGGATGGGAATAAAATCTTAGACAGTATTTCAGTAAAAAAAGGATTACGAACCATTGAACTAGTAACAGAAAAAGACAGCATCGGAGAATCCTTTTATTTCAAAGTCAACGAGGTACCTGTTTATGCAAAAGGGGCGAATTATATTCCGCAAAACAGTTTTCAAAATAAAGTTACAGACGAACATTATGAAAATCTTTTAAGTGATGTTGTCGATGCTAATATGAATATGCTCAGAGTTTGGGGAGGTGGCATTTATGAGAATGATATCTTTTACGATTTATGTGACGAAAAAGGGATTCTGGTTTGGCAAGATTTTATGTTTGCCTGTGCAATGTATCCTGGTGATGTAGATTTTTTAGAGAACGTAAAACAAGAAGCAGAAGACAATGTAAAACGACTAAGAAATCACGCATCAATCGCCTTATGGTGTGGTAATAATGAAAACTCAGAAGGTTGGCATCGTTGGGGCTGGCAAGCCGATAGGAGTGAAGAAGAGAAAACTGAAATTTGGAATAACTATTTAAAAGTATTCGATTCTATTTTACCAAATACAGTTGCTAAATTTTCGGATACAGATTATTGGGAAACCTCACCAAAATACGGAAGAGGAAACACTAAATATAAAACTGAAGGTGATGCACACGATTGGTGGATTTGGCATGATGCCTACCCATTTGAACATTTAGAAGACAACGTACCACGTTTTATGAGCGAATTTGGGTTTCAGTCCTTTCCGAGCTATGAAACGATTCGGTATATCAATCAAAGTGATCGTGTAGAGATGTCTTCTGAAGGTTTTAAAAATCATCAAAAACATGTGCGCGGTTTCGAATTGATTGATACCTATATGAAACGCGATTTTCCTGTTCGTAAGGTTTACACTGAGGGTTGGTCGCTGAGCGAAGTCGAAGCGAGTCGAAGTGCAGAAGATTATGTGTATATAAGTCAGCTTTTGCAAGCCTACGGAATTACAAAAGGCATAGAAGCGCAACGAAGAGCAAAGCCTTACAATATGGGAACTTTGTATTGGCAACTCAACGATTGTTGGCCAGCAGTGTCTTGGAGTAGCATCGATTATTTTGGGAATTGGAAAGCTTTACATTACAAAACCAAGCGTAGTTTTGATAATATTTTGGTGTCTTCAAAAATTGAAGATGAGATTTTAAAAACTTGGATTGTTAATGATAATTTAGAAGGTGACAGCGGAAAATTTAAGGTTGAGCTATTAGATTTTTATGGGAATTTAATATTGGGCTATTCCAATGAAATTGATGTGGCTTCAAACTTTAGTGCCATTCAGTTTGAGTATGATTTGAATACTATTGAATTCAATAGGTCAGAAGCCGTTTTAGTGTCAACATTTAACGATGCGACGTCTTATTTCTACTTTGTAAAACCAAAAAATTTAAATTTAAAACAATCCGAAATTAACCAAGTACTTGTAAAAACAAAAGCTGGTTTTAGTATAGAGCTACAGAGTAAAACACTTCAAAAAGATGTCTTTTTATACACAAAGGCAAAAGGTCATTTTTCAGATAATTTCTTTGATATGTTGCCAAATCAAAAAGTGACTATTCATTTTAATACAGAATCTATTATTCTAGAAGATCTTCAAATTAAAACGTTTAACAAATTCATAAGATAAGCCATAGTTCATATGAGTATATTTGGCGCTTAAAACTTATATATGATTCGTTGGATAATTTTCATTTTGCTAATTGTAATTGCTGATTTTTATGCTTTTCAATCGTTACGAACGATCACAAAGAATAACTTATGGTACATGTTATATTGGGCCGTAACTATAGCTGTTATCGGTAATTTTGTGTATCAGTTTTATGGATTTAATCGTAGTGATGGTTTTTCGCATGGTAATTCTTATGCCATTGGCTTGTTAATTGCAATGTTGGTGCCTAAGTTGGTTTTAATAATAGCCATGTTTGGAGAAGATATTTTTAGATTGCCTCAGGCTGCCTATAGTTATTTCACTCAAAACAGTAACTTAGACGCTGATCATTTTCCGGCTCGAAGAAAATTTATAAGTCAAATAGCTCTAGGATTGGCAGCAATTCCATTAGTGTCAGTTTTATATGGCATTTATAAAGGGAAGTATAATTTTAAGGTCTTAAAATATACGCTTCATTTTGAAGACTTACCAGAAGCCTTTGACGGTTACAAACTCACACAGATAAGTGATGTCCATTCTGGCAGTTTTGATAATATTGAAAAAGTAGACTACGCAATCAATCTTATTAACGAACAACAATCTGATGTTATTTTATTTACAGGTGATATGGTAAATAATAAGGCGACTGAGATGGAGCTTTACATGGATATTTTTAAAAAATTAAAGGCCAAAGACGGGTTGTATTCTGTTTTAGGAAATCACGATTATGGTGATTATATCAACTGGAGTTCTAAAGAAGCGAAACAGCAAAATCTTGAAGATTTAAAAACGCTTCAAAAAGACATTGGTTTTGATTTATTGCTAAATGAAAATCGATTTATTGAAAAAAACGGAGAGCGTATTGCTTTAGTTGGAGTAGAGAATTGGGGCATAGGTGGTTTTAAACAAGCCGGAGATTTAAAAAAGGCATCAAGCAAGGTTGATAAAAACGATTTTAAAATTCTTTTAAGTCACGATCCAAGCCATTGGAATGAAGAAGTCATTAATGATGAGTACCATTATCATTTAACATTAAGTGGACATACTCATGGCATGCAATTTGGGATTGAAATACCAGGTTGGTTTAAATGGAGTCCTGTAAAATGGCGTTACAAACATTGGGCTGGTATCTATGAAGAATTAGGCCAATATATTAATGTGAATAGAGGGTTTGGCTATTTAGCGTTTCCAGGACGTGTTGGTATTTGGCCAGAAATCACTGTGATAGAGCTCAAAAAAGGTGTAAAAAGCGTTTAATTGTACAGAATTGCTTATTTTTAACTTGTGAGCACTTAATTTACAACGTTTTAATTATTGAAAACCTTGTCAATGGATAGTGTGTATTTGTTCTACTAAAACGATAGCATATGTCAAAATTTGGAGAATTAATCGATGTTGAAATTCCTGTACTTTTAGATTTCTATACCGATGGGAGTGATGAGTCAGTTGCCATGCATCCTATTATGAGAGATGTTGCCGCTGCATTAGGTGATAAAGCCAAGGTGATTAAAATTGATGTCGATAAAAATAAGGAATTGGCAGAAGCACTAAGAGTTAAAGGCTTGCCAACCTTAATCATCTACAAAAATGGCGAGATGAAATGGAGACATAGTGGAGAGCAAGATGCCGATACGTTGATTGGAATCATCCAAGAATATGTTTAACAAATGCATGAGTTTTTGTTCAACAAAGCATTAGCGAAGATTGAAAAGTAGTAATTTCATTCTTAAAAAAACAAAGCTTTAGTCTTCTTATAATTTGTTTGTAATAAGGTTTAGTTCCTATTGCTAGCAGGATGGAATTGTTTGAAGTACAGTTGTGATAACTTTAAAACATTCTGGTATACTACAAATTTTTAAAAGCAAACCCTTTCTCACTGTAATATTCCAAAACTTTAGGAAGCACATATTTTAAGTTTCGAGACGCTTTTAAACTATCATGAAATACAATAATACTGCCTTCCTTAGCCGCTGAGGTTACGTTTTTAAGGCATGTTGCTTCGGTTACAGAATTATCCCAATCGTAAGATAACACATCCCATAATACAATTTTATAACCTAAGTTTTGAAGTTGCTTACTCTGCTTGGTTTTAAACTTTCCATAAGGAGGCCTGAATAAACCTAAATCACAATCCTTAAATTCTAAATTCCAATGCTGATGATTTTGAGTTTTGGAATTTATCAAAGATTGCGTTTTCAAAACATCTTCAATATAATGTTTCGTCTTATGTTTCCAACCTTTTAAATGATTGTAAGTGTGGTTGCCAATAGAATGCTCTTCGGTTAAAATATTTTCGAAAATCTCAGGATGCTTTTCAATATTATTTCCAATACAAAAAAAGGTGGCTTTAGCGTTAAAGTCTTTTAATGTTGAAAGCACCCAATCGGTGATTTCAGGAGTGGGTCCATCATCAAAAGTGAGGTAAAGTACTTTGTCTTTGGTAGCGATATTCCAGATAAAATTTGGGAACAATGTTTTTACAAAGTCTGGCGTTTTAGCTGGAATGATTTTCATACTATTTTAGTTCTCAGGAGCCATACGTTCAATAGTATCTTTAATAGCATTCTGAATATCTACATCACTTGGCATTTCAGGTAATTCATCATCACTATAACGATTCATAAGCGCATCAAAAAGACTTAAATAACTATTAAAGGTTTTGGTTTCTTGCAATGCAAAATCCTCATCATTATAAATCACTAAAATATCAATCAAAGCACGGTAACGCTGAATATCTAAATAGATCTCTTCGCCGACGACTTGCTCTTGATCTTCGAGATCTAAACCACTGTAATACACTAAATTTTCTTGATATTTTTTAGCAACGTCCTTATAAAGTGCGCGTCCTTTTTCTACGTTTCCTATTTCATAATACGCGCTAACATAAGGCTCAAGAAGTGAATAAAAACCAAATTTATCTACAGGCATCTTCTCCATAGCGATATCTGCAATTTCTTCGGCCTTGTCTAGTTGCTCTTCATTAATGAGTTGTTCTATGAGTCGTGCTAAATTACCTCTGTACGTAATACCATTTCGTCTGGTTTCAATATCATAATAGAGATCTTCTCCACTGCCTCCCCATTCCCAGGTTTTCACCATATCGTACATGAGGTCTGGATCAACACGTCCCATATCGTAAGGATTAGCACGCTCAACAGGTGTTTTTATAGGAACTAGTTTATAACACATACCATCGAGTTGCAGATAATCTTTTAGCCATACATAATCTTCGGCTCCAAAAGCACCACCAGTAAAATAAATAGGTCGTTCCCAATTATTATTGGCAATAATATCGAGCATTAAAAGACGGTTTTTATAAAGATAGCTGCCACCAATTTCAGCATATAAGTTATCTACTATTTTATCGGCATCTTTTAGTTTTACAATTCCTTTTTTAAGTACCATATCTTTGTTCACAGGAATACTAATATGGCGTGTAGGGAAATAATTAGCATTCAACAAGTGTTTCGGATATTGATCAGGATCTTCTCCTTGCTTTTCAACCACAAAACTAAATTTAGTACTCGGTTTCTCACTAGAGATGAAATCCATAAAATCCTTGATAGGTATGGTGTCTTTTGTAATTTCTCTTCTAATAATCACATCTCTTGTACCACCACGATATTGCTTATGCGTCAATTGAGACGGAATAGGATCACTCTCATAAGCCTTCCGTTTCATTTGGTCGATGTACCAATCGGTTTGAAATAAACTGGTGTTTACCACACGCACATCAGTTCGCACTCCTTCAATTTCTTGTAAATACCAAAGTGGGAATGTATCGTTATCTCCAATGGTAAACAAAATGGCATTTGGTGCGCAAGACTCTAAATATTTACGAGCCATGGCATTAGTTGTGTATTTGCCAGAACGGTCATGATCGTCCCAATTATTAGCAGCTAATACACCTGGCACAATAATTAAACAAGCTAATGTAATTGCAGGCGCTAAAAAGGCGGTCTTTATGCTAGATTTTAGAAGATCGTAAATGGCGTAAACACCGAATCCAATAAAAATGGCAAATACATAAAATGAACCTACAACAGAATAATCGCGTTCTCTTGGTTCAAATGGTCTTACGTTGGTGTAAAATTGAATGGCCAAACCTGTAAGTAAGAAGAAGACGAGCAAGACCCAAAATCGTTTTAAATCAGAATACATCAAGAAAAAGAAGCCAACTAAGCCTAAAAGTAACGGCAGAAAATAATAAGTGTTTCTCGATTTGTTATCGAGAACGTCGGTAGGCAGATTGTCTTGTGATAAACCCAAGTGCACTTCGTCGATAAAATTAATCCCAGAAATCCAGTTACCATTTTTATGCGTGTATCTCCCTTGAATATCATCTTGTCTGCCAGTAAAATTCCACATAAAATAACGCCAATACATGTAGCCAAACTGATATTGAAACATGTACATTATGTTGTCCATAAAGGACGGCTTTTCAATCACTAAATATTGTTGACCATAGCGTTTTAAAAACTGATTGTAATCTTCGTAATCAATCTCACCAGCAGCCACACGTCTTTTAAAATCAAATACAAGTTCATCAAATTGTCGTTTTTCTCCAGAAGCATATTGGCTGGCCTGTTCTTCAGATAAACCAGCATTCATAGCCTCGTTATAAGCACGGTTTTGTAAGTTAGGATCTACCTTAAAATCAATTAATCCAGTAAACATCATATAATTTTCTGCATGTTCTGAACTCCACATTCTTGGTAAAATAGACGCATGCTCGTGGTTATAGTTTTGCTTACTTTTTTCCCACTCGTTTATAATGACGTATTCACCTTTTTCTTCATCTTTTTCAAAATTCTTTTTATCATCTACAAAAGGTTCGTTTTTATCTGCACCAGAGTAAACTTCTGTAAACTGCGGACCATAAAATAAATGGGTTTCTGGATATTGCTCTAAATTGTAATAAGCCAAAAGTTCTCTGGCATCCTCAGGATTATTTTCATTAATAACCACTTGTGCATTTGCACGAATAGGCAGCATCATCCAAGAAGAAAAGCCAATAAAAATAAACATTAAACATAATACTAAGGTATTTACATGTTTCAGTTCTTTTTTTCGAGTATAGTTTAATCCAAAATAAAACAAGCCAATGACCATTAATCCTGTAATAATGGTTCCGGAATTAAATGGTAAACCGAAGGAATTCACAAAAAAGACTTCTAAATAGCCAAAGAGTTTTAAGGTAGAAGGCAATAATAATTTAAATATGAAAAGTAAAATAGCAGTTGAAGCGATATTAGCAATAATAAAGTTCTTGACTGTGATCGTTTTGTAATTCTTAAAAAAGTAGAGCAATCCAATAGCCGGAATGGTTAATAATCCCATAAAGTGCACTCCAAAAGAGAGACCGATAACAAAAGCAATTAAAATAAGCCAACGGTTACCTCGTGGTTGATTCATATCTTGTTCCCAACGTAAGCCTAAATAAAATAAAACGGACATAATCAAGGTGGCCATGGCATACACCTCAGTTTCTACAGCATTAAACCAAAAAGAATCCGTGAATGTAAATGCTAAACTACCTACTAAAGCACTCCCTAAAATGGCATAGGCTTTGCCAGTGCTTTTGTCGTCATTATATTTTGTCAATTTCACCAATAAAATACTAATGGTCCAAAACATAAAAAGAATGGTAAATGCACTTGCAACACCACTCATCATATTCATTATGGCTCCAATCTGAGACGGCTCTAAGGCAAACATGGAGAAAAATGCTCCAAACATCTGAAATAATGGTGCTCCTGGCGGATGGCCTACTTGTAACTTTGAAGACGTTAAAATATATTCTCCAGCATCCCAAAAGCTTACGGTTGGTTCAATAGTAAGACCATATACGATTACTGCTACAGTAAAAACTAACCATCCTAAGATGTTGTTCCACTTTTTAAAGTTAAAATCTGTCATGAAAATGATGCTAATTAATGCTGGCGAATTTACTAATTATTATAGTAATCCCTACGTTTTTAAGTTAACGTTAAGTATTTTGAATTATTTTGCCCTTTTTTTTTGTCAAAGTGAAAGTTTGTATTAAATTTGCACCCTCAATTTGAGAGATTGGCCTATGGTGTAACTGGCTAACACATCTGTTTTTGGTACAGAAGAGTCTAGGTTCGAAACCTAGTAGGCCAACCAAAATTTAAATCCTAATTCAGTAATGAGTTAGGATTTTTTTATTTTTAAACAACCACAATAGCCCAAATGGGCACAGGTCTATTTTCTAAAAGCAAAGCGGTCTAATCTCTAGTCTCTCTCTTTTATATCTTAAAAGTAATTACAGGACGTTTCGCATGGTTTACCAAATCTTCACTAATACTACCATTAAAGAAATGTGCAATCCCTTGTCTGCCATGTGTACTGATACCTATAAGGTCAGCGTCTATGTCTTTAGAAACATTTAGAATACCTTGTTCTACACTCACATCATTGTGTATGGTAATGGTGTAATTTTGAAAAGTTTGTCCTGAAATAAAGTCATCAATTCTCGACTTTGCCTCGTAAGACGTCATAAAATTACTAGATGTAATAACTAAGAGTAAATGTATTTTAGAACCAAATGATTCTGCAAATTTCACCGCTTGTTTATACGTTTCTTTATTGTCATTTTTAAAATCAGAAGCAAATACAAAATCCGAAACACTAAAGCTTTCATGTTCGTTTTTAATTACTAATACTGGGACTTCAGAAGTACGTACTACTTTTTCAGCATTAGAACCAACAAACATTTCCATAATACCGTTAGCACCATGAGAACCCATAACAATTAAATCAATATTAAACTCTTTACAAGAATCTTTAATTTCATTGAAGGTAATATCTGCTTTTACGGTTTCATGTACTGTTATACCTTCTAAATACTCTTGGGCCATAAGATTTTCAAATCTTTTTTGCGCCAATTTCATAAAAAATAATGTTTCAGGAATATCACTCTCAGCAGAGCCTTGGTCGGTTTGTTGCATCGGAATTTCCATCATATGTAGTAAGTAGATTTCTGCTCCGTGTTTTTTGGCAATCATAGCAGCAACCTTTAAGGCGTTTTCTGCTTGTTCTGAAAAATCAGTAGGTACCAGTATTTTATTCATTTGTATTGATTTAAGTTAGTTCAATAAAGCTAAGAAAATTATTCCACATTATGAAGCTTGGATAAATTAATATAAATAACGTATATTTGCATCGTTGTTTACTAAAAATAAATGAGCGAGAGGACGAAAAGTCCTCTCTTTTTATATCAAATAATGTTTAAAAAAATAGTAGAAGACTTATTGCAAGGGGCGTTAGAAGAAAGACAAGATCTGTTCTTAATAGATTTTACACTATCTGGAGACAATGCTGTTAAGATTGTAATAGATGGCGACAATGGCGTTTTAGTAGAAGATTGCATGTTTATTAGTAGAGCAATTGAGCATCATATAGATAGAGACGAACATGATTTTTCTCTCGAGGTATTATCATCTGGAGCAACAACACCATTAATATTGCCAAGACAATACAAAAAACATGTTGGTAGAAATTTAGAAATCAAAACTTTAGATAGTCAAGATTTTGAAGGTGAACTTTCCCAAGTTAATGACGCAGATATCGTTTTAAGTTGGAAAGCAAGAGAACCAAAACCAGTAGGCAAAGGAAAAGTAACCGTAGCAAAAACAGCAACGGTTGCATTCGACAATATAAAAGAAGCAAAAGTTAAAATAAAATTTTAATTCATAATCAATTATGGAAAATGTAGCGTTAATTGAATCATTTTCAGAATTTAAGGACGACAAACTAATAGATAGAGTTACGCTAATGGCGATTCTTGAAGATGTATTACGTAATGCATTGAAGAAGAAGTATGGTGATGACGATAACTTTGATATTATTATCAACCCAGATAAAGGGGATTTAGAAATTTGGAGAAACCGTATCGTTGTTGCAGATGGTGAGGTGGAAGAACCAAATCAAGAAATTGAACTCTCTGAAGCTCAAAAAATAGAACCAGATTTTGAAGTTGGTGAAGACGTTGCAGAAGAAGTAAAGTTAATCGATTTGGGAAGACGTTCTATTTTAGCATTAAGACAAAACTTAATCTCTAAGATTCACGAGCACGATAATACAAATATCTATAAGCACTTTAAAGAGCTTGAAGGTGAAATTTATACTGCAGAAGTGCATCACATTCGTCACAGAGCAATAATTTTGTTAGATGACGATGGCAATGAAATTATACTTCCAAAGGATAAGCAAATTCCTTCAGATTTCTTCAGAAAAGGAGAAAACGTAAGAGGTATTATTGAAAGTGTAGAATTAAAAGGAAGCAAGCCAGCCATTGTAATGTCTAGAACATCACCAATGTTTTTAGAGAAATTATTTGAGCAGGAAATTCCAGAAGTTTTCGATGGTTTAATTACCGTTAAAAAAGTAGTGCGTATTCCAGGTGAAAAAGCAAAAGTAGCAGTAGATTCTTATGATGATAGAATTGATCCTGTTGGAGCTTGTGTTGGTATGAAAGGTTCAAGAATTCATGGTATTGTACGTGAGTTAGGGAATGAAAATATTGATGTCATCAATTACACAAACAATGTACAACTTTTTGTAACCAGAGCTTTAAGTCCGGCAAGAGTAACGTCTTTAAAATTAGACGAAGAAAACATGCGTGCTGAGGTGTTATTAAAACCAGAAGAAGTATCTAAAGCGATCGGTAGAGGTGGTCACAACATTCGTTTGGCTGGTCAACTTACTGGTTATGAGATTGATGTATTTAGAGAAGGTGCAGAAGAAGATGTAGAATTGAAGGAATTCTCAGATGAGATTGAATCTTGGGTAATTTCAGAATTTAGTAAAGCTGGTTTAGACACAGCAAAGAGTATTTTGGAACAAGACGTTAACGATTTAGTGAAGCGTACAGATTTAGAAGAAGAAACGATTTTAGACGTTATCAGAATTCTAAAAGAAGAATTTGAAGATTAAGTAGCGGTTAAATTTTAAGTGAATTTTATATTTCATTTTGAAGTTAAATCGGTATAACATATATTTAAGTATTTTACAGGCAGTTTATGGCTCAAATGACAAGATTAAATAAAGTATTAAGGGAATTAAACATCTCGATAGATCGTGCTGTGGATTTTTTAGAATCCAAAGGCGTTGAAATTGAGAAGAACCCTAATACTAAAATTTCGCAAGAGGTTTACAACACGCTTTCTGATGAATTTCAGACGGATGCATCGAAGCGTGAAAAAGCTCAAGAAGTAAGTGAAGCAAAACTTAAGGAAAAAGAAGAGCTTCGCGAACAAAGAGAACGCGAAATTGAAGAAAAGCAAAAGCAAAAAGCCGAAAGAGAGGCTGTTGTTAAGGCTAAAGCTGAGTTAAGCGGTCCAAAACAGATTGGTAAAATTGACTTAGATAAAAAACCGAATGCTGAAAAAGAGGAAGCTCCTAAAGCTCCCGAAGTGAAGGCAACTCCTAAAGCGGAAAAGCCAGAGGAAAAAGTAGAAAAGCCTAAAGCCGTAGCTAAAAAAGCCGAAACCACTGACAAACCTGAAAAAAAGGCTAAAGTTGTAGAGGTTGAAAAGGCTGAAAAAGTTGAAAAAGCTCCTGAGGTTAAAGTTGAAGAAGAGACTAAAAATGAAGAAACTGCTGAAACGTCAGATGAGCCAGTAGAAGAAACTTTAAAAACACAATATAAAAAACTTTCAGGCCCAACTACAACTGGTAAAAAGATAGATCTTTCACAATTCAATAAACCGAAAAAGAAAAGAGAAGTTAAACCTGCAAATGGAGGAGACGCTAATAAGCGTAAAAGACGTCGTATTAGCAAAGGTGGAAACGATTCTAAACCAGGTGATAGCAGAAGAGGTCCAGCAAGAGGACGACCAGGTGCTGCAAGACCTAAAGTGGTTAAGGAAGAGCCTACAGAAGAAGATGTTAAAAAACAAATTAGAGAGACCCTTGAGAAATTACAAGGTAAATCTAATAAAGGTAGAGGTGCAAAAAATAGAAGAGATAAAAGAGATAAGCACAGAGAGCAAACCGAAATTGATCAAGAAATTGCTGCAGCAGAAAGTAAGATTGTAAAAGTTACTGAGTTTGTAACGGTTAGTGAAATCGCAACGATGATGGAAGTTGGTGTAACGCAAGTTATTTCAGCATGTATGTCGCTTGGTATGATGGTAACTATGAACCAGAGATTAGATGCAGAAACGTTAACTATTGTTGCTGAAGAATTTGGTTACGATGTAGAGTTTATCACTGCAGATATCGAAGAGTCTATTGAAGATGTTATCGACGATCCTAAAGATTTAAAACCTCGTGCACCTATTGTTACAGTGATGGGTCACGTTGATCATGGTAAAACATCGCTTTTAGATTACATACGTGAAGAAAATGTAATTGCTGGTGAATCTGGTGGAATTACACAGCACATTGGTGCTTATGGTGTAGAGTTAGAAAGTGGGCAGAAAATCGCCTTCTTAGATACACCTGGTCACGAAGCCTTTACAGCGATGCGTGCACGTGGTGCTCAGGTTACTGATATTGCTATTATTGTTGTAGCAGCGGATGATGCCATAATGCCTCAAACAAAAGAAGCCATTTCTCATGCACAAGCGGCTGGTGTACCAATCGTTTTTGCAATAAATAAAATTGATAAGCCAGATGCAAATCCTGAAAAAGTAAAAGAAGGCTTAGCACAAATGAACCTTTTAGTAGAAGATTGGGGTGGAAAAATTCAATCTCATGATATCTCTGCTAAAATGGGAACAGGCGTAAAAGAATTACTCGAAAAAGTTTTACTTGAAGCTGAATTGTTAGAGCTAAAAGCCAATCCAAATAAAGCAGCTAGTGGAACTGTTGTAGAAGCATACTTAGACAAAGGTCGAGGCTATGTATCAACAATTTTAGTACAGGCTGGTACCTTAAAAGTGGGTGACTATGTTTTAGCAGGAAAAAATAGTGGTAAAGTAAAGGCTATGCAAGATGAGCGAGGACAAGATGTGAATGAAGCAGGTCCTGCGACACCAGTATCTATTCTTGGTTTAGATGGAGCACCACAGGCAGGTGATAAATTTAATGTCTTTGCTGATGAACGTGAAGCGAAACAAATTGCAACCAAACGTACACAATTACAACGTGAGCAGTCTGTTAGAACACAACGTCATATCACTTTAGATGAAATCGGACGACGTATTGCACTTGGTGATTTCCAAGAGTTGAATATTATTCTTAAAGGTGATGTGGATGGATCTGTTGAAGCTTTAACCGATTCCTTCCAGAAATTATCTACTGAAGAAATTCAAGTGAATATCATACACAAAGGTGTTGGTGCCATTACAGAAAGTGATGTATTGTTAGCAACCGCCTCTGATGCTATTATTGTTGGATTTAATGTACGTCCTGTCGGAAATGCTAGAATGATCGCTGATAAAGAAGAAATCGATATCAGAACCTATTCTATTATTTATGCAGCCATTAACGATCTTAAGGATGCTATGGAAGGTATGTTATCTCCAGAGGTGAAAGAAGAAGTTACAGGTACTGCCGAAATTAGAGAAATATTTAAAGTCTCTAAAGTAGGTAATATTGCAGGTTGTATGGTAATGAACGGTAAAATCTTTAGGAATTCTAATATTAGAATCATTAGAGACGGAGTCGTTGTACATACAGGTTCATTAGATGCCTTAAAACGATTTAAGGATGATGTGAGAGAAGTGGCTAAAGGTTACGACTGTGGTATGCAAATTAAAAACTACAATGACATTGTTATTGGCGATGTTATAGAAGCTTTCCAAGAGGTAGAAGTGAAGAAAAAGTTGAAATAACGAATTTCATACATTTTATAAATAGAAAAACCGACAATTTGGCTACTAAGCGTAGTCAAATCATGTCGGTTTTTTTTATGAGATCACTGTAATTTTTACAGTGCTTGTATTTTTCCTGAAAAGTATAACGAGCGAAATGCATCGATATAGAATACTTGGTGCTTTTCTAAAGTCTGGTATGAGACAGAATAACGCCTAATTATTGTCGGTCTTAGGTTGAAAAATAATAGCATTCATATACTTCTTTTTAATCTTCGCCCAAGCACGATCTGCTTCTAATCGCGTCGCAAAATTACCGACCCAAACTTTATAATTTGGTGTGTTCCAGATAATTTCAACTGGCCATTCACTATAAGAATTTAAGAAGTTAGATTTTTCGCGTTGTGCTTTATCAGGATCGACACTCTGATACACCTGAATTCTATAAATTTTCGAAGTTTTAATGTCTTTTTTATATTCAATCAACTTGTCAATATCACTATCCTGATTGACATTAACTGTTCCTTGTTGCGCTTCCATGGTGGTTGTTAAAACAAAGCTTAAAACAAAGAGAAGTAGATATTTAAAGAGAAGTAGATATTTATATTGTGTGAGCATAAGATTATTTTTTTAACAAAGGTATTATATTCAGATAAACGATGTTACATAAATTTTAGTGTCTTGATTAATTAGGCGATATTTTCATTTAATGAGATACAAAAAAAGGAACGAATATTCCCATATAATCAGGTAAAAAAGTTTATTTAGAATTGGTATAAATTATATATTAAGGCTTAGCTAAGATTTCTAAAATCGACTTTATATCTTATTTTTGCCAGAGTTTTTACAACGACTTTTTTATGGTTTTAATGAAAAAACCGTACCAAAGTTTAGAAGATAATTCAACTTATTATATGAAACAGGTGATTTACTGTAGTTTAACCACAAAAACGTTCCGTTTTTGTTTAGTTCTATTACTTGCGTTTTCAACTTCGCTAGTGGCTCAAGAGGGTGATCCAATTAATGGAAAATCACTTTTTAACGCTAATTGTGCAGCATGTCATAAATTAGATAAGAAAATGACTGGGCCAGCATTGCGTAATGTTGAAACAAGACTAGCTGAAGCTGAAGGTTTAGACAGAGAGTGGCTTAACAAATGGATTCGTAATAGTGCTGGATTGATAAAATCTGGTGACGCATACGCCAACAAAATTTACAACGAATATAACGGAGCTGCAATGAATGCGTTTCCGCAGTTAACAGATCAAAATATTTCTGATATTTTGGCTTATACTGCTGCGCCACCGCCACCGCCAGTTGTAGTGGACGTTATTGAAGGTGGAGGAGGTTCTGGTGAGCAGAGTGGTATTTCAAATGATATCATTTTAGGTGCCTTAGGTTTGTTATTCGGATTGTTAGCGATGGCTTTAGTTTTAGTAAAGCGCACGTTAGATCGTTTTGCAGATGCCAAGGGTGTTGCTGTTGTTGCTGAAGAAAAAAGAACTCCAATATGGAAAGCCTTTATTCAAAATCAATTTTTAGTCTTGGTAACCGTAGTGATATTTTTATTGTCTAGTGCGTATTTTGTATATGGTTACTTTATGCAGGTAGGTATGGATCAAGGTTACGAGCCAGTTCAGCCTATACACTATTCACATAGAATTCACGCAGGTGACAATGGTATTGATTGTAAGTATTGTCACTCATCAGCAAGAGTAAGTAAGCATTCAGGTATCCCATCTTTAAATATTTGTATGAATTGTCATAAAGCAATTGGTGCCGTTGCAGATGAAACACAGCAAGAAGGTATCAATGAATATGGTGTAGATTATAATGCAGAAATCCAAAGGTTATACAAAGCTGTTGGTTGGGATGATGAAGAACAGAAATACACAGGTAACACGAGTCCTGTGAAGTGGATACGTATTCATAATTTGCCTGATTTTGCATATTTTAATCACTCGCAACACGTTGCTGTAGGTGGTATTGAGTGCCAAACATGTCACGGTCCTGTTGAAGAGATGGAAATTATGTATCAGCATTCTCCATTAACAATGGGCTGGTGTATCAATTGTCACAGAGAGACCAACGTAAAAGTGAAGGATAATGACTATTACACTAAAATTCACGAAGAGCTATCTAAAAAGTATGGTGTCGAGCAATTGACTGCTGCGCAAATGGGTGGTTTAGAATGTGGTAAGTGTCATTACTAAAAATTGAATAAATTTAAAGAATTACAATAGACGAATTGCGGTAGAATTACCAATCGTAAATCTGAAATTAAAAATTATAAATAAACACTATGTCATCAAACAAGAAATACTGGAAAAGTGTTGAAGAGCTAAACGAAAATAGCTCTATTGTTGAGGCGCTACAACAAAATGAGTTTGTGGAACCAATTCCTACAGATGAATTTTTGGGAGATAAAGAGACTTTAGAGTCGTCGTCTACATCGCGTCGTGATTTCTTAAAGTACGTTGGTTTTAGTACAGCAGCTGCTTCGTTGGCGGCATGTGAAGGGCCAGTGATTAAGTCTATACCTTATGTGGTTCAGCCGACGGAAATTATTCCTGGTGTTGCAAATTATTATGCCACGACTATTGCAAATGGTTTTGATTTTGCTAGCGTTCTTGTAAAGACAAGAGAAGGTCGTCCTATCAAAATAGAGAATAATACAGATGCAGGTACTAATGGTGTTGCAAACGCTAGAGTTAATGCTTCGGTTTTAGGATTGTATGATAGTTTAAGAGTGAAGTCTCCAATGAAAGGCGAAACGTCAATTTCATGGGATACATTTATGTCTGAAACAACCTCAAAATTGAATGGACTTAATGGTAAATCAATTGTGTTATTAACGCAGTCAATGCCAAGTCCATCTACTAATAAATTAATTTCAGAATTTGCTTCTAAATATGGTAATGTACGTCATGTTGTTTATGATGCAGTGTCAGAAACGGAAACCTTAGACGCCTACGAAGCAAAGTACGGTGTTAGAGGAATGGCTAATTACGATTTTTCTAAAGCTATGACGATTGTTTCTATCGGAGCTGATTTCTTAGGAGATTGGCAAGGTGGAGGTTTCGATTCTGGTTATGCTAAAAAGCGTATTCCTGAAAATGGTAAAATGTCAAGACATATTCAGTTTGAATCTAATATGTCGTTAGCCGGAGCCAATGCTGATAAGCGTGTGCCATTAACACCTAGTCAACAAAAATTAGCTTTAGCACAATTATATAGTGAAGTTACGGGTAACTCTGCTGGTGGTGTAAAACTTCCAGAAGGTTTAAATTCAGCAGTGAAAGCAGCAGCATCTGAATTGAAGAAAGCAGGACGAAATGGTGTTGTGGTTTCTGGTATTCAAGATGTGAATGCACAAACCGTGGTTTTAGAAATCAATACCTATTTAAACAGTAGAGCTTTTGATCCTAAGACAACGATTAAAACAAGACAAGGTGATGCGAAAGCAGTAGCACAATTACTTGCTGATATGAAAGCCGGTAAAGTTGGAGCACTTCTTATGAATGGTGTGAATCCAATGTATACATTGCCGAATGCTTCAGATTTTGAAGAAGGTTTAGGTAAAGTAGATTTATCTGTGGCTTTTTCAATGAAACAAGATGAAACGTCAACAAAGTGTCAGTATATAGCAGCTGCACCACATAATTTAGAATCTTGGGGTGATTTCGAATTTAAGACTGGTCATTATTCAATGATGCAGCCTACAATTCGTCCGTTGTTTGATACAAAGCAGTTTCAAGAAGTTTTAATGGCTTGGACTGAAACTTCGGGTTCTTACAGAGATTATTTGAAGTCCGTTTGGACAACAAGTGTTTTAGACGGAGCGTCCTTTAATAAGGCGGTTCAAGATGGTGTTTTTGTAAAGAAACAATGGTTAGAAGGTTTTTCTAATGGTTACGATTCAAATACAGTTACAACTACAGAATTAAAAGATAAAAAAGAAAGAACACTTTTAGGTGGTATCATTCATGATGTTGCTGTAGGTGCTAAATTAAAAAAAGAAGATCAGGACGAATACCAAACGACGTCTACAACAACAACGACAAAGGTTGCTGATGGTAGTGGTGCTGGTATGGTTTCAGCCTTATCAGGTGGTTCTGCAGCGAGAGCTTTGGCCAAAACAACCGTAACGGATGGTCTTGAGTTATCATTTTATACTAAAATAGGTATGGGTGATGGACAACAAGCCAATAACCCATGGTTGCAAGAATTTCCAGATCCTATTACGCGAACAACTTGGGATAATTATTTGACAGTTTCTCAGGCGGATGCCAATAACTTAAACCTAAAGAATTGGAATGTAGCTAATGGTGGTCTAAACGGTAATTATGCTAAAGTATCTGTGAATGGCTCAGAGCCAATTACAGTTCCTGTGATTATTCAGCCAGGTCAAGCAAAAGGTTCTGTTGGTATGGCGTTTGGTTATGGTAGAACATCTAATGCTTTAAAAGATGAAATGAAAACTGGTGTTAATGCCTATGCTTTATACCAGAATTTCAAATCAGTACAAAATGTAACGATTAGTGAGGCTGCTGGTGAGCATGAATTTGCTTGTGTGCAGTTGCATAATACCTTAATGGGTCGTGGTGATATTATTAAAGAAACGACTTTAGAGATTTTTAATACAAAAGATAAGAGCGTTTGGAATAAAGTTCCTGAGGTCTCTTTGAATCATATAGAAACTCCAGTAACATCTCCAGATGTTGATTTATGGGATTCGTTTGACCGTTCAATTGGTCATCACTTTAATTTATCGATAGATCTAAACGCTTGTACAGGTTGTGGCGCATGTGTTATTGCATGTCATGCAGAAAACAACGTACCAGTTGTTGGTAAAACAGAGATGAGACGTAGTAGAGATATGCACTGGTTGCGTATTGATAGATACTACTCTTCAGAAGATACTTTTACAAATGATATTGAAAAGAAAGAGAATATTTCTGGTCTTGGAAGTTCATTGAGTGAATTTGGCGAGATGGAAGCACCTGCTGATAATCCACAGGTCGTATTTCAGCCTGTAATGTGTCAGCATTGTAATCATGCACCTTGTGAAACAGTTTGTCCTGTAGCAGCTACAGTACACAGTCGTCAAGGTCAAAATCATATGGCTTATAACCGTTGTGTAGGTACAAGATATTGTGCTAACAACTGTCCTTATAAAGTACGTCGTTTTAATTGGTTCTTATATAATAAGAATGATGAATTCGATTATTACATGAATGACGATTTAGGTCGTATGGTATTAAATCCAGATGTTACTGTACGTTCTCGTGGTGTGATGGAAAAATGTTCTATGTGTATTCAGAAAACACAAAAAACAATTCTTGATGCAAAACGTGAAGGACGTGTAGTTGAAGATGGTGAATTCCAAACCGCATGTTCAGCAGCCTGCGGAAATGGCGCAATGATGTTCGGTGATATTAATGATAAGGAGAGTAAAATAGCGGCTCTAAAAGCAGATGATAGGATGTACCATATGTTAGAATATGTAGGCACAAAGCCTAATGTAATCTATCATACAAAGGTGAGAAATACATCGAAAGCATAAATTAAATTAAAGAAACAAGTATATAATTATGGCGTCTCATTACGAAGCACCTATTAGAAGACCTTTAGTAACTGGAGAAAAATCGTATCACGATGTTACAGTTGACGTAGCCCGACCAGTGGAAGGCAAAGCCAACAGAGCATGGTGGATTGTATTCAGTATCGCTTTAGTCGCATTCCTTTGGGGAATAGGTTGTATTATTTACACAGTATCTACAGGTATTGGAGTTTGGGGTCTGAATAAGACTGTAAACTGGGCTTGGGATATCACTAACTTTGTTTGGTGGGTTGGTATTGGTCATGCAGGAACATTAATTTCTGCAGTACTATTAAAAAAAAAAAAAAAATGGAGAATGGCAATTAACCGTTCAGCGGAAGCTATGACCATCTTCTCAGTAGTGCAAGCAGGTTTATTTCCAATTATTCACATGGGTCGTCCATGGTTGGCCTATTGGGTATTACCAATTCCGAATCAATTTGGTTCGTTATGGGTAAACTTTAATTCGCCATTGCTTTGGGATGTATTTGCAATTTCAACGTATTTATCTGTGTCATTGGTATTCTGGTGGACAGGTTTATTACCAGATTTTGCGATGTTGAGAGACAGAGCTGTGCGTCCATTCCAAAAGAAAATTTACGCTTTAGTAAGTTTTGGTTGGTCGGGTAGAGCAAAAGATTGGCAGCGTTTTGAAGAAGTATCATTGGTACTTGCTGGTTTAGCAACACCTTTAGTACTTTCAGTACATACGATTGTATCTTTTGATTTTGCGACGTCGGTAATTCCAGGTTGGCACACAACAATTTTCCCACCTTATTTCGTGGCAGGTGCAATTTTCTCAGGTTTTGCCATGGTAAATACGCTGCTTATCATAATGAGGAAAGTATGTAGTCTTGAAGATTATATTACGGTTCAGCATATTGAATTGATGAATATTGTAATCATGCTTACAGGTTCTATTGTAGGTGTGGCTTATATCACGGAGTTATTTATTGCGTGGTATTCGGGTGTAGAGTACGAACAATTTGCCTTTTTAAACAGAGCTACTGGTCCTTACTGGTGGGCGTATTGGGCAATGATGTCTTGTAATGTATTCTCTCCGCAGTTTATGTGGTTCAAGAAATTAAGAACGAGTATTATGTTCTCATTCTTTATCTCTATTGTAGTAAATATCGGAATGTGGTTTGAGCGTTTTGTAATTATCGTAACCTCATTACACAGAGATTATTTACCATCATCATGGTCTATGTTCTCACCAACATTTGTAGATATCGGAATTTTTATAGGAACTATAGGCTTCTTCTTCGTACTATTTTTATTGTACTCACGTACATTCCCAGTAATAGCACAAGCAGAGGTGAAAACAATTTTAAAGTCATCTGGTGAACGTTACAAGCGCATTAGAGAAAGTGGTGAAAGTTTATCTGGTACAGGATCGGATGCTAGAACGTCTAATACCATTGTGAATGACGTTGTAGAGACGAAGTCTGAAACAATTACAGTAGATAATTCAACGAAAGTCAATGATCTTTTAGGATCTATTGGTGCTTTTGATGCAGAAGCTGGTACAGCCGATGATTTAAAGCAAGTTAATGGTATTGGTCCTAAAATGGAGGAAGTTTTAAATAGTATTGGTATTTATACATTCCTTCAGGTAAGTAAGATGACGAAAAAAGAATATGACTTGTTAGATTCAATTACAGGTTCTTTCCCAGGAAGAGCTGAGCGCGATGATTGGTCAGGACAAGCTAAAAATTTATTAAACAACTAATATAGTCTATGGAAGCTTCAAAAGTAATTCATGCTATTTATACTGATGATGATGTATTGTTGTCTGCCGTTAAAAAGGTGAAGGCTGAAAAACATCACATTGAGGAAATATATACTCCTTTTCCGGTTCATGGACTAGACAAGGTAATGGGATTAGCTCCAACGCGTTTAGCAATAACAGCTTTTTTATATGGTTGTGTCGGTATAACAGTAGCAACTGTGATGATGAACTATATAATGATTGAAGATTGGCCTCAAGATATAGGAGGAAAGCCAAGTTTTAGTTATTTAGAAAATATGCCCGCGTTTGTGCCAATTATGTTTGAACTTACGGTATTTTTTGCAGCGCATTTAATGGTAATTACATTTTATTTAAGAAGTAGAATGTGGCCATTTAAAGAGGCGGAGAATCCAGATCCAAGAACAACAGATGACCATTTTTTAATGGAGATTGCTGTGAATAATAATGAAGAATCTTTAACAAAGCTTTTGAAAGATACAGGTGCTGTTGAGATTAATATTGTTGATAAACATGAAGATGCACATTAATATGAAGACGTCATTAAGAGATAGCTTAGTTATAGCGGTATTAGTTAGTATTGTGTCTTGTCAGGATAACTCAAGACCAAACTTTCAATATTTCCCGAATATGTATGAATCAATTGGTTACGAAGCGTACCAAGAGTCAGACGCATTTGATAACGGTATTGAGGCGCAGCTTCCGGCAGAAGGAACAATTCCAAGAGGTGATTTTATGCCTTATGAAATTGAGGATACCAACGATGGTTACGCATTAGCAAAGGCAAGTTTAAAAAGTCCTTTAGATGCTATGCAAGTTGACTATAATGAAGGTAAAATTTTATACGATGTGTATTGCGGTATTTGCCATGGGACAAAAGGTGCTGGGCAAGGTAAGTTAGTAAAACGCGAGAAAATTTTAGGTGTACCTAGTTATGCTGATGTAGGCAGAGCAATCACTACAGGAAGTATTTATCACGTGATTTATTACGGTAAAAATACGATGGGTTCATATGCCAATCAATTGAATGAGCAGGAGCGTTGGCAAGTAGTTGCTTATGTTGAGAAGTTGAAAGCAGATTTAGAAAAATAAGATTTAGATAAAGATTATATAATGGAATATAAAATTTCAAATCGATTAAAAATGGGTGCTATCATCTTAATAGTCTTAGGACTTTTAGGTGTTGGTTACGGTTTTTGGAGCGCGTATCAAGTAACTGAAGATAATATTACGGAAATACTTGCTAGCGAACATCACGAAGGCGACGCTCATTCTGATGAACATTCGGAAGATGCTGCATCTTACGGTGCTCATGCTGATGGTGCTCATGCTGATGGTGAACATGCCGATGAAGCCCATGGTGCTGCGCATGTGGATGACCATGAAATGAGTCATGAGGAGCATGCCCTTCATCAAATACATAATAGACCATATGCGGCTTTATACGTAGCTGCGTTCTTTTTCTTTATGATTGCATTAGGTGTTTTAGCGTTTTACGCGATTCAATATGCAGCTCAAGCAGGATGGTCTCCAGTATTGTACAGAGTTATGGAAGGTATTACATCATACGTTTTACCTGGTGGAATCCTTGTGTTGTTAGTGGCTGCTTTTGCAGGTAAACATATTTTTATATGGATGGATCCAGATGTGGTTGCGCACGATACTATTATTCAGAATAAAGAAAGCTGGCTAAACAAGCCTTGGTTTTTCATTCGTGGTGTCATATTCTTAGCAGGTTGGTCATTATATCGTTATTTTTCAAGAAAATTTTCTTTAGCTCAGGATAATGCAGATGTTAACGACAATCGTTATTTCAAAAAGAACTTCAGGATTTCAGCGGCATTCTTAGTGTTTTATATTTACACAGAATCTATGATGTCTTGGGATTGGATTATGAGTGTAGATCCGCACTGGTTCAGTACATTATTTGGATGGTATGTTTTTGCAAGTATGTTTGTAAGTGGTATTACAGTAATTGCGTTAATTACTATTTATTTAAAATCGAAAGGGCTGCTAGAATTTGTAAATGACAGTCATATTCATGATTTAGCTAAATTCATGTTCGGTATCAGTATTTTCTGGACGTATTTATGGTTCTCGCAATTCATGTTAATTTGGTATTCAAACATACCAGAAGAGGTGACCTATTTTGTGACCAGAATAGAACTATATAATCTGCCATTCTTTGGTATGGTAGCCATGAATTTTTTATTCCCATTATTACTTTTAATGAATAGTGATTACAAGCGTATTCCTTGGTTTGTAGTTATGGCAGGTGTGGTTATTTTATGTGGACACTACTTAGATGTGTTTAATATGATTATGCCTGCAACAGTAGTAGAACGATGGTTTATTGGAATACCAGAAATTGGATCCATACTATTGTTCGGTGGTATCTTTATTCTAGTTGTTTTTAGAGCGTTAGGAAAAGCACCATTACTAGCAAAAGGAAACCCATTTATTAAGGAGAGTGAAAATTTCCATTATTAATTATAAATTAGAAAAGAAACGATAATGACTGCTTTATTAACGATTATAATTGTACTCTTTGTTGCTGTTGCCTTATGGCAAATGGTAAAGATTTTTGATTTAGCTCAAGTTGGCACGTCTAATACGCAAGTTGCAGATGATAATGACAATAGAGTTAATGGATATTTGATGTTAGGATTCTTAGTATTTATTTACGCTATTACTATTATAAGTTTTGTGTATTTAGGTGATTTACCTTTGACCTCAAATTCAGCTTCAGAGCATGGTCCTAGAATAGATAACCTTATGATTATTTCTATGGTTGTGATATTCATTGTTCAAACCATTACTCAATTCCTATTGCATTATTTTGCATTTAAATACAAAGGTGAGAAAGGGAGAAAGGCATTTTTCTACGCTGATAATAATACTCTCGAATTTATTTGGACGGTTATACCTGTAATTGTATTAGCTGGTTTAATTATTTACGGATTATTCACTTGGAACGATATTATGAATATCGATGAAGATGAAGACCCTATGGTAATTGAATTATACGCTCAGCAATTTAACTGGAAAGCGCGTTATAGTGGTGAAGATAATGTACTCGGTCAAGCAAACGTGAGGTTGATAGATATCGACAAAGCAAATATACTTGGTGTAGCAGAGGATGATCCTAATGCAAAAGATGATATTATTGTTACTGAATTACGTTTACCTGTAGGAAGACCTGTTTTATTTAAAATGCGATCTCAAGATGTGTTGCACTCTGCGTATATGCCGCATTTTAGAGCGCAAATGAATTGTGTGCCTGGTATGGTAACACAGTTTGGGTTTACACCAACGGTAACGACTGCAGAAATGCGTCTAAATCCAGATATTGTTGAAAAAGTAAAAAACATCAATATTTTAAGGCAAGAACGAAAAGAAGAAATTGAAGAAGCAGGTCAAGATTTATTATATGAATTTGATTACTTATTACTTTGTAACAAAATTTGTGGTAAATCGCACTACAATATGCAGATGAAAATTATTGTAGAAACTCAAGAAGACTACGATGCTTGGATCAAAGAGCAGGCGACTTTCGGGAGTTCACTGAATTAGAAAAAAATTGTTTAAGAAAAAGAAATAATATTATGTCAGGAGTTGTAGATACACACAGTCATGAAGTTCATGATGACCACGACGTTCATCATCACAAAGAAACATTTGTAACCAAATACATTTTTAGCCAAGATCATAAGATGATTGCTAAACAGTATTTAATTACAGGTGTAATGGTCATGGGTATTATTGGGATTTTAATGTCCTTGATGATGCGTATGCAAATTGCTTGGCCAGAAAAGCCGAATGTAATTTTTGAAGCATTATTAGGAAAATGGGCACCAGATGGTGTTATGGATGCTGATATTTATTTGGCCTTAGTAACCATCCATGGAACATTAATGGTATTCTTTGTTTTAACTGCTGGTCTTAGTGGTACGTTTAGTAACCTTTTAATTCCATTACAAATTGGAGCACGTGATATGGCTTCAGGATTCCTAAACATGGTATCCTATTGGTTATTTTTTATATCGTGTGTGGTGATGATATCTTCATTTTTTGTTGAGTTTGGTCCTGCAGCAGCAGGTTGGACGATATATCCACCACTATCAGCACTACCCATGGCTCAAGGTGGTTCTGGTTTAGGGATGACCTTATGGTTAGTCTCAATGGCTATTTTTATAGCATCGTCCTTACTAGGGTCGTTAAACTATGTGGTTACAGTGATTAATTTACGTACAAAAGGGATGTCTATGACAAGATTGCCACTTACGATTTGGGCGTTCTTTGTAACAGCAATCATTGGTGTGATTTCATTCCCAGTATTATTGTCAGCAGCGTTGTTATTAATAATGGATAGAAGTTTTGGAACATCATTCTTTCTGTCGGATATATTTATACAAGGAGAAGTGTTGCACTATCAAGGTGGATCTCCAGTATTATTTGAGCACTTATTTTGGTTTCTAGGTCATCCAGAAGTATATATTATTATATTACCAGCAATGGGAATTGTATCTGAGATATTAGCGGCCAACTCCAGAAAACCCGTTTTTGGATATCGTGCAATGATAGCTTCAATTTTAGCAATAGCATTTTTATCAACTATAGTTTGGGGTCACCATATGTTTATATCAGGAATGAACCCATTTCTAGGGTCTGTATTTACATTTACAACCTTATTAATAGCCATCCCTT
>NZ_JBGCDQ010000023.1:0-64757 GCF_045105575.1 Winogradskyella sp. | reverse complement strand
AAAATACTAAATTTCTTTTATGCTTTATACAGGTGTCTTAACTAAAATGCAAACCGAATTTATAGATCCTATCCAATACTATTTGGTTTTTGAGAATGATTTTATTCATATGAACCAATTAATGAATAAAAAGATTGAAATGAAACTCATCGGACATCAATGTCTCAGTTGTGGTTTAGACAGACCTATATATAGACAAGGCTTTTGTAGAACCTGCTTTTTTGATCAACCTTATGCTGGTGGTTGGATTATGCGACCAGAATTGAGTACAGCACATTTAGATAAAGAAGATAGAAATTTAGATTACGAAAAAAAAGTACAATTACAACCGCATATTGTGTATTTAGCGAACTCAAGTAATGTTAAGGTTGGTGTTACCCGCAAAAGTCAAGTTCCTACACGCTGGATAGATCAAGGCGCTCACGAAGCAATAGAGATTGTTGAGACTCCTAATCGCTACTTAGCAGGTATTACTGAAGTTGCTTTAAAGAGTTATGTAGGAGATAAAACCAACTGGCGAAAAATGTTGAAGAATGACATTGAAGATGAAAATCTTTTAGAATGGAGACAGCATTTAAAGCAATTCATACCAGATGAAGCTAAGACCTATTTTTTAGAGCATAACGAAGAAACGCACATTCAGTTTCCTGTAGAACAATATCCTAAAAAACCAAATAGCCTTAATATAAAAAAGGAGATAGACTTCGTTGGGAAATTAGTTGGTATTAAGGGGCAGTACCTTATTTTTGAGGACAATACAGTCTTTAATATCAGATCTAATGAAGGATTGGTTGTAGAATTGAAGGTTTAAAATGGTGTTAGAATTCCGTTAAAGTCTGTTTCATTTAATATAAGTTTCTTATTTTAATTGAAAAGATTTTATTATGAAAGCATCACCTTATACATATTTAGGCATCACTACGTTTTTACTTGTAACTGTTACGATAATGGCATCTTTAAATTTTGCTTTTGCTTCGGTATTTTATCTAATGGTTATAGGACAGATTTTCCTGGCGATAACAGTTTATAAAGTTCTAAGAGATAATTATGAAACAGGTAAGACTTTTGAAGATTTTTATGAAGATGGTCCCGCTCAAACTCTCAAGATAAATGCCGAAAATGAAAAATTTGGATTATAACTGAGATGTATAGTAACAAAAAAAGAGCAATATTTCTATTGCTCTACTATTTTATAAATACAGAAGACTTTTGTTAAACGTTTTCAGCGTCTCTTAAGCCCTGAATGTACTCAGCTTTCTGTATTTCTCTTCTTCTTTTTACTGAAGGTTTTGTGAAATAACGAGACTCTCTTAAGTTTTGCATAATTTGTACATTTCTGTGTTTACGCTTGTAACGTTTAAGTGCACGCTCTATATTTTCTCCTTCTTTAATTTCGATTTTAATCATTTATCGATATATTTTTGTTATCTAATTCTTGTAAATGGTCGGCAAATATAGCCTAACTATTTGAAAATAAAAAATTAAATGAAAGTTTTAAGTAATTATTTTAAGGTTTCAGTTTATTCATAATTAAGGCACCATAAAATTTCAATTTTAGATTCTAAAGCTAATACAAAATTTACATTAATTTCATAGACTTAATTGAGTAACTCGAATTTCAGTTATGTCATTTCGGCTACGCTCAATGACCAATTTAGTTGCTGTAACTATCATTTGGTCATTGAGCGAAGTCGAAGTTTGGTAGCTGAGCGAAGTCGAAGCTATCCTAAATACGTCTTTAAGATTTTACTCTTACTAGCGTGTCTCAATCTTCTTATGCCTTTTTCTCTAATTTGTCTTACACGTTCGCGTGTTAAATCGTAGATGCTTCCAATTTCTTCAAGTGTCATTGGTGGTTGATCTCCGATACCAAAATTTAAACGGATCACATCGCTTTCCTTTTGTGTTAAGGTTTCTAAAGCACGTTCTACTTCCGTATTTAAAGATTCTTTCATCAAATCTCTATCAGGTCTTGGTGATTCGCCAGAGCTTACCACGTCATATAAACTAAACGTTTCTCCATCTTTTAATGGTGCGTCCATTGACAGGTGACGACCAGAATTTTTCATAGACTGTTTTACTTCACGAACACTTAAATCGAGTTCGCGCGCAATTTCATCTGCGTTTGGTGGTCTTTGATTAATTTGCTCTAAATGAGAAAAGGCTTTATTAATTTTATTAATGGTACCAATTTTATTTAAAGGTAAACGCACAATTCGCGATTGTTCTGCTAAGGCTTGTAAAATAGCTTGTCTAATCCACCATACAGCGTAAGAAATAAATTTAAAACCTCTGGTTTCATCAAAACGTTTTGCTGCTTTTACTAAACCAGCATTTCCTTCGTTTATTAAATCTGGTAATTTTAAACCTTGATTTTGATATTGTTTAGCAACAGACACAACAAACCTAAGGTTAGCCGTTGTTAATTTGTCTAATGCTGCCTGATCACCGTTTCTAATGCGTTGCGCTAATTCCACTTCCTCATCGGCAGTAATCAACGGAATCTTACTAATATCTTGTAAATATTTGTCTAAAGATTTATCTTCTCTGTTGGTAACCTGCTTGGTGATTTTTAATTGCCTCATGTATTGTTTGAAATTTAGTGAACCTTCAATATAGTCTAATTATTCAGAATTCCAAAAAATTAGACACTTATTTGTATTTAATATTGAAAAACTGTCTTTTTTAATGTTTAAAGGTTAGTTATTAGTAGAATCTTGTTCTTTTTTAGTTTTCGATTTTTTCTTTCCGCCTAAGAGTCCTCCCAAAATATTGCCGACTCCTTCTTTAACTTTATCTTCTGCGGATTGCTTGGTGTTGGTGTCTTTTGTAGTGGTATCATCTGTTTTTGTGGTGTTAGAGTTACCTCCTAAAAGTCCACCTAAAACGTCTTTAACCTTATCTTTTCCTTTTCCAATTAATTTTTGTTTTTCAATTTCAACTAATTGCTTGGTTAAATTGGTAATGCCAGAGGTTAAATCTGTGGTTACATTCGGTTTTAAAAACGTACCTCCAATGTTCGCCGTTACAGGAATAGTTAATTTATTGACTTCGTTATCATTAATTTTTCCGACTAAACGATTAACGTCACTTCCTAAATATTTAGCAGGTACTTGTAAAACCGCACTGTAATTCATGTTATTTGAAAAACTGTGCGAGCCAGAAACCACAATCGGAATGTCTTCATAATTAATAGTAAACGGTTTTACAGAAACTTGTCCGTTTTCAAAACTGAGTCGGGTTTTAAGGTCTTTTAGATCTAGCTTATTAAAATCAATAAAATCTAATTTACTATCTAGATTATTTAGTAACGGACTGCTACCAGCATTAACTTTCTCGGTTAATATTTTAGCAAGCATATTACCAGAAATAGTAGTTAAATCTGGTGCAAAACTTTCGTTTAGCAAACCACTTACATCGATCGTAGAATTTAATTTCCCTTGCAACACTTTAGCAATAGGCGCCAACACTTTAAGCATTTCTAAATCTCTAAAGGATTGCGAGATGTCAAAATTTTGCATGTCCAACTTCATATCAAACGTTGGTTTTTTAGCTTTCGTAGAGACATTACCAGAAATGCCTAACTGACCATCAAAAATATCAGTGGTCATATTACTTAAATGGGCATTTTGGTCTTTAATGCGCAGTTGTCCTTTTACGTTTTTAAGATTGAGGTTATCGTAAATTACCGTTTTTGCATTGGCAGTAATGGTACAATCTAAAAATGCTGGGATTTTAAGTGATTTTGCGGAAGTACTTGTGTCATCAGGTGTTTTATTTGAAGTGTCACTGGCTGTTTTGTTGGCAGAGGTGTCTTCTGTCATAAAGTCTGAAATCGCAAAGGTGTTCGAATTCATATTAAAATTTCCTTCAAGATTTTTGTCGCTTAAAAGGAAACCGAAAAGATTATTGATGGTGCCTGTGGCTGAAAAATCACTCTTTCCTGTTAAAGCATCAAAACTATTAAGACTTACATTTCCTGCATTGAAGGTTAAATCGGCTTTATTAATTTGAATCGGATTCACAAGGTCTTCAGATGAAAATATAAAGTCAGAAATAGACACACTACCACTATTTTTAATACGTTGGTAGGCGTTGGTTTCAATAGCATTCATATCAAAAGCTGTATTCACTTTGCCTTTTAAAATACCGCTGAGTTCATTTTCGAGTTCTACAGGATATGCTTTTGTGATATTCGCTAAATTTAAAACACCATCTAATTTGGCATCAACCAACATGTTTTTGGTGAGGTTTTTAAGATGTGCTTCAGATTTAAAGACATCCTCATCAATTTGAAAATTGAGTTTATTGATATCTACAAAGGTGTCATCGACATTTCCCGTAGTATTTTTAATAGAGGTGTTAATTGCAATATTCCGAACGCTTTTTGGAAGGTCAGGAAATTTAAAAGACGCATTATCAGAAACCATATTGATGTCTAAAGTTGGGATGGTTTCATCTGATACTAATCCTTTTATAATGCCGGTAACCGCAAAGTTTCCTGTGGTGGTTACATTTTCAATATTCTTGGCATAGGTTTTAGGAATCACAGCTAAAAACTCTTTAAACGAGGATTCCGGATTCTTAAAAGTAATATCAATTTGTTGCCCAGCTTCAACAAGTTGCACATAACCTTCAAACTCTAAAGGCAAAGCGTTAATAAAAGCTTTATTATCTTTAAACGTGTATTTCTGGTTATCTAAATCTAAAGCGATAAGTGCATCTAGTTTTATACGATTATTACTCAAATATTCGGTGCTGTCCATGGCAAACGTCACATTGGTTTCTGTGTTGGTATCGAGTTCAGAAGTGCTGCCAGAGAAAATACCTTTACCACGATGGTTGAGTTCTGTTAAGTAGAACCTAATGTTTGAAGATTTATCAAGATAGGTAAACGCACAATTATTTAGTTCGTAGTTTTCAATATCAAAGCTAAAACCACCAGAATTTGCAGTTTCTTTTTGTGCATCGCTAGGTGTAGTTTCTTTAGCAATATCATAATTAACAGCACCAGTAGCGTTAGTTTTTAACACCAAAAGCAACTCGTTGGCAATAATTTCATTGATTTCTAAAGGGTCTTCTGTGCCTTTAAATAATTGAGTCATACCCATTTCAAAAGACAAGGACTTTGCAGTGACAAGGGTTTCACCTTCAAAAGGTGCACGATTGGTTATTTTTAAATTCTCGACGCTGACTTCGGCTTTTGGGAAGCTGCTGATAAGGCTCAGACTGATATCATCAAAAGTAAGTTCAGCATTTAAATTTTCGTCCGCAAAATTTTGAACAATGCTGTCTATTTTAGATTCTAAAACAAAAGGAATCGCAATTAAAATTGCAATAAAAATTAATAATACGACGCCTATAATTTTTAAAAATTTCTTCATTTGATTTGTTTGTAGGTTTTAAAAACAGTCTTGTTTCTTTATATACGCAAATTTTAGTACAAAAGTTGCAATTAAGACCAAGTTTAATAAGATTTTATGGTTTTGCTTAACGCTTACAGTAAATTTACTTCCTCATTTACCTTGAGCTTAAACCGTTTTCTAAAGAGATACACACCAAGATATAAAAATGGTGTGTCTAACAAGGCAATTAATACTTTGAATAAAAAACCACTGATTAATAAGCCTTTAAAGTTGACCCAATCAATGATACCGAAAGTGCACAACAAGAACACAATAGTAAAGGTGTCTACAAATTGTGAAAACCATGTCGAAAAATTATTACGGAGCCATAAATGTCTGCCTTTGGTAATGCGCTTCCAAAAATGATAAATCTGAATATCTACAAACTGAGCAAATAAGTAAGTGAGCATGCTTGCAAAAACCGCAATGGTAGAATTGCCAAAAACGGTGCTAAATAAACTATCATTAACAGGTGACCAAGAGGTTGCAGGAACGATAGAAGCCGTATAAATTATGAGTAAAGAAAAAAGCGATGCAAAAATGCCAACAATGACAATATCATTTGCGCGTTTTTTACCATAAATTTCGCTGATTAAATCTGTAATAAGAAAGGTGATAGGATAAGGTAAAATTCCAACTGATATTTCGAATAGTTTTGAACCAGAAATCTCAATATCTAGTGGATACCAATAAAAGAATTTCTGAAATATTAAATTTGAAACGACCAGCGAAGTGATGAAAAGTCCACCAAGTAAGAGGTAAATACGTTGTGCTAAAAGCTGGTCTTTTAATGACATTTTTGGGTGCTGTATTTTGTTTTTTGCAAAGATAAGGGAATTTGGATGAGTTGGAAGTTGGAAGACCGAAGACCGAAGCTGGAAGCTGGAAGTTTTAGGATGGAAGTGTCTGTTAGTTAAAGAGCGCATTGTTTTTTAAGATTGAAAACGTATAGCAGCCTAATAAAATTTTAAATTGCTTTTGGTTAAACGGTTGGTTTTTAGAAGTACTTCTTTAGGGGCAACATCTGAAGCAAATGGCGAAATGCATGATTTGTAACGTGGCACGAGGTGCATTATAATTTGTTTATAAACACAACACATATCATTAGTAAAATAGCTATGGTTTTAGTTATTTTTGAGGCTCGTATGAAACCAACTAAAATCATTTACATTGCCTTAGGAAGTAATAAAGGTCTCAAAATTGAGAATTTACAAGCTGCAGTAGATGCTATTTTTGTAAGAATTGGTGCCGTAAAAAAAATATCTAAAGTCTATGCAACACCAGCAATGGGTTTTAAGGGCGATGATTTTTATAATGCATGCATTGCAGTTAAAACGGAACTAAAACCTAAAAAAGTACTTAAGGAACTTCAGGCCATTGAAGTTGCATTAGGACGAGAAAAGAAGACAACAGAAGGCTATCAATCTCGCGAAATAGATTTAGATATTCTACTCTTTGAAGATGATATTATTGAAGAAAAGACATTAAGTATTCCGCATCCTGAATTGCACAAACGGAAGTTTGTATTACAACCACTTGCAGATATCGCAAAAACTGTAGAGCATCCTATTTTTAAAACATCAGTAGAAGTGCTTCTTCAAGAATGTAAGGACGATTTAGAAATTGAACCTGTAAATATTTGGTTGAAAAATCCAAGAAAAGCATATACTTTTAACGCTTATAATTATATGGCTATTGAAGGTAATATTGGTGCTGGAAAAACAAGTTTAGCCAATAAAATTGCCGAAGATTTTAATGCCAAATTAATTTTAGAGCGTTTCGCAGATAATGCGTTTTTACCAAAGTTTTATAAAGAACCTGCGCGATATGCCTTTACCTTAGAAATGTCATTTTTAGCAGACCGTTACCAACAAATTAGTGACGATTTATCGCAACTCGATTTGTTTAAAGATTTTATCGTCAGTGATTATGACGTCAATAAATCGCTCATATTTTCTAAAGTGACCTTGCCAGAAGATGAATTCCGTTTGTACCGAAAACTATTCTATCAAGTCTATAAAGATATAGCGAAGCCAGATTTATACGTGTATCTCTACCAAAACACAGAACGCTTACAAGCCAATATAAAAAAACGCGGACGTAACTACGAAAAGGAAATCAAAGATGATTATTTAGAAAAAATCAATTCTGGTTATCTTGAATTTTTAAAAGGTCAACCCGAAATGAATGTTAAGATTATTGATGTCTCAGATAAAGATTTTGTTAAGAATCGGGAAGATTATTTGTGGTTGTTGGGTGAGATTAATAATTAGTTAGCACTTTTTTTCAATGCATCTAGCTTTGTGTTCCTTTGTGACTGCTTTGTGTCGCTTTGTGGAATAACTTCATATAGTACGGTTTGAATCCGACCTTTGTTTTTACTTAAAATAGCATCATTCAAAACTTTTTCTTTTTCAATTTTCAAATTAAAAGGCGCTTCCAGCAAATCCACACCACTATGGTGTTTTAGCCGAATCCCTTGACCAGAAATAATATCTTTATTAGGAATAAATTTCCCTAATGGAATGTGTTCTGTAAGAATCACATATTTATAACCAGTCAGTTTTTTAACGATATCTCGAATTTCAGCATTAGATAAATGTTGAAGGATTTGTCTTAATATAATACAATCGGCTTTAGGAAGTTCGTCCTTTGCAATATCCAAACAATGAAACTCGAGGTGGTCGTCTTGAAAAAGTGTTTTATTTCTTTCAATTAAACTATCTACAATATCTACAGCAATATAGCGACTCGTATATTCAGTAAGCTTTTTACCAATATTAAAATCACCACAACCCAAATCACAGACCGATAGTGAATTATCGTGTGAGCTTAAAAAATCAATAACAGCATCTAAATAAGGTTTTACAATTTCTGAATCATGAGAACCTTCACCAGAATAAAAATCGAATGCTTTTCCGCCCCAAAGATGCATATCATAAATCTGAGTCATTGCATCTTTTGTTGGCCAAGGTGTTTTCATTAATTTAAAGTTCAGAGTTCAGAGTTCGATGTTTTGGGTTCAAAGTTCAGGTTTCATAAAGAGGAGTCAGAATAGGAAACATTTCTAAGCCTTCCCTCTGGGAAGGTTTGGATGGGCTTTTAGTTTACTAAACACATCCCAAACCACAACACCACAACTCACCGAAATATTCAACGAATGTTTTGTGCCATATTGAGGAATTTCAATCACAACATCACTAGCATCAACCACATCTTGAGCTACACCTTTAACTTCGTTGCCAAAAACAAACGCATAGGTTGTTTTCGGTTGCGGCTTAAAATCGTTGAGCATGGTTGCTTCCTCTGCTTGTTCAATAGCGCAGATTTTTACGTTTTCAGATTTTAGTTTTTCAATAATGTCTAAGGTGTTTTCAGCATATTCCCAATCGACAGTTTCTGTGCTTCCCAAAGCGGTTTTTCTAATATCGTTATGAGGTGGTTGTGCTGTAATGCCGCAGAGGTAAATTTTCTCGATTAAAAAGGCATCACTCGTTCTAAAAACCGAACCAATATTGTTTAAACTTCTAATATTATCAAGAATTATAATGATAGGTGTTTTTTCAGCAGCTTTAAATTCTGAAATTTCTAATCTATCTAATTCTTCGTTTTTTAGTTTACGCATTTTTTATTGTTTGGAGACCTCACAGGTTTTCAAAACCTGTGAGGTCTTGTTTTGCTTATCAACTGCAGTTTACCAAGAATCAAGGGTTCATTTTTTAAAAGTAATGATTTCTTCTTCAAATTCCATTTCCAGATTTGCTTGGCCTTGTATTCGTAACAGATTTCTTAATACTTGTGACTTCGACTTTGTTCAGATACCCAAATTCGTGAATCTTTAACCAGCAAGATTTTAAGTTGGATTCAGATTCTCTAATTTCATGAAAAACACCCCTAAAGTCCCCTCAAGGGGACAATCCTCAAAATAAACTCAGTTACATTACTTCTTTGAATCAAGGGTTTATTTTTTAAAAGTAATAATTTCAACTTCAACTTCCATTTCTAGACCTGCGAGGTTTTTAAAACCTGCGAGGTCGAGTAACTTTATCAACACCTGTAAATAACTTCTAGTTCTTGAGCTTCAATAAACCTCAAAATATAAGTAATTTAGCAAACTTGCAAGTCTGAAAATACACAGCGCAAAAATAGAATTTAAAACCACATTTCCATTGGCTAAAGCGGCAAAAAAAGTAACACCATTAATGAAACAATATAACGCCATCAAGGTAAAATATCCTGATGCCTTATTATTGTTTAGAGTTGGTGATTTCTACGAAACTTTTGGAAGCGATGCCGTAAAAGCCTCTAAAATTCTGGATATTATTTTAACCAAACGAGGTGCTGGTAGCGATAGTGAAACGGAATTGGCAGGTTTTCCGCACCACTCTTTAAATACGTATTTGCCAAAATTAGTGAGAGCAGGTGAGCGTGTTGCCATTTGCGACCAGTTGGAAGACCCAAAAGAAACCAAAACCATTGTAAAACGAGGCGTAACAGAATTAGTAACGCCTGGTGTGGCATTTAATGATGATATTCTGCATTCTAAATCCAATAATTTTTTATGTGCGGTTTATTTTGAAAAGCAACGCATTGGTGTGTCGTTTTTAGATATTTCTACAGGTGAGTTTTTAACCTCTCAAGGCAATGCTGAGTATATTGATAAGTTACTTCAAAATTTTAGTCCAAGTGAAGTCCTAGTGTCTAAAAAAAGCAGAAAGTCATTTACGGAAACCTTCGGAAATGATTTTCATACGTTTTATTTGGAAGATTGGACATTTCAAGCCGATTATGCACACGAAATCTTAACGAAGCATTTCAATACAAAGACCTTAAAAGGTTTCGGAATAGAAGATTTGTACGAAGGCATCATCGCTTCAGGTGTTGTGCTTCATTACTTAAGTGAAACAAGACACAATAAGTTAGAGCATATTGCTACAATTTCGAGAATTGCCACAGATGATTATGTGTGGATGGATAAATTCACCATTAGAAATCTAGAGCTTTATAATTCTACCAATGCCAATGCAGTCACACTGATTAATGTGATTGACAAAACCATTTCAGCAATGGGAGGTCGCATGCTAAAACGTTGGTTAGCTTTACCACTAAAGCATGCGGAAAAAATAAAACAGCGTCATGAAGTGGTAAAGTATTTGTTGGAAAACGAAACCGTACTTCAAAACATACAAAGTCAAATAAAGCATATTGGAGATATAGAGCGTCTCATTTCAAAAATTGCAACGGTTAAAGTCAGTCCGCGAGAAGTCATTCAGCTTAAAAATTCATTAGACGCCATTGTGCCTATTAAATCCATTGCTGAAACCTGCGAAAATGAAGCTTTGAAAATACTAGGCGATAATCTACATCGTTGCGATTTACTGCGAGAAAAAATTAAGGAAACCTTAAACGAAGAAGCGCCTGTTAATGTTTTAAAAGGCAGTACGATTGCAGTTGGTTTTTCAGAAGAATTAGATGAATTGAGAGGTTTGTCGCAATCTGGAAAAACCTATTTAGATAATATGCTGAAGCGCGAGAGCGAGCGTACAGGCATCACTTCGTTAAAGATTGCATCAAATAATGTTTTTGGCTATTATATTGAAGTTAGAAATTTACATAAAGATAAAGTCCCAGAAGAATGGATTCGTAAGCAAACCTTAGTAAATGCAGAGCGTTACATTTCAGAAGAGCTGAAAGAATACGAAGCCAAAATTTTAGGTGCCGAAGAACGCATCTTAGCCATTGAACAACAATTATTTGCAGAATTAATTCAGTGGATGCATCAGTTTATTGTTTCGGTGCAGCAAAATGCACAGTTGATTGGGCAATTAGATTGTTTGTGTGGCTTTGCAAGTTTGGCAAAAGCAAATAAATATACCTATCCGCAAATTGATGATAGTTTCGATTTAGAAATAAAAGATGGTCGTCATCCCGTCATAGAAAAACAACTACCCATAGGTGAACCTTACATTGCCAACGATTTATTTTTAGATAGAGAATCGCAGCAAATCATAATGATTACAGGTCCAAACATGTCTGGTAAGTCTGCTATTTTAAGGCAAACGGCTTTGATTGTGCTATTGGCTCAAATAGGTAGTTTTGTGCCAGCAGGTGAGGCTAGAATTGGTTTGGTAGATAAGATTTTTACAAGAGTAGGTGCAAGTGATAATATTTCAATGGGCGAATCTACGTTTATGGTAGAAATGAATGAAACGGCTTCTATTCTAAATAATATTTCAGACAGAAGTTTGGTCTTGTTAGATGAAATAGGAAGAGGAACAAGTACCTATGATGGTATTTCCATTGCTTGGGCCATCAGTGAGTATTTACATGAACATCCGTCGAAACCAAAAACACTCTTTGCTACGCATTATCATGAGTTGAATGAAATGACAGAAACCTTCCCTCGAATTAAAAACTTTAATGTAGCGGTTAAAGAATTAAAGGACAATGTGCTTTTTGTTCGAAAATTAGTTGAAGGCGGAAGTGAGCATAGTTTTGGGATTCACGTGGCTAAAATGGCAGGAATGCCACAACAAGTGATTCGACGCGCGAATAAAATTTTGTCTAAATTAGAGAAATCACATTCCAGCGACGAACTAACAGATAAGGTAAAAAGCTTGAAAGACGATTTGCAATTAAGCTTTTTCAATTTAGATGATCCATTATTAATAGAGATAAAAGACGAAATACTGCATACAGATATTGACACGTTAACACCAGTTGAAGCCTTAATGAAACTTAATGAGATTAAGCGAATGCTGATAAAGAAAAAGCAAGCTTAAATAGATTTATGCTACTTGATAAAAGACCGCTGCGCTGCTAGAATTAAGAATTTAGACATAACTCTCACTAATTGACTATCGTAATTAAATTCATTAGTCTTTTTTTATGGTGGATCGTTTAAAAAAATAAGAATTCTTAATTTCAAACCTCTGATAATTCAATAAAATCAGCACTTTAAACACGTTCATCATAGTTTTGTCAGACACCAATAAAATAAAATAAATTTATTTTCGAAAAAGGCTTTGGATTTATAAGAAATATCATAAATTTGCAACCGCTTTGAAAGCGAAAAGTTCTTTAAAAAACTGCGAAAGTAGCTCAGGGGTAGAGCATCACCTTGCCAAGGTGGAGGTCGTGGGTTCAAATCCCATCTTTCGCTCTATTTATATTAAAATACCAATTTGATTACAGTCTGTAATCAAGATGCTGAAGTGGTGGAATTGGTAGACACGTTGGACTTAAAATCCAATGTCCATTAGGACGTACGGGTTCAAGTCCCGTCTTCAGTACAGATGAAAAGCCGAAAACGAAAGTTTTCGGCTTTTTTGTTTTAAAAACATACGTAAAGTGAGCTTTCAACATATTTTTAAAAGAAAAATGGAATCAATACTTCTAATTGGTTGTTCTAATTTTATAAGATCATTTTAAATGGTATAAGGTCTATAAATAATTGCATTATTTATCTGTATTTATAATTTGGTTTTTACCACTACAGTTGGTTTTTAAACACAATTCTTACTATACAATTTAAATTAGAACCACTACAAAGAGCTCTAAATCCTTTTATTTATTTATCTTACAGCCTTAATGTAACAAGTCAAGTACGTTCCATGTTTTGGTACTTTAGAAGTTGACTTTAAAAAAAAATTCATACGACATGAATTCTATAAACAAGATGTTTGGTGTATTAACATTGTTGGTGGGACTATTATGTTACGGACAAGAAATTCCTCCAATTCAAATCTTTACACCTCAAGATTATGGTGCTGAAGATCAGAACTGGGCAATATCTCAATCCAATAATAATTTTATATATGTTGCTAATAGTAAAGGTCTATTAGAATATAATGGTGCGTCTTGGCAGCTTTATAATTCGCCCAATGAAGGAATTTTAAGATCTGTAAAGGTGGTAGGAGAAAAAATTTATTCTGGCGGTTACATGGATTTTGGTTATTGGACTAGGACCAGTCAAGGGAGTTTGGCCTACACATCATTAAGTGATACCGCAAATATTTCAATCAAGGAAGATGAAGAATTTTGGGGAATTATAAACATTGAAGGCTACATTCTTTTTCAATCTTTTGAGCATATATATATCTACAATACTACAGACGATAGTTTTGGAATCATCAATTCAGAGTCTCGTATCAATAAGATGTTTCAAGTGGATGAAACGATCTATTTTCAAAAAAAGGATGAAGGTGTCTTTAGAATTGAAAATGGGAAGCAAACATTTATTCTTTCAGCATTAGATCTTGATAATAATGAACTGGTTAATATTTTTAGTGATGATTCGGGTCTTTTGCTACAAACTAAAGAACAAGGTTTCTATAGTTTTGATGGTAGAAAAGTAGAAAGATGGAATTTAAATTCTGAGGGTCAGTTGTCTGATTTAAGTATTTATAGTAGCATTCGATTAAGAGATGGTAGTTTTCTTTTGGGTACAATCGCCAACGGTATTATTCAAATGGACAATGAAGGGAATGAGCTTTTAAAGATAGACCAGGCTTGTGGACTGAGCAACAATACAGTGCTTTCTGTAATGGAAGACAATTATGGTAATATTTGGTTAGGTTTAGATAATGGTATCAATGTTATTAATTTAAACTCACCTTACAGAGTGTATACCGATAAACAAGGTATGTTGGGTACGGTTTACACTGCGGCAAAAACGGAAGAGCATCTTTATTTGGGAACGAATCAAGGTTTGTTTTATAAAGCGCTACAATCAAACGATAAATTTAAGTTTATTGAAGGTACTAAGGGTCAGGTTTGGAGTTTGTCCTTAGTGAAAGGAGTTTTATTTTGTGGACATGATAAAGGGACATTTGTAATTAATAAAGCAAGTGCCGAAAAGATATCAAGCCAAATTGGAACATGGTCAGTTAAGGAAATCGATGGTGATCCAGATATCTTAATTCAAGGAAATTATAAAGGTTTAATCGTTTTAGAAAAGGTAGATGATAGTTGGCGTTATCGCAATAAAATAGAAGGGTTTGATATTTCCGCAAGATATTTTGAGTCTGTTGGATCAAATGAATTTCTTGTCAGTCACGAGCATAAAGGGGTTTATAAAGTTAGAATAGATGAAGAGTTTAAAAAAGTCATTAATTATACGAAACTACCAATAAATGACGGTATAAAATCTGGCATGGTGAAATCTAATAATTCGGTGCTATATACCTTTAAGGAAGGGGTTTATCGATATAATGTTGATAATGAAATGTTTAAAAAAGACACCTTATTAAGTGAATTATTTAGTGGATCTAAATATATTTCAGGGAAACTGTTTAACGATTTAGAAGGGAATAAACTTTGGGGATTTTCAGAAAAGGAGATCATTTACATTGAGCCGGGAAAATTATCCAGTGAGCCAAAGATTAATGTGATAGCGATGTCAAGTGAATTACGTAAAAGTAAATCTGCGTACGAGAATATCCTTTATTTAGAAAATGATAATTATCTAATTGGTACCACTGAAGGTTATTTAATTGTGGATTTGAATAAGCTAGAAAATAAAGCTTTAAACATACACTTAACAAGGATTGACTATGGTAGTCGTTCAAACGATTTAAAACCACTAGATTTAAATGGTGAAAATGAATTTGGTAATAAAGTTAATAATATTAGATTTAAATATAGTGTAACTAATTATAGTAAGCTTTCTACGTCTAAGTTTCAATACAAGCTAAATGGTTTTTATGACAATTGGAGTAATTGGTCATCAAATCCAGAAGTATTCTTTAAAAATTTACCACATGGAGAGTACACTTTTGAGGCGAGAGCATTAACTGACGGAATTCTTTCAACTAATATAGTATCGCATAAGTTTACGATTGACAAGCCTTGGTATTTGAAACCTTTAGCTATAGTGAGTTATGTGCTTCTTGCGCTACTGTTTATTTATGTGTTATATCATTTTAATAAAAGGCACTATAAAAGAGAACAACAAAAATTAATTGAAAACAAGGAAAGGCAGTTAGAACTTGAGCAACTAGAAAACCAACGTCAGGTGATACAGTTCAAAAATCAAAATCTACAATTAGATATTGAAAATAAGAATAGAGAATTGGGCATGGCGACCATGAATTTGGTGAAACGAAATGAATTGTTAAATAGTATAAAAGAAGAATTGTCTAAAAGTAAATCGCTTTCAGATGTTACTAAAGTGGTTAAACTTATAAATTCTAACCTAAATAATACTAACGATTGGGAATTATTTGAGGAAGCATTTAACAATGTGGATAAGGATTTTATGAAGAAAATTAAAACCCTTCATCCTTCGATCACGCCAAATGATTTAAGGTTATGTGCTTATTTAAGATTAAATCTATCCTCTAAAGAGATAGCTCCATTACTTAATATTTCGCATAAAAGTGTCGAGGTGAAGCGATATCGATTGCGTAAAAAAATGGAATTAGACCATGATCAGAGTTTATCCAACTACATCATAGAGATATAGTAGCGTTACAAATTTAATTTTAACCACAACATTACCTATACAAGTGTATTGATTTAGTAAAAATTTTAAGAATATTTTTCTCTGTTAAGTTCTTGTTAAATTTACGAAATCATTAAAATACTGCGATTTTCCCTAAGAAATTAACACATTAACGCCTCAATTTTAATAAATGTATATTTTTTGTTTGGTAGTTTTTTGAAGTAATGAGTCATATCTTTTTTTAACTTGCAGTAACTAAGCAACTAATTATGAAAATAAAATTTTTAATGCTCTTTACCTTTCTAGTATCAATGATCGGTTATGGGCAAAATGTCAACATTACAGGTTTGGTCACAGAAGCTTCTTCAGGTCAGCCGCTCCCTGGTGTTAATGTGCTTCTGAAAAACACAACAAGAGGAACTATTACAGATTTTGATGGTAATTTCACTTTAAATGATGTACCCGTAAATTCTGTTATTGTTGTTTCTTATTTGGGTTTTGTGACACAAGAAGTTACTATCATCAACAATGACGCTTTAACTATTGCCCTGCAAGAAGATGCAGAATCGTTAAACGAAGTTGTCGTTATTGGTTATGGTACACAGACAAAAAAGGAAATTACAGGTGCTGTCTCCATAGTATCTAACGAAACCATAGAAAAGTTAAAGCCAACACGTATAGAACAAGCTTTGCAAGGGCAAGTTGCTGGTGTTAATATTACATCGACTTCTGGTGCTCCTGGTGCTGGGTTAACCATTAATATTAGAGGAGTTTCAACTAACGGAGATTCTAGACCATTAATTTTAGTAGATGGTAATGTCATAGAGGATCTAAGCGTCATCAATCCAAATGACATTGAAACGATTAATGTATTAAAAGATGCTACAGCTGGTATTTACGGTGTAAGGGCTGCAAATGGAGTTATTTTAATCACTACAAAAACGGGTAGAAAAAATATGCCATTAACCATTGAAATTAATTCCTATGGTGGTGTGCAACAAACCACAAGAGAAATTCCTGTTTTAAACAGCACGGAGTATGCATTATTGCTTAATGAGGCCTCAGCTGCTAATGGTGAAACACTCCCATTTCCAAATGTATCTGGTCTAGGTCAGGGTACAGATTGGCAAAATCAGATATTTCAAGATGCGCCAATATTTAGTAATGCCATTAATCTTAAAGGTGGAACAGAAAAAGCGACTTATGCTTTCGGAACATCCTTTTTTACGCAAGACGGTATTGTTGGGGGAAACAGTTCAAATTTTTCACGTTTATCTCAAAGCGCTAACTACAGCAGAGATTTTACGGATAATTTAAAGTTTAACGCAGGTGTTATTTGGAATCATACCAACAGAAGACGTTTAAACGAAGGTGGCATCGGTTCAGTATTATTTAATGCTTTAAACATGGCACCAACTATTGGTGTTACAGATGCAAATGGTGCATTTACTTTAGCTGAAGGTTTAGGTAATGAAGTTATCAATCCACTTGCACAAATTGCTAATACTTACGATAGAGGACAAGTGGATAGAATAAGCGGTAATGCAGGTTTAGGATATACATTTTTAAATAATTTTACGGCACAAGTCAATTATCAATTTAATTATGCACAAGAAAAAATAGATATCTTCAGACCTGAAGCATTTTATGGAAGCGGAAAAGTTTTTAACGTAGATGAAGGTAGAAGTGAAGTTTTTGATGGTATAAATGTATACAAGGATTATACCTTTGATGCCTTTTTAAAGTATGAAAATACGTTTAATGATGATCACAATCTCAGTGTTTTATTAGGAACCTCAGTTTTTCAAACACAAGGAATTTCCAGAGGTTTTCGTGGTTTTAATATTCCTGGAAATTATGTCGGAAATGCTAACATTGATCAAGCAGAGTCTGTTGAAAACATAAATATAGAAAGAGGATACGATGCAAGATTTTTAGATCGTTTACTTTCTTATTTTACAAGGGTTCAATATGATTACAAAGGAAAGTATCTGCTTTCAGCAGTTATAAGACGTGACGGTTCTAGTAAATTCGGTCCTGAAAATAGATTTGGAATTTTTCCTTCTGTCTCAGGTGGTTGGATTGCTAGTGAAGAATCCTTCTTAGAAGATAACAAATTCTTAGATTTTTTAAAAGTTAGAGGATCTTATGGTATATTAGGAAATGATCGAATTCCTAGCAATCAGTTTGTTTCTGTTTTAGATGCAGAAGGTACCTATGTGTTTAATGATACTAGAGTTTTTGGTATTGCGCCTAGTGCACTAGCAAACCCTGGAATAAAATGGGAAACGCAAATCACATATAATTTTGGACTAGATGCGCGTTTTCTAAATAATAAAGTTGATCTTACGGTAGATTATTTTAATCGTAGAACGGAAGACCTTTTGGTGGCGCCACCAACGTCTGGTATTTTAGGACCTAACGCTCCAGGGGCATTACCACCAACCATTAATGCAGGTATTGTTGAAAATAGTGGTCTAGAGTTGGCTATTGGTTATTCTGAAAACCTGTCTGATGATTTTAGCTTTAGTATTCGCTATAATGTCACAACCATTCAAAATGAAGTCATTTCGGTAAGTGCCGAAGAAGGATTTGTAGAAGGAGGTGCTTTTGGAATAGGTCAAGATCCACCATCTCGTATGGAAGCAGGTCAACCAATCGGTTATTTTAGAGGGTTTCAAACAGCTGGAATTTTTCAAAACCAAGCGCAAGTTAACAGTTTGCCAACAATTAACGATAACGTTCAGCCGGGTGATTTAATTTTTGTAGACGTTAACGGTGATGGTATTATTGACGATGAGGATAGAACTAATATTGGTGATGCTTTGCCAGATGCTACAATGGGACTAAATTTATCGTTTGATTATAAAAATTGGGATTTTGCAGCATATGCATTTGCTTCTATAGGAAATGATATTGTAAGAAACTATGAGCGTAATCAGCCGTTAACAAATAGATCGGTGGCATTCTTAGATCGTTGGACGGGAGAAGGTACAAGTAATACAACACCAAGGGTTACAACAGGAGCTAATTCTAATGGTTTATTTTCAGACTTTTTTGTAGAAGATGGCTCTTTTGTAAGGCTTCAAAATGTACAGCTGGGTTATTCATTGTCTGAGGATGCAGTTGAAAATATGGGTATAAGTCAACTTCGTTTATATTTGTCTGCAAGTAATTTATTTACTTTAACAGAGTATACAGGTTACGATCCTACAACAACTTCTGGTGATCCAATTGGTGGTGGTATCGATTATGGATTCTATCCTAACCCAAGAACATTTTTATTAGGAATCAACTTAAAATTTTAACAACGACATGAAAAACTTAAAACTAATATATCTATTTTTTGCATTATGTGTGGTGATTTCATGTAGTGACGATTTTGTAGATGTTGAACCGTTTGATGAAAACTCAGAGAATTTCTTTAATTCCGAAGAAGATTATCAAAGAGCGTTAACAGGAGCTTACGATTTATTACAAGCAACATATCTTAATGTAATGCTGGGCGAAATAGCATCAGATAATACGTTGTCTGGTGGTGAAAGTGCAGTTGATGTTCCTGGAATTCAGGAAATTGATGATATGGTGCATACGCCATTAAATGCGCAACTGCGAGATATTTGGGGCTGGATGTATGCTGGTGTTAATCGTTCTAACTATATTATGGAATTTCAAGATAAAACTGATTTTCCTGGTAAAGAAGGCGTTTTAGCTCAGGCAAGATTTCTACGCGCTTATTATTATTTCGAATTGGTGAAATGGTTTGGTGATGTGCCTTTTGCAGTAGATCGCAGACTTCAGTTTGGTGATCAGTTTTCAATTCCAAGAACACCAAAAGCAGAGATTTATGCACAAATGGAACTAGATTTAATTTACGCAGCAGATAATTTACCATATGTGCAGTCGCAAACGGGTCGTGTTACTAAAGGTGCTGCTGAAGCTTTGCTAGGAAAAGTGTATTTGTACCAAGATAAATTTACAGAAGCTGCTACGGTTTTGGAGAATTTAATAGCGATGGGTCCGCATGACTTAGTTGCGGATTATAGTACACTATTCGAAAACGATAACGAAAATAACATCGAATCCGTGTTTGAAGTACAATATACGGATGAAGAAGGAGCAGGCTTTGGATGTTTACAATGTAGTGAAGGAAATGTAGCCGTGGGTTTTAACGGCATACGCAACTATTCTGCAGATCCAAATTCTCCAGGTGATATATTTGAATCAGGATTTAGCTTTAATGTGCCAACGCAAGAGGTGGTAGATGAATTTGAAGAAGGGGATAATAGATTAGGAACCGCCATCTTAGACATCGTAGCATGGCAAGAGCTAACCGGAATAACGTATGCCATCGGATTTGAACACACAGGGTATTTCAATAGAAAGTATATTTCAAGAAAAGGAGATTTAAATACAGGTGATGCGAATCTTACAAATCCAAATAATTATAGAGCGATTAGATTTGCCGATGTTCTTTTAATGGCTGCTGAAGCTTTAAATAGAGGCGGTATAAGTGATGCAAGAGCACAAATGTATTTAAATAGAGTAAGAGAACGTGCTTTCGGTAATGCTGATAACAATGTTACGGCTACAGGAACAGCGTTAACAGATGCTATTTACCACGAAAGACGAGTGGAGTTGGTTGGTGAAGGGCATCGTTTCTTCGATTTAGTAAGAACAGGTCGTGCAAAAACCGAAATCGAAAATAATAATGGGATGGACTTTATTGTAAATATGGCAGGTGAAACCGTTCGTGTTCATGATTCCCGAACTTTTGAAGTAGGCAAGCACGAAGTATTCCCAATTCCATTAATTGAAATTCAATTAGCAGGTAATCAATGGGAACAAAATCCAGGATATTAAAAAAAAAGAGCAATGAAAAATATTAAATTAATTTTAGCAAGCTTTCTTCTCATAGCATTTATCGGATGTGAAGAGGATGAGCGAGACATTGAGTTTATTAATAATGCACAAGCACCAAGTGAAGTACTGCTTCAGTTGAGAACAACCCAAGATAATTCGGGATTAGTAACAATGACACCAACAGCGGTTGGCGCAACGACGTTCGAAATATTTTTTGATAACACAACAGAAGAATCTGCAGTCTTAGCCGCTGGCGAAAGTATCGACAATATTTATGCTGAAGGGATTTATACAGTGAGGACTGTGGCAACCTCAGTTAATGGACTAACCACAGAGATAGAACAAGAATTGGTAGTGTCTTTTGAAGCACCACAAAATTTGGTGGTTACGATAGAAAATGATCCTGCAATTTCAAAACAAGTCAATGTATCTGCTACTGCAGATTTTGCTATGAGCTATGACGTATTTTTTGGTGAAGCCGGAATAGACACTCCATTAAGTGCTAACATTGGTGAAAGTCTCTCTTATACTTATGCAGAAGCAGGAACTTACACAATCACCGTTGTAGCCATGGGTTCTGCCATCGAAACCACTACATTTATTGAAGAGAACTTTGAGGTTACTGAAATTTTAGCTCCAATAATTTCGGCAGCAACACCACCAGCCAGAGCAGATGGAGATGTTATTTCAATATTTAGTGATGCTTACACAGATGTTGATGGGACTGATTTTTTTCCAAACTGGGGACAGCAAACGCTTTATACCGCATTTGATTTAAACGGTGACGCCATGATTCAATATAGTAACCTTAATTATCAAGGTATAAATATTGGAGAATCTGTAGATGCTTCAACTATGGAAACATTACATATAGATATTTGGACACCAGATGCAACTTCAATAGATGTTTTCCCTTTACCAAATGGTATTCAACCTGCTGATGAAAGATTTGTAACATTAACGTTAGTGCCGAATGAATGGAATAGTTTTGATATTTCTTTAGAAGACTTTACCAGCCAAGGTCTTTCTTTAGATGATATATTACAGTTTAAGTTTGTCGGTTCAGGAACCGTTTTTATAGATAATTTATATTTTCATAGACCACCAACAGGACCATCACCTGTTGCCGGAACTTGGAGAATGGCTTCAGAAGCTGGTTCGTTAGGAGTTGGTCCTGCAATTGGCGATACACAATGGTTTGCCTGCGATGACGCTTGCGTTGCAGCAAGAGCTTGTTATTTTGATGATTTATATGTGTTCGGTGCAGATGGTTCTTTTAACAATATTTTAGGTGCCGAAACATGGATCGAAGGATGGCAAGGTGGATCAGACAACTGTGGTGCTCCGGTTGCTCCTTATGATGGCACTGCTACAGCTACTTATGATTTTGATTTAGACTCTGGTCAACTTATTATAGATGGAGTCGGTGCATACATTGGATTACCTAAAGCGAATAATCAAGGTGAATTACCGAATGTCGCGGTTCCGAGTTCTATAACTTACAGTGCGACATTAAGCGATAGTAATAACGTTTTGAATGTTGTTGTAGAATCTGGTACAGGTGTATTTTGGCAATATAAACTAGTTAGAGAAGCGGCTACGTCACCCTTAGAAGGTACATGGTCCATGGCTCAAGAAGCTGGTTCCTTAGGTGTCGGGCCAGCGATTGGTGACACACAATGGTTTGCATGTGATGATGCTTGTGTCGCTGCAAGAGCATGTTATTTCGATGATACCTATGTGTTTGGTGCAGACGGCTCTTTTACTAATGTGCTTGGATCTGAATCTTGGATAGAAGGATGGCAAGGTGGTTCTGATGCTTGTGGAGCACCAGTTGCTCCTTACGATGGCACGGCCATTGCCAATTTTATATATGATGATGTTGCAGGAACGCTAACGATTAATGGCTCAGGTGCATATTTAGGAATCCCAAAGGCAAATAACCAAGGAGAATTACCTAATGTGGCAGTACCCGATGAAATAATCTATAATATTACACTATCGGAAAATGATACGGTCATGAATGTGGTTGTAGAATCTGGTACAGGTGTATTTTGGCAATATAAACTCGTTAAGAATTAAAATAGAAATAAATGAAAAATTCTAATAAAATATTATTAAAGGTTATGGTATTGTTTTTGGTTGTGTTTAGCTGCCAAGACGATGATATTACCTTTGGTGAAATTACAGCACCTTCAAATATTCAAGTAGAAGTTGATATCGTTGGCGCTGATGCAGATAATCCTAATGGTGATGGTAGTGGTGTGGTAAATTTTACAGCATCTGCAGATAACGCCATTTCTTATCAATTTGTTTTTAATGGAAGTGTGTCTTCTGCACCAGCAGGAATGCGAACGTACAGTTTTTCAAATTTAGGTTTAAATACATATTCCTTAACAGTCGTTGCTTTCGGAACTGGTGGTGCGTCTTCAAGTAAAATTATTGAGGTAGAAGTACTCTCTACTTACGAGCCTCCTGCTGATTTGATTACGATGCTTACCAGTGATAGCTCAAGAACATGGAGAATTAAAAGTGAACAAGGTGGTCACTTTGGTTTAGGAGCAATTGGTGGTGATATTAATGGATTTTTTAGTGCTCCACCAGAAGATAAAGCTGGAGTGGGTATGTATGATGATCGCTACATTTTTAATATAGATGGAACATTTACGCATATCACGGATAACACAAATGATGATCCAGATGTAGATATATCGGGTACAGTTTTTGGTCGCGAAAATTTAATTGATGAATTAAATGGTTCTGGCTCTGGTTCGCCAAATGGCGCAGATATAGAAAATTACCCTTACGATGATTATGCAGCGCAATGGTTCCTTACAGGTCCGGGTGGTGTTGAAACATTGAACCTTACAGGAATAGGTTTTTTAGGGTATTATATAGGTGGAGATCATACTTACAAAATAGATGTACGTTCTGCTAATGAAATGACGGTAAGATCAACAGATGGAAATGGAGAATTTGACTGGGGCTTTATATTAATAGCAGACTAAAATATTAAAATACAAATTATTAGAATGATTAGGCTTAACTGTATTGAAAAATAGTGTTAAGCCTTTCCTTTTTTAGGGCTTATTATTCCTCTAGATATAGCGAAATTACAACGAATAAACTGTAGTGTATGATTTTTGTATAGGTGCTTTTTATGAGTATTTATGATATTTAAGACTAAATTGACCCTCAAACTAAAATTCAACAATTTAGAATCGTAAAGAAAGAATTAATTATTTTTAAAAAAAATAAGATTATGAGAAACAATTTTTTGAGGTTAATATTCCTATTGGCTCTGATTCCAGCGTTTTGTCAAGCTGATAAAGTATCAGTTTTAAATTCTGCTGATGGAATGCGATTAATAGTGAATGGTGAAGCACTCATGATAAATGGTATGAATTGGGGTTATGTTCCAATTGGCACTAATTATTCCTATAGTCTATGGAATCAGTCAGATGATATTATTAAGGCTGCATTAGATGATGAGATGAGCTTATTAAAAAATATGGGTGTAAACGCCATTAGGCAGTATACAGGGATTCAGCCTAAGTGGATAACTTACATCTATGAAAATTATGGTATATACACCATGCTTAATCATTCTTTTGGTCGATATGGATTAACTTTAAATGGTGCATGGACACCTGTTACAGATTATAGAGATAAGCAAACACAAGAGTTACTAATATCTGAGGTAACAGAATTAGCAGAGACTTACAAAGATACACCAGGCTTATTATTATTTTTATTAGGGAATGAGAATAATTATGGTCTTTTTTGGGCAGGTGCAGAAACGGAAGACTTTCCGGATGAAGAAGAACAAAAACAAGAAGTAGGCGAAAAAAGAGGACGACCTATGTATAAACTTATGAACGATGCTGCAATTAAAATAAAGTCAATAGATGCTTCTCACCCTGTTGCCATATGTAATGGTGACGTATTGTTTATAGATATTGTAGCTGAAGAATGTAAAGATATTGATATTTATGGTACAAATATGTATCGTGGTAAATCATTTGGCGATGCATTTAAAGTTGTAAAAGACAAGTTAAATATACCCATTATGTTTACTGAATTTGGTTCAGATGCATTTAATGCACTAACGAATCAAGAAGATCAAAAGATGCAGGCTTTTTTTATGACAGAAAATTGGAAGGATATTTATCAAAATGCTGCTGGTTTGGGTAAAGTAGGAAATTCTATCGGTGGTTTCACTTTTCAATGGAGTGATGGTTGGTGGAAAGTAGGTCAAACAAAAGATTTGGATATTCATAATAATGATGCAACTTGGTCTAATGGAGGTTACTATCTAGATACAGAGAACGGAAGCAATAATATGAACGAAGAGTGGTTCGGCGTTTGTGCAAAAGGACCTAGAAATGAAAGAGGTCTTCATACTTTATATCCTCGTGCAGCATATTATTCTTTAAAAGAAGCACATACTTTAAATCCTTATGAAGAAGGAGTTAATGCCGCGTTTGTTGAAAATCACTTTGCCAACATCAATTTAATGGATGCTGTGCTAAGAGCAAGAGGAGATAAAGCAGCCTTAGGAGGTAGTGATTCTCAAAAACTAAGAATTAGTCAATTAACAGCAAAATTTACTACATTTAACACAGGAGGTAGCCTTATAACAACACCAGATAATCCAGATCCAAACGGTGATGCATTTCCCAATCAATTAGGTTTTGATCACATGCAATCTTATTTTGTTGGTATTGAAGGAAACCCAGCACCTAACATGAGGGCTAATGTTAATTTTAATGTTATCGGTAAAGTTGCTGAAAATCCAATAGATGAAATTTTCTATGAAAATAGAGCAAGACCAGTAGTGTCGTTAGATGCTAATAATCAGCAAGTCATAGTTAACGATATAAATCGGGTCAATGTTTATAATGCAGAATTTGAATGGAATGCGAAAGATTTTGATCTAAGAGGATTTTACCGAACTGGACATTATCATTGGGGCTACGAAGGTGATTTCTTTGGTCTATATCCTGAAGCAAATTATGGACCTAATTTAGACATTTATGGTGGTGAAATTTTAGGAATAGAAGTTGATGGAAAAGGGGTTGCAGAAGGTCTTAAAGCAGCCTTTGGTCCTCAACTGTGGTGGGGAGCTAATCCAACGGCTTTATTAAAGTACAGTCATACATTTGCTAAATTTGACGTAACTGGTATCTACCATAGAGATCTTCAAACTGAAATAATCTTAGATGACACTGGACGTCGTGTCTTAGATATTAATCAAGTACGAAGTGGAATTATTCCTGCATTCCCAACAGAAAGAGCTACAGTTGTTATAGAAAGAGATCTTGGTAAATTTGGATTTACATTTGGTGCTATCTGGGCAGGTAGTCCATTGAATGGAAGCTCCTTTCAAGATGTTACAGGTGGTCCAGGGAACTACTCCGTGTTTGAAGATAAAGTTACATCTGATGATAATTGGGGAGGTAAAGCTAAGATTACATATCAAGGGGGAAGACTTAATTGGTATGCTCAAGGTGGAATATCAGGTTTAGTTGCTGGAGGTGGAGCTGACCAAACTCAAACGTTTACAGGTTGGAAATTAAAAGATAATGGTAGTGGTAATCAATCTAATTTTTTAACAGGTTTTACCTATAGTGTTGGTGACTTTCAATTTGCACCTAACTTTTTATGGCAAAAGCCATTGGTAGATGCAATGCCAGATGGTATCGATGCACCAGGAAGACTGAGAAATGTTATTGATGATCCGTTTGCGGTTAGAGGAAATAGACAGACAACGGCTGGTGAAATGTTAATAACCTTTGACCCAACTCCAGGAACATGGATGTATGAGTGGGATAATGACCGTGCTGAAGATGCTAAGTTTGCTATGAATCTTGGCTTTGTTTATCGTCATCTGCCAACAACAATGGATGCGCATATTGGTTTCTTGGCTAATCGTCAGTTCTTTGCTTTTCCAGATGCAGTACCAGCTGAAGATTTATGGGAGATTCACTCGCGTATGGTTTCAAAGATTTCTCCAGACTTAGGTTTAATTGGTAATTTCTACTATGGAAACGGACAAGCCAATGGTGATTCAGACCGTTTAATTAAAAGATTTGGTGGTGACATTAGAATGATTTATAATAAAATGAAGGTTGAAACACATGTTAAAGTAAATGACTGGGGACCTTTCGATTATCATAGAGATTTTAACCTAACATTTCCATTGCAATTAATGTTAGATGTCTCAACTTCCTTAGGTAAGCCAGATTGGTTTATATTACCTGGTACTACGGTTGGTATAAGAGGAACTTGGAGATCACTAAATGAGTTTTCACCTAGATTTAGTCCTAATGTTATTCCTCCAAATACGTTTCCTGCAATACCTGTTTTAAGCCCTGTAGGATTTCCTGATGGATCCGAATGGGAAATTAGGACTTATATTCATATCAATATTGGAAAATAAAAAAAGCGAAAAATGAAAAATAAAAGACTAATGAATTTAAGAAAGGCATTCGTGTTAGGTTTGGTTTTAACCATGACATTAGGATGTGAAAGAGAGCTTACAGATGCGGCGGTACCTGCTTCATTTTCAAAAGTTGGGGAAGTTTTTACCGATGATTTTATTGGCATGGGTACTGACTTTTACAAACCTTTTGCTGGTTCTAAATTTGAGGCATTTTCAGTAGACGACCAAGAGGGTTATGAAAGTGCAGCATCTTATCGTGTAGATGTACCTAATGCTGATGACCCTAACGGTAATTATGCAGGGGCGATCTTAAGAATTGACGGTGCTGGTAGAGATTTAACCGACTTTGATGCCTTAACCTTTTGGGCTAAAGCTTCTCAAGGAGTCTCTGTTGGGGAAATTGGTTTTGGCCAAGATTTCTTTGAGAATAAATATTTAGTTACTGCGCGTGACTTTAGTATTAGTACAGCTTGGACTAAATACGTAATTCCTATTCCTGATGCATCAAAATTGACAGAAGAGCTAGGTGTTTTTTGGTATTCAATGGGTACTCAAGGGACAGGTGGTGCTGGATATACAGTTTGGTTTGATGAAATTAAATTTGAAAAATTAGACAATATTGCACAACCTCGACCAGCTATTGTTGACGGTGAAGACATTGTTACGGATACATTTACTGGCGTAGCCGCTCAGTTAACAGGGTTAACACAGACGTTCAATTTGGGCTCAGGTTTTGATAGAACAGTAGAAGCAGCACCAAGTTATTTTGAATTTACATCTTCTAATCCAGATGTAGCACCAGTCAGTGAATCTGGTCTTATCAACGTTAATGGTGCCGGTATGTCAGTTATAACTGCATCCTTAGCCGGTGTAGATGCCGCAGGATCATTAACTGTGAATTCTTTAGGTGATTTTCAATTACCAGAGCCTCCTACCAGAAATCCAAGTGATGTTATCGCAATATATAGTGATGCATATCAAGCAGTGCCAGTTGATTTTTTTAATGGATTTTGGCAACCTTTTCAAACTACGCTTTCTGCAGATTTTGTAGTTAACGGAGATAACATCTTAAATTATACTGATTTTAACTTTGTAGGTAATCAATTTGCTAATCCAACAGTCGATGCCACTGATCACGGTAATTTACATGTCAATATGTATATTCCTGGTGAAGTACCTGCGAATTTTGACTTTCTAATTTCAGTTGTGAATTTTGGGGCTGACCAAGTTGATGGTGGTGGTGATGATACTAGACAACAACTTTTCATCAATTCATCTCAGGTTGTAGCTAATCAATGGATGACATTTGAGTTTCCATTAACAGGTTTAGCAGACAGAAGTAGCCTAGGGCTTATTATTTACGAAAATATAAATTTTGCAACGTTGAGGAACTTCTATTTAGATAATATTTATTTTTATCGCGACCCTGTGGTTGTGGTTGGTCCAACGACCGCGCCAGACGCTCCAACGGAGGATGAAGTAACTAATAGTGTAATTTCTGTGTTTAGTGATGCTTATACGGATGTTGCTAATGATGGTCTTAACAATTTTGATAGTGGTTCAATTTTATCCGTAGACACATTTGCTTCAAATGAGGTGTTAAGTTATAGTAATTTAGATTTTACTGGGCTAGAATTTCTTGGGCCTAATATTATTGATGCGTCAGCAACAACAACGCTGCATTTAGATGTGTGGTCTCCAGATGCTAATGAGCTTAAAATTAAGTTAGTTGATTTCGGAGCAGACGGATCTTTTGGCGGAGGAGATGATACCGAACATGAAGTTAATTTAGGTGTAACAGCTACCGATCAATGGATTTCTTACGACCTTAACTTGTCTGACTTTACTGGTCTTTTAAATAGAGATAACTTAGCACAGATAATTTTGGTGAATGCACCAGCAGGAACACTTTTTGTAGATAATATATATTTTTATAATTAATAAGAATCAGAAAAGAGCATAAGCAATGAATGATAAAAATCAAAATAAAATGAAAGCAACTTCTCTTAAAGAAAAGTTGTTTATTCTAAAAAAATCTAACTTGTACTTATCTATTAGTTTTCTTTTAGTGTCCACTTTGTTAGTTGTTTTTAGTTGTAATCCAGACGAAACACAAGAAGTAACAACCTTAAATAATTTAATTCTCGCTCAAGAGTTTAATGTAGATGGCGCACCAGATCCTACGGTTTGGGGTTATGACCTTGGTAATGGATCAGAAGTTGGATTACCTGGATGGGGAAATAATGAATTACAATATTATACGGACAGACCAGAAAACGTCATTGTAGAAGACGGCATGTTAGTATTAACTGCTCGTGAAGAATCATTTCAAGGAGCATCTTATACGTCTGCAAGATTAGTTACAAGAGATTTATTCGAAACCAAATACGGCCGTTTTGAAATGAGAGCAAAGCTACCTTGGGGAAAAGGACTTTGGCCAGCATTTTGGCTTTTAGGTAACGACTGTGATACCAATACATGGCCACAATGTGGTGAAATAGATGTTATGGAATTGGCAGGTTCAAAACCAACCAAAATAAGTGGAGCGATTCATGGTCCTGGTTATTCTGCTGGAAATGCGCTACTCAAGGAATACGATTTAGTAAATGACCGCTTCGATACAGGGTTTCATATCTTCGGAGTAGAATGGGGTCCAGGTTATGTTAACTTTTATGTAGATAACGTATTGTATAATCAAATTACTCCAGAAGATATGCCAGAAGGTGGTACATGGGTTTTAGATGATGACAGAGAATATTATATGCTTATAAATGTTGCTGTAGGTGGTGCTTTTGATGGTCCTCCAAATAGTGCAACCGTATTTCCACAAAAAATGTATGTGGACTATGTGCGTGTATATAACTAACAAATAAAAATTTTATTAAATAAAAGGTCGAGACTATGTGTTCGACCTTTTTTAAGCATATCTAAAGTTTACTTTAGTACAGTTTAAAATATTTACCAATAAGCTTATCGACCAAAGATGACAAAGAATACGAATAACGAAGCACTAAATAGTAATGTAACATTAGAACAAGTTCACATTGAAAACGAATCTTATTTCAAGATCACTAACAATGATGAAATGCGTCCATTTTTTATGAGTATCGTAAGTGATTCAAATCACTGGATGTTTATATCGAGTAATGGCGGATTAACCGCAGGACGAAAAAATTCTGAAAATGCTATATTTCCATATTATACAGATGACAAGATTACAGAATCTGCTGAAATTACTGGGAGCAAATCCATATTTAGAGTTAAACAAAATGATAAAATACACATTTGGGAACCGTTTTCTTTAAGATATGATGGGTTACAGCATACCACGAGAAATCTCTATAAAAACACCTACGGAAACAAGGTGATTTTTGAAGAGGTGAATCACGATTTACAATTAGCCTTCAGATATCAGTGGAATTCTAGTAATGAATTTGGCTTTGTTAAAAAATCGAAGCTTATAAATAATGGTAATGCTACTATAGCGATTGAAGTTTTAGATGGCATTCAAAATATTATCCCTTCTGGTGTTGGTTCAGATTTACAAAACCGAGCGAGTAATTTGGTGGATGCTTATAAGAAGAGTGAACTAGAAAAAGATTCAGGTCTCGGTATTTTTGCATTAAGTGCAATTATCGTTGATAAAGCAGAACCTAGTGAAGCCTTAAAAGCAAATGTTGTTTGGTCTTTAGGATTAGATAACCCTAAGTACCTGTTGTCTTCGATACAATTAAAAAACTTTAGACGGGGACAAGACATTCAGGAAGAAATCGATGTAAAAGCTGAAAAAGGAGCTTATTTTTTAAATACAACCCTTCAACTTAAAGCAAATGCATCTAAAGAATGGATGATTGTTACCAATGTAAATTACGATCATGCAGCAATAGCAAGTATTTCTCATAAAATACAAAATGAGAAAAACCTTGAAACTTTAGTGAATCAAAACATAGAAAAAGGCACACAAAACTTAATTAATTTAAACGCCTCTTCTGATGGATTACAGTTAACGGCCGATACCTCTAAAGATACTCGTCATTTCGCAAATACCTTATTCAATATTATGCGTGGTGGTATTTTTGATGAAAATTATCAAATCGAGAAATGGGATTTTAGCAATTATTTATCTAGAGCCAATAAGAAAGTTTACGCTAAAGCGGGTGCCGTTTTAAATAGTTTGCCAGACGTTTTTACCATTGCTAATTTAAAAGAAATCGCACACCAAAGTGATGATAAAAACTTTAAGAGGTTGTGTTTAGAGTACATGCCATTAAAATTTAGCCGTCGTCATGGAGATCCAAGTCGCCCGTGGAATAAGTTTTCAATTAACACACGTAGCGAAATTGACGGTTCTAAAATCTTAGATTACGAGGGTAACTGGAGAGATATCTTTCAAAACTGGGAAGCATTGGCACATTCATATCCTGAGTTTATTGAGAGCATGATTCACAAGTTCTTAAACGCAACCACTTTTGATGGTTACAATCCCTACAGAGTCACAAAAGGTGGATTCGATTGGGAAGCCATTGAACCAGACGATCCTTGGTCTTACATTGGGTATTGGGGAGATCACCAAATCATCTATTTATTAAAGTTTTTAGAGTTTATTGAAGATCATAAACCTGGTAAATTAGCAAGTTATTTTAATGATGACTTGTTTGTTTATGCCAACGTACCTTACAAAATAAAGAGCTATCAAGACACACTTAATAATCCAAAAGACACCATTGACTTTGATTTACCTCTAGATGAAAAAATTAGAGAAGAACGAGAACGTTTAGGTGCTGATGGAGCTTTGCTAAGAGACGAAAATTCGTTTATCTGTAAAGTTAACTTTATTGAAAAAATATTAGCCACAGTATTGGCAAAAGTATCTAATTTCATTCCAGAAGCAGGTATTTGGTTAAATACACAGCGACCTGAGTGGAACGATGCCAATAATGCGCTAGTAGGAAACGGAGTCTCTATGGTTACGCTTTATTACTTACGTCGTTTCTTAAGCTTCTTCCAAGAAGTCGTTAACAAAGCCGAAATTAATCATACTGAAATTTCAGAAGAACTATTAGTGTTTTTCAATGGAGTGGTGAAAACCTTAGAGACTAATAAATCTGTGCTATCTGGCAAAGTTTCAGATGTTGATAGAAAAACGATTTTAGATGGTTTAGGAACCGCTGGTAGTGATTTTAGAACCACAGTATACGACAACGCATTTACAGGTAAAAAAGCAAAAATTTCTTTAGAGCATTTACAAGACTTTGTAAGCGTAACGTTAAAATATATAGATCATACCATTGATGCTAATAAGCGCGACGATAATATGTATCATGCATATAATCTTATGACTATTAATGGAGATGACGAAGTGTCGGTGTCCTATTTATCGGAAATGTTAGAAGGACAAGTTGCAGCCTTAAGTTCAGGTTACATCTCTTCAAAAGCATGTTTAGAATTGTTAGATGGTCTTAAGAGTAGTGCGCTATTTAGAGCAGATCAATACAGTTATATATTATATCCAAACAAAGAATTATCGCGTTTTGTTGAAAAGAATACCATTCCGAAATCAGCAGTTAAAAATTCTGAATTACTATCACAGTTAGTCAAAGATGGTAACACGCAAATCATAGTAAAAGCGGTTGATGGGGATTGTCATTTCAATGGAAGTTTTAATAATGCCAATAGCCTAAAAGACGTTTTAACGGTTTTAGAAGATTCTAAATATGGCGATCTTGTTAAAAAGGAAAGAAGCCTGTTGCTAAAAACTTTCGAAGGTGTATTTAACCATAAAGCATTTACAGGACGTTCTGGTACCTTCTTTGGTTATGAAGGATTAGGTTCTATATATTGGCACATGGTATCTAAACTGCTTTTGGCAGTGCAAGAATGTTGCATCAAAGCCATTAGAGATAATGAAAGTGACGAAGTTGTAGGACGCTTATTAGAGCACTATTACGAAATAAACGAAGGTATTGGTGTGCATAAATCTCCATCATTGTATGGAGCATTTCCAACAGATCCGTATTCGCATACACCAGGCGGAAAAGGTGCACAACAACCAGGTATGACAGGTCAGGTAAAAGAGGATATCTTAAGTAGATTTGGTGAATTAGGTATTTATGTCGAAGATGGTAAATTATACTACGATGCGCGCATGATGCGAAGAGAAGAATTTTTAACCGAAGCCAAAACATTTAATTACGTCAACGTTAAAGGTGAAAAAGCGCAGATTGAACTCACCAAAGGAGAACTTGCTTTTACGTATTGCCAAGTTCCAACAGTGTATAAAATTTCAGATAAAAATGGAATCGAAGTAAAACATAATGGTATTTCAACAATGTTTCCAGGCTTAACTTTAGATGAAACGCTGAGTGAATCTGTATTTAAAAGATTAGGTGAGATTACAGAAATTAGAGTGCATATTAAGCAAGACGATTTAAAATAAAAGTTGAATACGCATAACTATAGATTCAGAATAAAAACAAAAGTTATTTACGATATAAGATGTTGAATTAGCAAAAAAGCGAAAGCTTTTAAGCTAAAAATTAAAACAAGTGAAGGCTAAAGATATATTAGGAAATCCAGATTATTTAGCAATTTCGTATGGAGGTTACAGAGCAAAAACGCGAAGTATTCAGCCTTCGATTACGGAGCTAAAAAATGATTTAAAAATCTTATTTGCCATGGGCATTAGGATTATTAGAACCTATAATGTTCAAGAACCATTACCGCATGCATCAAATATTTTAGAAGCTATCAGTGAACTTAAACGCGAAGATTCAAATTTCGAAATGTATGTGATGCTCGGTATTTGGATAGATTGTCTCAATGCTTGGACGGATCAAATGCCAAATCACGAGGAGGAAAGTTTAGATAATCCTAATGAGATAAACAGAGCTGTGGCTTTAGCTAATAAGTATCCAGACATTGTAAAAGTGTTGGCTGTCGGAAACGAGGCTATGGTAAAGTGGGCAACAAGCTATTACGTTCAGCCACATGTGATATTGAAATGGGTAAATCACCTTCAAAATTTAAAGAAGAACAATCAATTACCTAAAGATCTTTGGGTGACCAGTTCAGATGATTTTGCATCTTGGGGAGGCGGAGATCCGTTGTATCACGTTAAAGATTTAGAAGATATAATTAAAGCGGTAGATTATATTTCGGTGCACAGCTATCCTTATCATAACACACATTACAATCCAGAATTTTGGGGAATTCCTCAAGAGGAGAGTTCACTTTCAGAAATTGAAAAGATTGATAATGCTATGAAACGTGCAGTTGAATTTTCTAAAAATCAATATAAACGCACTGTAGATTATATGAAAAGCCTTGGTGTTGATAAACCAGTGCATATAGGTGAAACAGGTTGGGCAAGTGTATCTAACGGATTTTATGGCGATAAAGGTTCTAAGGCAACGGATGAATACAAGCAAGGTGTGTATTATAAATTAATGCGCGATTGGACCAACAGTGAAGGTATTACATGCTTTTATTTTGAAGCCTTTAACGAAAAATGGAAAGATGCGCACAATCCTGAAGGTTCAGAAAATCATTTTGGCTTATTCAAGATTAATGGAGAAGCCAAATATCCAATATGGGATTTAGTAGATAAAGGTGTTTTTGAAGGCTTAAAAAGAAACGGAAATTTAATTACAAAAACATACAACGGAAAAAAAGAAGATTTAATGCCGCATGTTTTAGTACCACCAATGAAACATTAGATAAGGATTGAGTTGGTTGTTATAAAATTAAGAATTTGTAGAATTAATAAAGTGAAATCATGAAATTGAGTAACTCTATTTTTGTAATTGCAATGCTATCAGTAGTCATGTGGTCTTGTAATCAGAATTCAAAATCGAAAAAGGTAACAGAAGTCAAGAAGAAAATGACAGCAAAAGAGATTTTAGGCAATCCTAATTATTTAGCCATGTCTTATGGTGGTTATAGAGATGTAGACCATGATGTAGAGCCTACTATTGAAGAGTTAAAAGAAGATATGAAGCTCTTGTCTGCAATGGGAGTTGGAATTCTTCGTACGTATAAATTACATTTACCACATGCTTCTAACGTTGTAAAAGCTATTTCAGAATTAAAAAAAGAGGACGAAAATTTTGAAATGTACGTCATGCTTGGCGTTTGGATAAATTGTAAAGATGCATTTTCAGATCAAGTACCAGATCACACACAAGGCAATGAAAGTAATGCAAAGGAAATTGAAATGGCTGTTGCTTTGGCTGCTGAATTTCCAGATATTGTGAAAGTAATCGCTGTCGGAAATGAAGCCATGGTGACTTGGCAGGCGCAATATTTTGTGCAACCACATATCATTTTAAAATGGGTGAATTATTTACAAGATTTAAAAAAGTCAGGAAAATTACCTGAAGATTTATGGATTACTAGCTCAGATAATTTTGCATCTTGGGGAGGTGGAGACGAAAGTTATCACAATGACGATCTAAATAAACTAATTATTGCTGTAGATTTTATCTCTATGCATACCTACCCAATGCACGATACACATTACAATCCTGCGTTTTGGGGAGTGCGTGATAATGAAGTAGGATTAAGCGATATTGAAAAAATTGATGCGGCTATGGACCGTTCGTTAGAATATGCCAAATCACAATACAACAGTGTTTCTAAGTATATGAAAAGCATTGGTGCTAATAAACCTATTCATATCGGTGAAACTGGCTGGGCAACTGTATCTAATAGTTTTTATGGGCCTAACGGTTCTAAAGCTACAGATGAATATAAAGAAGGTAAATACCATGAGTTAATTAGAGATTGGACCAATAAAAATAACATCGCTTGTTTTTACTTTTCAGGTTTTGACGAACCGTGGAAAGATGCAAACAATCCTCAAGGCTCAGAAAATCACTTTGGACTATTTACAGTTGAAGGATATGCAAAATACGCCTTATGGAATGCGGTTGATAAAGGAATTTTTAAAGGCTTAACTAGAAATGGTAAACCAATTACAAAAACATATAGCGGAGATAAAGATGCTTTAATGAAGGATGTTTTAGTGCCTCCAACCGAAGCAGAAATAGCAGCCAAAAAATCGAATTAATAAATAAATACATGAAAATAAATACGTCTATTCTATGCGTTCTTTTTGTAATCATGCTAATAAGTTGTAACCAAAAAGAAGAAAAATTGAAAGTTGAAGTTTACGAGACATCAGCAAGTGGTAATAAACTAACAAGGATTATTGAGTTTACAACAGTAGATTCAGCTTCAATCGTTACATTATTGCCTGAAGAAAAACACCAAACCATAACAGGTTTTGGAGGTTCATTTACAGAGGCATCAGCGTCGTTACTAAATAGACTTGGTAAAGAAAACCGTACCAAGATTATTGAAGCCTATTTTGGAGAAAGCGGAGCAAAATACTCCTTAACAAGAACTCACATGAATTCTTGTGATTTTTCACTGACTAATTATTCTTACGCACCAGTTGAAGGAGATAAAACCTTAGAGCACTTCTCGATTGATGAAGATCGTGATGATATTATTCCTATGATTAAAGAAGCCATGGAAGTTTCGCAAGACGGCTTTAAAATAATCAGCTCACCATGGACAGCACCACCTTGGATGAAAGACAATAAAGATTGGAGAGGTGGAAAATTATTGCCAGAATATAATGATACTTGGGCTTTGTTTTTTTCTAAATATGTTGATGCATATAAAGCTAAAGGTGTTGATATTTGGGGTTTTACTGTAGAAAATGAACCTTTGGGTAACGATAAAAATTGGGAAAGTATGCATTTCACACCAGATGAAATGACCAATTTTGTTATGAATCATTTAGGTCCAAAATTAGAAGCTGATGGCAAAGGCGATATAAAAATTTTAGGCTACGATCAAAACCGAGAGCATTTAAAAGAATGGGTAGATTCTCAATACAAAAATGAGGCAACTTCAAAATATTTTGATGGTACAGCAGTTCACTGGTACGCGAGTACATTCGATTATTTTCCAGAAGAATTACAATACGCGCACAATAAAGCACCAGAAAAATACCTAATTCAAACAGAAGCTTGCGTAGATTCCGAAATCCCTAAATGGCAAGATGATGCTTGGTATTGGAAAAAAGAGGCTACAGATTGGGGCTGGGATTGGGCACCAGAAAAAGATAAGCATCTACATCCTAAATATGCACCAGTAAATAGATATGCTAGAGATATTATTGGCTGTCTAAATAATTGGGTAGATGGTTGGGTCGATTGGAATATGGTATTAGATAGACAAGGCGGACCAAATTGGTTTAAAAATTGGTGTGTTGCACCAATCATTGTAGATCCAGATGCAGATGAGGTGTATTTAACACCATTGTATTATACCATGTCTCATTTTAGTAAGTATATTAGACCCGAAGCTAAAGTAATAGGTGTAAATAAAACAGATGATGACTTAATGGTAACTGCGGCGCAAAATCCGGATGGATCTATTGCTGTGGTTATGTTTAATGAAGGATACACACCAAAGAATTTTACTTTAAATTTAAACGATAAATTTATAAGCCTTAATATTAACGCACAAGCGATACAAACCATCGTGATTCCGCAATCATAATTTAACTAACTAAAAAACGAAAATTAATATGTCTAAATCCACAAATAAAGTTCCTATGGGTCAGAAAGTGGCCTTTGGTTTGGGAATGTTAGCTAATCAAATGTTCCCAGCTGCATTAGGGATATTTATGGTGGTTTTAATTCAAAATCTCGGTTTTCCTACTTGGGCATATTCTGTTCTATTTTTTCTGCCTCGTGTATTCGATTCAATTACAGATCCAATTATGGGTTTTATTTCAGATAACACAAAATCAAAATGGGGAAGACGACGCCATTATGTATTTCTTGGAGCCGTTATTATGGGTGTTTCTTACATACTCATGTGGCAACTTTATAAAGATAGTGGCTTAGAATATAACTTTATTTATTTTTTATTGTGGTCGTTAGTGTTTTACTTAGGCCTGACAATTTTTAGTGTCCCTTACGTAGCTATGGGCTATGAGATGAGTGACGATTTTCATGAGCGCACAAATATTATGGCCGTTGCGCAATGGATTGGGCAATGGGCTTGGGTGATTGCACCTTGGTTTTGGGTCATTATGTACGACGAAAGTTGGTTTCCATCAGCGGAAGAAGCGGTAAGAGAATTAGCCATTTGGGTCGGACTTGTTTGCATGCTTTTAGCCATGGTACCTGCATTTTTTATAAAAAGTGAATCAACTTTAAATGAAGATTATGCACCTTTAAATTTAAAGACTATTGGTAGCAGCTTAAAAGAGATTTTAAAAGGGTTTAAAGAAGCCTTCCGAATTGAGCAATTTAGAAAATTATGTATTTCAACATTTTTCATTTTTAACGCCTTTAATACTGTAGCAGGTTTTTCGTTTTTCATTATTGTATATTATTTGTTTAATGGAGTTACAGGTGAAGAGGGTTCTTGGATTTGGCCAACGCTTTTTGGCAGTGTAGGTGCATTAGTAACTACATTTTTAGTAATACCTATAGTGGCTAAAATGTCTAAATCACTAGGAAAAAAGAAAGCGTTTATCGTTTCTCAGAGTATTTCAATTATAGGCTATATTCTATTATGGTTTTTGTTTATTCCTGGTAAACCTTATATCGTGTTATTTGCATTGCCATTTTTCTCTTTTGGCATAGGTGCCTTATTTACTTTAATGATGTCAATGACAGCAGACGTCTGTGATTTGGATGAACTGAACTTTGGACAACGACGCGAAGGCATTTTCGGAGCTATTTATTGGTGGATGGTTAAATTTGGTTTTGCCATTGCTGGTGGACTAAGTGGACTGATAATGCTTGCTGTAGGTTTTGATCCAGATTTACCAGTGCAACCCGATGGTGCTGTAACAGGTTTGCGTATTTTCTTTTCTGCATTTCCAATTATTGGTACATTAATCGCTATTTACGTGATGAAAGATTATGACTTAACAGAAGAACGTGCCTTAGAAATTAGTGCTGAGTTAGAAAAACGTAAAACTAAAATTAAAACCAAAGAAATATCCTCAGCTTATGGCTCAGGGAATTTAATTTCTGTTTTAGATGGTGATTTTAAGTTGAGTGCTTACCAAGGTCTAGATCTTAGTAATAAAAGTATAGAAGAGCTTAAAGCGTTATTCAATAAAAAACTCAATGAAGGTTTATGTGGTCTCTGTTTTAGTCCTTATGTTGAAGGGCAAGACACTGGAGATATTTTGCAAGAAAGTCAAATTAGAAGACGTATGGATGTCATTTCTCCATTCACCAAAGCGATACGTTCTTTCTCCTGTACTGAAGGTAATGAGCTCATTCCAAAAGTGGCTTTTGATAAGGGTTTAAAATCTATTGCAGGTGCATGGATTAGTGAAGATAAAGCACGTAACGAAGAAGAAATAGAAGCATTAATTGCATTAGCAAAAACAGGTGTCATAAATGTGGCAGCAGTTGGTAACGAGGTCTTACTTCGTGGCGATGTTACGGAATACGAATTAATAGTCTATATCAACAGAGTAAAACAAGCCTTATCTGGTTTTGATGTTGCCGTTGGCTATGTTGATACCTATTACGAATATTATAAACGACCAAATTTAGTGGATGCTGTCGATATTATTTTAGCCAATTGTTATCCATTCTGGGAAGGTTTTAGTGTAGAAGATGCATTACAACATCTAAGAGAAATGCATGCCATTACGGTTACTGTAGCAAAAGGTAAAAAAGTAGTCATTGCAGAGACAGGTTGGCCAAGTCAAGGTGCCGCCAATGAAGATGCACATCCATCTAAAATTAATGCCATGAAATACTTTATACAATCGCAAGAATGGGCAGACCATGCCGAAGTTGAGATTTTCCACTTTTCATCGTTTGACGAGTCTTGGAAAGTGCGTGTCGAAGGAGAATTAGGCGCACGATGGGGAATTTGGGATAAAGATGAGAATTTGAAATATAATTAATAAACCACCAAACCAATATACCATGTCATACAGAGAGGAATCCTATTACAAACCTAAAGCCTACAGCCAAATTACAACACATGGTCTTGACGCTTCTAAGCATTCATTTGAAGAATTAAAAAATATTTGGCGTCAAACCATAAACGATGAATTTCATGGCATATGTTTTAGTATGTATGAAGATGGCCAAGAGCCAGGTGATGATATCAGCTTTGAACAAGTTGAGCGTCGTATTAAAAAATTGAAGCCTCATGTTAAAGCAGTGCGTTCATTTTCATGTATAGAAGGAAACGAGCACGTTCCTGTTGCGGCAAAAAAGCATGGCTTAACAACCTTGGTTGGTGCTTGGTTAAGTGATGATAAAGACGCTAACGAAGAAGAAATTGAAGGCTTAATAGCACTCGCCAAAGCTGGTAATGTTGATGTTGCAGCTGTAGGTAATGAAGTTTTATACCGAAATGATTTGTCTTTGGAAGACTTATTAGGCTATATAAAACGTGTTAAAGAAGCGCTTAAAGGTTTAAATATTCCTGTGGGTTATGTGGATGCGTATTATGAATTTTCGCGTCATCCAGAACTAGTAGAACATTCAGATATCATTTTAGCCAACCTTTATCCATATTGGGAGGGTTGTCCAATCGATTATGCATTGGGTCATATGCAAGCCATGTACGGTCAAGTGGTGGATGCCGCTCAAGGCAAACCTATAATTATTACTGAAACAGGTTGGCCAAGTGAAGGTGGTGGTCTTAAAGGAGCATTTGCATCGCCTGAGTCAGCAATGAAATATTTTATAGACACCATCAATTGGACCAAACAAAATGACATACCAATTTTTTATTTCTCTTCATTTGATGAGTCATGGAAAACAGGTGATGAAGGAGATGTAGGTGCTTATTGGGGACTTTGGGATAAACACGAAAATTTGAAGTTCTAAAACTTAAATACAACCGTATCATATAATTTAATACCCATGGCTGCAAGTTGTGGGTTTTTGATTGTTAAAGTGTAAACACTTGTTTTTATAAATTGGTATCTTTATAATTCTAATTTTGAAATTAAAATGAAAAAAATAAATTTTCAGATGATAGCAATTGCTGCTATTTCTTTTTGTTTGTTTACATGCAACGATTCACCAGAGCGAAATCTGTTTCCAGAAGAATTGGTTGGTGGGTTTAATTTATTGCCTTCTGAAAAAACAGGTATAGACTTTAGTAATACGATTAATGAATCTACTTATTTCAATCATTATTATTACAGTCAAATTTATGTAGGTTCAGGTGTGGCAATCGGAGATATAAATAACGATGGTTTGCCAGATGTATTTTTTGGGGGCAATCAAGTAGCAGACCGATTATACTTAAATAAAGGCAATTTTGAATTTGAAAATATCACCAAAAAATCGAAGACAGCCATTAATTCTGGTTGGACTTGGGGAGTGACTATGGCAGATGTTAATGCTGATGGCTATTTAGATATCTATGTCAGTAGAAATGGCTATTCAGAAAAAACTGAAGACCGAAGAAATCAACTTTATATTAATAACCAAGATTTAACCTTTACAGAATCTGCCATTCAATATGGTTTGGCAGATGTGGGTTTTTCCACACAAGCTGTGTTTTTTGATATGGATAACGATGGTGATTTAGACATGTATCAAGTCAATCAAATTGCAGATAAAAAATTACTATTAATTAATAAAATTCCACAAGAACAATTCAAATTCTTTAAAGACCGATTGTACAGAAATGACAATGGTAGATACAAAGATGTGTCAAAAGAAGCTGGCATATCACAAGATATGGCTTATGGCTTAAGTGTTAATGCATCAGATTTTAATGGAGATGGATTTGTAGATTTATATGTTTCCAACGATTATAATGAGCCTGATATAATGTATTATAACAATGGTGACGGTTCATTTCAAAATGTGACTAAAGAAAAGTTAAAGCATATTTCACAGTACAGTATGGGTTCAGATACTGGTGATATTAATAACGATGGTCTCATTGATTTAATTACTACAGATATGACACCTGAAGATCACTACAGATCTAAAATGAACATGGCCTCCATGAACTCTAAAGTCTTTACGGATTTAGTGGAAACAACGGCTAGTTATCAATATATGACGAATACATTACAAATTAATTCAGGCTTAGGTGTGTTTTCTGATATAGCTAACCTTGCTGGTATTTCAAATACAGATTGGAGCTGGGCGAGCTTACTTGTAGATTTAGATAATGATGGTTGGAAAGATATTTTAATTTCTAACGGTATTAAAAAAGACATCGATAACAATGACGCAAGACGTTTAGTTACAGAATTAAGTGAAAGTACAACTGCGGAGGAATTATTTGAATTTAGTGTAAATACGCCATCTGTTGCAGTTTCTAATTATGTGTTTAGAAACAAGGGTAATCTCGAGTTCGAAAAAGTAACTAAAGATTGGGGTTTTGATATACCAAGTTTTTCTAATGGTATGGCTTATGGTGATTTAGATAATGATGGTGATTTAGACATTGTAACCAATAATATTGATGCTGAGGCGTTTGTCTTTGAAAATAAAGCCACTGGAAATTTCTTAAAAATAAATGTTGAAGGTGCTGGAAAAAATAAATTCGGTATTGGAGCAAAGGCGATTATTTATAACAACGGAAAAACACAAGTCGTAGAAAATTCTGTGACACGAGGGTTTTTATCTTCGGTGGCACATGGGATGTTATTTGGTCTAGGAAAAGATATTGAAGTAGAAAAAGTAGAGGTTGTTTGGCCCGATGGAAAGGTGAATCAATTTAAAAATGTAACCGCAAATCATGTGCTTGTAGCAAAATATAGTGATGCTATTAAGATTGATGTATCAACAGATAATACCTCGTTATTTTTAACACAATTAAAACCAACGGAACTTGGGATAGATTTTGTACACAAAGAAAATAAATTCGATGAGTTTACAGAAGAAATTTTATTACCTCATAATATAGCTCAAAACGGACCATTTACGGCCATAGCAGATATTAACGGAGATGGTTTAGAAGACTTTTTTATTGGTGGAGCAGTTGGGCAAAGTGGTAAATTGTATGTGCAAAATACAGATGGAACTTTCTCTAAAAGTATATCGCAACCGTGGGAGCTTCATAAAGCTTCTGAGGATTTAGGATGCCTATTTATAGATGTTGATGGAGATAATGATAAAGATTTGTATATCGCAAGTGGTGGTAGCGAATATCAAAGGGGTAGAAAAGAATTAAAAGACAGGCTATATATCAATGACGGATTTGGCAATTTTAAAATAAATGAAGACGCTTTGCCTTCAATCTATCAAAGTTCGCAATGTGTAAAAGCCTCAGATATTGATAATGATGGAGATTTAGATTTATTTGTAGGTACAAGACTAATTTCAGGAAAATATCCGCATCCAGCAACGAGTTATATATTGCTAAATGAAAATGGAAAATTTAAAAAAGCAGCTCAAGCTAATGCGCCTGCATTAGTAAATTTGGGTATGGTTACGGATGCTGTTTTTACAGACATCGATAACGATAACGACGAAGATTTAATGATTGTAGGCGAGTGGATGGAAATTGTGATTTTAGAAAATGATGAAGGTAAATTTGAGGACACCTCCAGCAGTTATGGTTTAAAAGGTACTCGCGGAATTTGGTGGTCTATTACAGCAAGCGATTTAGATGGCGATGGTGATGACGATTATATTGTAGGTAATCTTGGTAAAAACAATAAATTTAAAGCCACTAAAGAACATCCTTTTAAAGTCTATGCCAATGATTTTGATGATAATGGTACTAACGATATCGTTTTTGCTAAGTTTTATAAAAATGACTATGTACCAATGCGTGGTAGAGAATGTACAAGTCAACAAATGCCTTATGTAGCTGAAAAATTTGAGGATTATCACAGTTTTGCATCGTCTAAATTGATTGACATCCTTCCGGAAGATAAAGTGGATGAAGCAACGGTCTATGACATTGAGAGTTTTGAAAGTATCATTCTAATTAATGAAAATGGTCAGCTTAGCATAAAAAGATTACCTAATGAGGCGCAAGTAGCACCTATTAAATCAAGTTTAGTATTAGATATTAATCAGGATGGAAATCTAGATATTATAACGGTCGGAAATCATTATGGTGTTGAGGTTGAAACCACGCGTTATGATGCTGGGTTTGGAGCAGTACTTTTAGGTGATGGTCATAATAACTTTAGTTTTGTTTCACCTAAAAAAAGTGGTTTTTATATACCTGAGGATAGTCGAAGTATAAATAAAATCAATACCAGAAATAACAATTTCATTTTTGTCACAAATAATAATTCTACACCTACACTTTTTATAGAAAAATAGTAATTTAAGTATTGTATTGTGGCTATTTGTAAATACATGGTTCATATACTGTATTTAATTACTTGTAAAACAACAGTTTAAATTATTATTTGAGCCTTGATTTAGTTCTTTTATTTGGTAATGTATGGTTTTTGTATAGGTGTATTATTATGAGATTGCTTGAAGAGTTGCGATATTTAACAACAATAAACAATAAACTAATAAAAATTATGAAAAAAATTACATTTTTAATGATTCTTTTGATTTCGTCATTAGGATATGCACAAGTAACCGTGGTTCAAGATTTCGAGGCAGGCGGTATTGATGGAGGCTTCGGTAATGGCGTCTCTGCAGGTATAGTTGCAGATCCGGCTTCGGGTGGAACAAATGGTATGGTTGCACAGATTATAGCTGGTGCAGGTGGTAATATTTGGCAAGGTGCTAATGTTACATTATCTGAACCTGTAGATTTAACACAAGCGTCGCCATCAGATAGAACTATGGAAATAGATGTTTATTCTGATTCTACAACTCCTATTTCTATGTTAGTAAGAGTTATTGGTACTGTAAATAATGAAGCTTCTGCTGTTGTTACACACCCAGGTGGTGGTGTTTGGGCAACCTTAACGGCGACATTTGATACTTCTTTAGAAGGAAAACCAATTGCTGATGGTATTTACACGGCTTTCGTTGTTTTTCCAAATTGGGATACCACTACGTCTAATTTTATAGATCCAGCAATAGCGAGAACAGTGTTTTTCGATAATGTCGCTGGTATCCCAGCAACAGTAGCTCCCGATCCAGAACCTGCAACTGCAGCGCCTAGCCAACCAGCTAGATCTCCAGAGAATGTAAGGTCTATATTTAGTAGTGCTTATACTGATATCGCTGTCGATACTTTTGATACAACGTGGTGTCCAGCTACAACTACAGAGGTTATGATCGAAGGTGTGCCAACAAAGAAGATTACTGGTTTAGGTTGTGAGGGTGTTGAATTTATAACAGGACGATTTGATGCTACTGGTTTCGGTTTCTTCCACATGGATATTTGGACAGACTCAGATACTATGGATAAGAGTTTTAATTTTAAATTTTCAGATTGGCAAGGTGGTGCTGCTGAAGCAGGTGCTTTAGAATATTCAGCTACTAATGCAAATATTCTTCCTGCAACTAATCCAGGAACTTGGATTTCTATAGATTTACCGCTATCAGCATTTACAACAATTAACGGTGTAGATGGTAGTGATTTAGTGCAATTTGTTATTACTTCAGATTTAGGTACTGTGTATTATGATAACTTATATTTACACAATAACAACTTAAGTACTGACGACTTTGCAACAACAAATTTCAAAGTATATCCAAATCCAACAAGAAACAACTGGAATATTGAGAGTAATTCAACAATTACTTCTGTATCGGTATTTGATGTTTTAGGGAAGCGTGTTTCTGCTTTAACGCCTAATGCAAACAATGTTGAGATTAGCACAGCGAATATCAAATCTGGTATTTATTTTGCAAGAATTGAAGGAGTTAACGGTTCTAAAACAGTTAAACTTATTAAAGAATAAGATTAATAGCAACATTTTAGAATTACCAAAAAGCGTGTTTATTATAAATTATAAACACGCTTTTTTTTATTAGTAATATTGAGATGCTTATTTTTAGATTTAAATTAGAGGTGAATCAGAGTGATGTTAAAAAAGATTATTTATTTCATATTAATTTTTATGGTTGTTGTTAGCTGTTCTAAAAGCAAAAGTTCTGCAACACACGGTAAGGAATCACCTAAGTCTAACGATTTAATCAATGAAACCAGTCCTTATTTGTTGCAACATGCTTACAATCCTGTCGACTGGAAAGCATGGAATGATACATCTTTAAATCAAGCCAAAGAAGAAAACAAATTGATTGTGATTTCGGTAGGGTATTCGGCTTGTCATTGGTGCCATGTTATGGAGGAGGAGAGCTTTCAAAATGATTCTGTGGCAAAATTGATGAATGAAAACTTTATTAATATTAAGGTAGACAGAGAGGAACGACCAGACATAGACCAAATATATATGAATGCCGTTCAGCTAATGACCGGAAGCGGAGGTTGGCCTCTAAACTGTATTACACTGCCAGATGGAAGGCCAGTGTTTGGAGGAACCTATTTCAGTAAGAAACAATGGACAAAAATTCTTGAAGATATGTCCCGTTTGTATAAAAATGATCCTGATAAAGTGATTGCTTACGCTGAAGATCTTACTGAAGGATTAAAGCGTTCAGATTTGATTGTCGTCAATAAAGAACGGATTCCTTTTAATAAAACACAATTTAAACCGATTGTCAATCAATTAAAAAATACATTAGATTTTAAAAACGGTGGACAAAAAAATGCACCTAAGTTTCCAATGCCGACTAATTTGAATTTTTTATTGAGGTATGGTTTTCAGAATAATGATAAAGAGTTGCAAGAATTTGTAATGACCAGTTTGTGTAAAATGGCAAACGGAGGCATTTACGATCAAATAGGTGGTGGATTTTCGCGCTATTCGGTAGATCAAAAATGGCATGTACCACATTTTGAAAAAATGCTTTATGATAATGCACAGTTGGTTAGCTTATATTCAAAAGCATATCAGCTTACCAAAAATGACAATTTTAAAACTATTGTAACGGAAACACTTCGTTTTATAGACAAAGATTTAACACACGCAGAAGGTGGTTTTTATTCATCAATAGATGCTGTGAGTAAAAATGAGGAAGGGAAACAAGAAGAAGGTGTTTTTTACACATGGAGTAAAGAAGAGCTTCAAAATGCATTAGGAGAGGACTTCGATCTGTTTCAAACCTATTATAATATTAATACTATCGGAAAGTGGGAAAATAATCAATATATTCTCTACAAAACACAAACGGACGAAGAATTTGTAAAAGATAATGACCTTAGTTTAGCAGATTTAAATGTGAAAATCGAATTTTGGAAGTCAACTTTATATCAAATAAGAAGTCTTAGAAAACAACCACGAACAGATGATAAAATATTAACTTCTTGGAACGCACTCATGCTAAAGGCTTATGTCGATGCATACCGTGTTTTTGGAGAACAAAGCTATTTAGATAAGGCTATAAAAAATGCCGTGTTTATAAAAAAGAATCAAATGAAGCCAGATGGTGCTTTATTTCGAAATTATAAAGATGGAGAATCTACAATTGAAGGATTTTCAGAAGATTATGCCCATACTATTGCGGCTTACATAGAGCTGTATCAGGCGACATTCAACGAAGAATGGCTAACTACAGCCAAGTTATTAATGGATCATGCTATAACACATTTCCTCGATGATAAAACAAGTATGTTTTACTTTACAAATCATAAGGCTTCAAATTTAATAGTGAGAAAAACCGAAGTTTTAGATAATGTAATACCATCGTCAAATTCGGTTTTAGCAGAGAGCTTGTTCAAACTTGGTCATTATTATTCAAATAAAACGTATAGTGATCTTGCGAAGCAAATGCTTAGTAATGTAAATTCTGATATAGAAAAGACGCCTTCAGGATATACAAATTGGTTGGTATTATATCTCAACTATTCAAATCCATTTTATGAGGTGGCAATATCAGGATCTAATGCAAAAGATAAATTAAAAGAATTAGACCAAAGTTTTGTGCCAAATGCATTAATTTCAGGGGCTCAAAATGACAGTGATTTACCACTGTTAAAGAACAAGTTTATTGATGGTGACACCTATATTTATGTCTGCGTTAACGGTACATGTAAAATGCCAGTTATAGACACTAAAAAAGCTTTAGAGCAAATTTTAAAATAATGCCAAAAGTGATACTATATTTTGAAAACTGTATTTGTAAATAGTTTATCTATTTTAAATTAAAAGGATTATGACAACACTTAAAGAATTAGCTGCGCTTTTAAATATATCGGTTTCTACGGTTTCAAAGGCCTTAAATGATAGTCATGAAATAAGTGAGAAAACGAGAATTAGAGTTAAGGAGCTCGCAACAAAACTGAATTATAAACCCAATAGAATCGCACAGCAGTTAAAGACGAATAAATCGCGAACTATTGGAGTCATTTTACCTACAGTTACCAATCCGTTTTTTGCAGAAGTGCTCCATGGTATTGAAATGACAGCCAACAGCAGCGGTTATGATATCATTGTATGCTTGTCTAACGAAACGCTACATAAAGAAAAGCGGAGTTTAGAGTTACTTTCTAATGGTAGTGTCGACGGTTTTATTATGGCAGTAGCAAGAGAGGGTCAAGTTAAAAATCAAACGGACCATATAAAAGATATTATTAAAAGTAAGCTACCCGTTTTAATGTTTGATAGGGTTGTAAATGATATTGCTTGTAATAAAGTAATTGTAGATGACTTTCAGTCCGTATACGAAGCAACAGAACATTTAATTATAAACGATAAACGGAAGCGAATTTTACTGGTAAGTAATATTGAAGAACTGAGCGTCGGTAAATTAAGAATTGAAGGCTATACAAAAGCCTTAGAAGATCATAATTTGAAACCTGAAATTTTAAAATTAGACCATGCGGTAGATCTAGATATTGAAAAGAAAATTTATAACTATTTAAAAACCAATAGTGCTATTGACGCTATACTTTCTATAGATCATATTACGGGAATTGTGGCGATTAATATGGCTAAAAAACTGGGTAAAGAAATCCCTAAAGATATTTCTGTGGTTGGTTTTGGTTATGAGCATACGCAACTTATATCTAGTCCAAAAATCTCAATCATCCATCAAAAAGCACATAAGATTGGTGAAATATCAACTAAATTATTAATAGACGCTATTAAAAATGAAGATTTAGAGTTAGAAACAATTATTGTACCTAGCGAACTTAAATTGAGTGACTCGTCTAAAGTATAACAGGAGTATAATGTCTATCGAAAATGGATTAATTTATGTAATAATAAAAGTACGAAACAAAAAAAAGCCTGATTTTCATCAGGCTTCCTTATAGTTTGGGTAGAAGAGATTACATCCCTTTAACTTTGTTTGCAGCTTTATTTACTGCATCACTACCTGCTTCTTTTGTTTTGTCTACGGCATTTTTAGCAGCATCCTTCACATTATCAACTGCATTACCTGCAGCATCTTTTGCACTGTTTACAGCGTTACCAGCTGCGTCTTTTACACCGTCAACTGCGTTTCCAGCAGCATCTTTAGCGCTATCTACAGCGTTACCTGCAGCGTCAACTGCATTACCAGCGGCATCTTTTACTCCATCAACTGCGTTACCTGCAGCGTCTTTTACGCCTTCAACTGCGTTTCCAGCAGCATCAACAGCGCCTTCAGCGGCATCATTCACAGCATTAGCAGCACTGTCAACAGCATCACCAGCAGCGTCAGCAGCTCCTTCTATAGCGTCTCCTGCAGCATTTGAAGCTCCTTCAACAGCATCATTAGCTTTATCAGCAGTTTCTCTACATGACGTAAATGACAATCCTAATACAGCAACTAGTGCTAAACTTAATACAACTCTTTTCATTTTAATAGTTTTAGTGTTAATTTTTGTTAATATGCGAAAATAATGATTTCAGCGAATTATCAATACAATTTATCGATTTATTCGATCTATCTCTATAGTAGATACGTTTATACCAAGCGATTTGGACTTTATTTTTATGTTTTTTTTGATTTTCAAATACATTTAATCTAAAGAATGCATATATCTTTATCAAAAATCACTCTAGTATTAACAATTATGAACGCATTAGCATCCACTTTTAAAAACATGGCTTGTCTTTCAGTGTTATGTTTTTCACTTTTTAGTTTCACTCAAAATAATAGCAAAGAACGAAAAATTGTAAAGGCTGTTGATCGTTATGCCGAGAACGCAATTGAATTGATAAAGAAATCAGTCAATATGAATAGTGGTACTATGAATTTTGACGGTGTAAAGGAAGTCGGAAGCTTATTTAAAGGCGAATTAGATAAACTAGGTTTTAAAACAGAACTCACTAATGGTGACGCTTACGGTAGAGCAGGCCACTTAATAGCCACAAGAAAAGGAAAGAAAGGGCCTGAGTTTTTAATGATAGGCCATTTAGATACCGTTTTTGAATTAGAAAGTCCACTTCAAGAGTATACTATGGAGAACGATTCTATAATGAAAGGTCCTGGTGTTGCAGATATGAAAGGCGGAGATGTGATTATAATTTTAGCAATGCAGGCCTTAAAAGAAGCAGGTCTTTTAGATGAGATGTCTATAGAAATTGTAATGACAGGAGACGAAGAAAAAAGTGGCAGCCCATTAGAGTTATCAAAAAAAGATTTAATTGATGCCGCAAAACGAGCGGATATTGCCTTGGGTTTTGAAAATGGAGATAACAATCCAAAGACTATAGTAGTTGCAAGACGAGGTTCAACGGATTGGGAATTGAAAGTTAAGGGTAATCCTGCGCATTCTTCTCAAATCTTTACTGAAGACATCGGTACAGGTGCCATTTATGAAACTTCTCGCATTTTAAATGAATTTTACGTACAACTTGCTAAAGAAAAAGATTTAACCTTCAATCCAGGGTTTATTATTGGCGGAACATCCTTAAATGAGAATGCTAATGGCACAGGAGGGACTGCATTCGGAAAAACAAATGTAGTAGCACAACAGGCATTGGTTCGTGGAGATTTAAGAGCGGTTTCGTTAGAGCAATTAACAAAAGCGAAAGCAACAATGCAAAACATCGTATCTCAGAATTATCCTAAAACTGAAGCCGAGCTCGTATTTTCATCAGGAGGTTATCCACCGTTGTCATTAACCGAAGGGAATACCAAATTATTAGGTTATTTTAATACCGTGAGTGAAGATTTAGGTTTCGGATCCGTAACAGCGGTTAATCCAAGAAATGCAGGAGCTGCTGATATTTCATTCACCTCAGGTTATGTAGATATGGCCATAGATGGCTTGGGTCTTACAGGTGGAGGCGGAGATCATACCATCTATGAATCAGGAAATCTGAACACAGTTGCGACACAAGCAAAAATAACCGCAGTTTTAATGTACCGATTAGTGCATTCAAAATTTTAAACATAAAGAAAGTTATGAAAAAAATTACTGTTTTATGTTTATTAAACCTACACATCAGTTTTGCTCAAAACTATACGGAATATCAAACAGGAAGCACTACAGACGTCACTACAAATCACCAATCTGGAGTTTGTTTAATGGGAGGTGCTTCAGAACAAGAGGATGCTATGATCTGGTTTTTAAATAAAGCCGATGGAGGCGATGTGGTGGTATTAAGAGCATCAGGAAGTGACGGTTATAACGACTATTTTTTCTCTGATTTAGAAGTGAGTATCAACTCAGTAACGACATTTGTATTTAATAATGAAGCAGGAGCTATTGACCCTTATGTATTGGATAAAGTGGCAAATGCCGAAGCAATTTGGTTTGCAGGAGGCGATCAATACGATTATGTCAGTTATTTTAAGGACAATGCCATGGAAGACGCCTTAAATACATTTGTAAACGTAAAGCAAGGTGTTATTGGAGGTACAAGTGCAGGATTGGCTATTTTAGGCGGTTCCTATTTTTCTGCGCAGAACGGAACTGTGACTAATGCGGAAGCTTTAAATAATCCTTACAGTCCAAAAGTCGCTTTAGGTTATAATGATTTCTTAAATATTCCTTATTTAAATAATGTCATTACAGATTCACACTACGATGATCCAGATCGTAGAGCAAGGCACAGTGTTTTTTTAGCTAGAATAGCCACAGATAATACAACCCTATCTTTCGGAATTGCCTGTAATGAATACACAGCAGTTTGCGTGGAACCAGATGGCAAGGCCTATGTTTATGGCGAATATCCAGTTTATGATGAATTTGCCTATTTCTTAAAAGCTAATTGTACCACAGATTTTGATCCAGAAAACTGTTCAGCAGGAAATCCATTAACCTGGAATAGAGGAGGCGAAGCCATTAAGGTATATAAAGTGCCTGGCACGGAAAGCGGAGTCAACTTTTTTGATTTATCTGACTGGGAAACAGGAAGTGGTGGCGAATGGAAAAATTGGTCGATTGATGATGGAGATTTTACAGCAGTTTCAGGCATTAATCCAGAATGTGCTTCTTTATCTATTCTAGAAGTACAATTAGCACAAATAAGTATTCACCCGAATCCTTTTGTAGATACAATTACAATTGAATCTGAAAAAGAAATTGAATCCATTCAACTTACAGATATCCTTGGAAAAACAATTCCTGTAAAATTGAAATCTGATAGCACTGCAGACCTGTCTTCACTTACATCTGGTGTTTATTTTTTAAGCTTGAAGCGTAATTTGGTTACTCAATTTTTTAGGATTGTAAAGAAATAGTGAGTTCGAATTTGGGTTCTACTAAAATTAAAATCACAAAATCTGTTTCATTCGTGAAATTCGTGTCAAAAAATAACAAGCTATTCTCAAATAAAACTAGTTATTCAAATATTCCATAATATGAAGAACAGCTCCTTTATGACTTTCAATATAGGACTTGGTAATCCTTCCTTGATTTTTCCGAAGCATTTCATCCGTAATTAGCGCGTTCAAAGTGGAGGTAAAAGCTTCAGAAGTCGCAATGCTCGTCACTCCTCCTAAACCAATAAGCGCTTTAGCTTCAGGGAATTTATCATAATTTTTACCAATCAGTATCGGAATTCCAAAAACGGCTGGTTCTAAAATATTATGTAAACCTGTAGTGCCAGCACCTCCGCCAACATAGGCGATATCTGCATAACTATAAACTTTACTCAAATAACCAATAGTGTCTAAAATGAAAACTTTATAATCTTTTAAATTAGTAGAATCATTTAATTTCGAATAACAAATCGTTTTTGCCTTTAATTGTGTTTTAAGCGAAGCGATATAACTTGATTTTATATCATGTGGTGCAAGTACAAATTTTAAATCTGAATGATGATGGTTATTTATAAAATCGAGATATAATTTATCGTCATCTGGCCAGGAACTTCCAAAAACGATGCATCGTTTGTCGTCTTTAAAAGCTTCAATAAAATCAACGACATTTTCAACTTTTAGCTGATTAGAAACCCGATCAAACCTGGTGTCACCTGAAACAGAAACGGAATTATAATTAAGACTTTCCAGTAATACTTTAGAATTTTCATCTTGCGTAAAAATATGCTCAAATCCAAATAAAGCAGATTTGAGATAAGAACCATACCATTTAAAAAAGGCTTGATCTTTCCTGAAAACCGCAGAAATTAAAACTGCTTTTAATTGTCGTTTTTTTAGTTCATGTAAAAAATGAGGCCAGATATCGTACTTTACAAAAAGGGTGTAATTTGGATGCACAAGGTCTAAAAAGTGTTTGGCATTTGCTGAGGTATCAAGCGGTAAATACACTACGACATCTGCAATTTCAGTATTTTTTCTAACCTCATAACCAGAGGGTGAAAAAAACGATAACACCACTTTATAATCGGGATGCTTCGCTTTTAAAGTTTCAAAAACAGGCAAGCCTTGTTCATATTCACCCAAAGATGCACAATGAAACCAAAAGGTTTTATCGTTGCGTTGAATCGCATTTTCAAGTTTTAAAAAGGAGGCTTTTCTACCATCAACTCCTTGTTTCAACTTCGAATTGAATAAAGCAGCTACTTTAATAATACAACTAGCAATGTAAATTCCTATGGAATAGAGTCCTTTCAAAAATAATTATTTACGCTAAAATACATTTCTTTCAATTAATTTCATTGGCTCAGCCATTACAATTTTGTATTTTCGCTAGTAGAATTATAGGTCATTATTTACACCTTAAAATGTAGTCTTCAGAATGAAAAAAATACAAATGGTTGACCTTCAGAGTCAATATGCAAAAATAAAAGACGTTGTAGATCCTTCAATTGCTGAGGTGATGGACAGTGCCGCATTTATAAATGGTCCTAAAGTACATCAATTTCAAAAAAATCTTGAAGATTACTTAGGTGTTAAGCACGTTATTCCTTGTGCCAACGGAACGGACGCCTTACAAATTGCCATGATGGGCTTGGAATTGCAACCAGGTGACGAAGTCATTACCGCAGATTTTACATTCGCAGCAACCGTTGAGGTGATTGCCTTATTGCAGTTAACACCTGTTTTAGTAGATGTAGATCCTGTGACGTTTAATATCGATGTTGAGGCGATTAAAAAAGCCATCACACCAAAAACTAAAGCCATTGTACCAGTGCATTTATTTGGTTTAGCTGCAAATATGGATGCCATTATGGATTTGGCAAAGGAGCACGATTTGTATGTTATTGAAGATAACGCACAAGGTATTGGAGCAGATTACACCCATCAAGACGGTTCTAAAACGAAAACAGGAGCGATAGGTCATGCCGCTTCAACCTCATTTTTTCCATCTAAAAATTTAGGATGCTACGGAGATGGTGGAGCGATTTTTACAAATGATGATGCTTTGGCGCATCGCATCAGAGGTATCGTAAATCATGGTATGTATGAACGTTATCATCATGATGTCGTGGGAGTCAATTCGCGATTAGATTCAATACAAGCTGCTGTTTTAGATGCTAAATTACCACATCTAAATACCTATAATAATACAAGAAGAGATACAGCAAGAAAGTACAATGCGGCTTTCAAAAATCATCCAAACATAACCACGCCAAGTGGTTTAAGTGAGTGTGAGGGTATATGCGATACTTGCGATTGCCACGTGTTTCATCAGTACACACTTAACATTAAGGGAGTGAGTAGAGATGCGTTGGTAGCGCATTTACAACAGCACAATATTCCATGTGGAGTGTATTATCCAATTCCGTTGCACAGACAAAAAGCGTATGTTGACGAGCGTTATAATGAAGCAGATTTCCCTGTGACTAATGACTTAATTAAATCGGTAATTTCATTACCAATGCATACGGAGCTCGATGATGAACAGATTGATGTCATTACAAGTACCGTTTTAAATTTTATAGATACAAATAAGTAAAGAAATGAAGATTTTAGTAACAGGAGGCTTAGGCTTTATTGGGTCGCATACCGTTGTGGAATTACAAAACGAAGGTTTTGAAGTCGTGATTATAGACGATTTATCCAATTCGTCAGTTGAAGTTTTGGAAGGTATTACTGCGATTACCAATAACAAACCACATTTTGAAGAGTTAGATTTAAAAGTAAAAACAGACGTGCAAGATTTTTTTAAACGTCATAATGATATTGTTGGTGTTATCCATTTTGCAGCAAGTAAAGCGGTTGGTGAAAGTGTAAATCAACCTTTAAAGTATTATGAGAATAATATCACAACTTTGGTATATATGCTTCAAGAATTGAGTGGCTTATCTAAAAAGAACTTTATTTTTAGTTCGTCTTGTACGGTTTATGGCCAAGCGGACGAGTTGCCTATTACCGAAAATGCACCTGTAAAACCAGCGGAATCTCCTTATGGAAACACCAAGCAGATTGGTGAAGAAATTATAAGAGACACTTGTAAAGTACATAAAGATATTAATGCGATTGCCTTGCGTTATTTTAATCCTATTGGAGCGCATCCTTCAACCGCAATTGGTGAATTACCCATTGGAGTACCTCAAAATTTAGTGCCATTTATTACGCAAACAGGTATGGGTATGCGAGAGCAGTTGTCTGTTTTTGGTGGAGACTATGAGACCTCCGATGGTACTTGTGTTAGAGATTATATTCATGTGGTAGATTTGGCGAAAGCACATGTGGTTGCTTTACAACGTTTGATTCAAGAAAAAAATGATTCAAATTTTGAATTTTTCAATTTAGGAACAGGAAAAGGAAGTACAGTTCTAGAAGCTATTCAATCTTTTGAACGTGTCTCAGGAAAAGCCTTAAATTATAAGATTGTTGATCGTCGTGAAGGCGATATTACAGCAGCCTATGCAGAAACCTCTAAAGCGAATAATGTATTAGGTTGGAAAACTGAATTGACGTTAGATGATGCTATGGATGCAGCATGGAAGTGGGAACAAAAAATTAGAAATACATAAACATTTGCGCATGAAAACTTTACTTAGAATTTTAATAGTGCTCTGCGCAATGTCACTTTCCGCGCAAAACACCTATCTGTATTGCGGGAAGTTAATAGACACAGAGTCTGGTGAAGTTCTTAAAGAAAAAACGATTATAGTATCTGGAAATAAAATCATATCAGTTGAAAATGGATACATAAAGCCAAAGAATTCTGAGGATGTAACTATAGATCTAAAATCTAAAACGGTTATGCCTGGTTTAATAGATATGCATGTTCATATTGAAGGAGAAACCAATCCAAAATCCTATTTAGAAGATTACACCCTAAACGATGCTGATGTGGCTTTTAATTCAGTGAACTATGCTAAAGTAACTTTAATGAGTGGTTTTACTACAGTTAGAGATTTAGGTGGTTCTGGTGTAAATGTCGCCTTGAGAAATGCCATAAATGCTGGTAAAATTGTTGGCCCAAGAATTTTTACAGCAGAGAAAGCATTGGCAACAACAGGTGGGCACGCTGATCCAACCAATGGTGCAAAACGAAGTATCATGGGAAACCCTGGTCCAAAAGAAGGTGTGGTTAATGGAGTGGAGGATGCTAAAAAAGCAGTACGACAACGCTATAAAAATGGTGCAGATTTAATTAAAATTACAGCGACAGGAGGAGTTTTAAGTGTCGCCAAAAGTGGACAAAACCCTCAATTTACAGTTGAAGAAATAAAAGCAATATGCGAAACTGCAAAAGATTATGGATTTCATGTTGCAGCTCATGCTCATGGAGATGAAGGGATGCAACGTGCTATTTTGGGCGGTGTCAAAACCATAGAGCATGGTACATTAATGAGTGCTGCAACTATGGACTTGATGAAAAAATATGATGTCTATCTAGTACCAACTATAACCGCTGGAAAGTTTGTTTCTGAAAAGGCTAAAATCCCTAATTATTATCCAGATATCATAGTACCAAAGGCGTTAGATATTGGTCCGAAAATCCAAGATATGTTTGGTAGAGCATATAAAGCTGGAGTTGGAATTGCTTTTGGAACTGATGCAGCTGTTTTTTATCATGGCGATAATGGTAAAGAATTTGCTTATATGGTTGAAGCTGGTATGCCTGAAATGGAAACTATCCAAAGTGCAACAATAACGAATGCTATGTTGTTAAAAATGGAAAATGAAATTGGACAAATTAAAGCTAATTATATAGCAGATATCATTGCTGTAAATGACGATCCTACAAAAACCATTTCTACAATGGAAAACGTCACTTTCGTGATGAAAAACGGTATTATTTATAAGAAATAGTTCGTTTTTGATGTTTTTTCAATTATTGAATGTGTAATTACGACTTAAAATGAGTGCGAATCTGTTAAAGGTTGTAACGTCACATTTTCAATTTGATAAAACGAAGTACAATAAAGTGTCTTTTAACGTTGATTTCTTCGGTTTAGTCGATGTTTTTTGTTAATTTATATGGAATGATAATTGAAAGACATGAAATTGATAAGTATTAAAAGAGAGACCAAAATAGAAGGTCGCTTCACAAAAAAATGGGTGTGTTATTAACTGATGTCACATATATTAAAAAACAGTTTTTAAGTATACCTTACAAAACACTTCACAAATACAGAGAAACTTATTACGGTGAAGTTAAAGATTGCGACGATTGCAAATTGGCGCGTTAAGTTTTTAAACTGAAACTTTTTCTTTTTTCTTGCCGTTTAAAATGCCACTGAATAATAACATAATCATTCCAGTGGTTACAGACATATCCGCAATATTAAAGATCCCTGTTTTAAAAACACCACCAAGATTTATAAAGAAAAAGTCAGTGACTTGCCCAAAAACAATACGGTCAAAGACATTGGCAATACCTCCACCTGCAATACAACAAAAGGCGATAAGACTTAAGCGGTCTAATTCTTTAGTTGTTATGATGTAATAAATCACATAGCCTAATACAAGCGTTGGTAGTATCAATAAAAATATTAATCTTAAATTGGGATTCATATCGCTTCCCATACCTAAAAATGCTCCTTTGTTTTCTACCCAAATAAGCTGAAAGTAACTCCCTATAACATCTATTTCTTCTCTAAAGATTAAGGTGTTACGCACAATGACCTTTGAGATTTGGTCAATCGCAATATTAAAAATAATAAGCAGTGTAATAAAAAGTGTTCTATTCAAAACAGTAGGTTTAAGCGTTAGTTTCAAAAGTAGCCGAAGTTGTTTCAGCGTCTCTATGTATTTTCTTTACTAAGCCTTGTAAAACTTTTCCAGGACCAACTTCTGTAAAATGTGCAGCTCCATCTGCAATCATTTGTTGTACGGATTGTGTCCAACGCACAGGAGCCGTTAGTTGTAATATTAAATTCGCTTTAATTTCGTTTTCATCAGTAACAGCAGAAGCGGTTACATTCTGATATATTGGGCAATTTGGTTGACTAAACGTTGTATTTTCAATGGCAGCGGCTAGTTCTTCGCGAGCAGGTTCCATTAAAGGTGAATGAAACGCTCCACCAACTGGTAATACCAAAGCACGTCTTGCACCAGCATCTTTTAGAGCTTCGCAAGCTTTGTTAATCGCTTCAACATCTCCAGAAATTACCAATTGACCTGGGCAATTATAGTTTGCCGCGACAACCACACCTTCAATTGTTTTACAAACGTTTTCTACAATTTCATCTTCTAGTCCTAAAACGGCAGCCATGGTACTTGGTTGTAATTCACAGGCCTTTTGCATGGCTTGGGCACGTTGCGACACTAAACGAAGGCCATCTTCAAAGGTTAACGCTCCAGCAGCGACTAACGCTGAGAACTCACCAAGCGAATGACCAGCAACCATGTCTGGTTTAAAACTATCTCCAAGGGTTTTTGCTAAAATAACCGAATGTAAAAAGATAGCAGGTTGGGTCACCTTGGTTTCTTTTAAATCTTCGGCAGAACCTTCAAACATAATGTCTGTAATATGAAAGCCTAAAATATCATTAGCTTTTTCAAAAAGTTCTTGTGCTAAAGGAGAGTTTTCGTAAAGGTCTAATCCCATTCCTGAGAATTGAGCACCTTGACCTGGAAATATGTATGCGTTCATTTGTTTCAAATTTGAGTTGCAAAAATAGGAATAATATCGCAATCAGTTTACAGTATTCAGTCACAGTTTGCAGCTACAGACCTAGAAACTGTATTGTATGATTACCATAGTTACACCAAATTTAGATTAAGTGTTATTTATTAAATCATTTATGTAAACTGAGACTGCAAATGGAAATTACTGAGAGCAAGCCGCCTCAGCACAACGCTCACCATCCATGGCCGCTGAAACAATACCACCAGCATAACCACCACCTTCTCCACAAGGAAACAAGTTAGAGATTTCAGGATGTTCCAAAGTTTCGGTTCTCGGAATATTTACAGGAGAAGACGTTCTAGATTCCACACCAATAATATTGGCTTCTTCCGTATAATAACCTTTCATTTTGTCGCCAAAAGCCTTAAACCCTTTCCGTAGTGAACCTCCAATGATTTTTGGTAATAAGGAATGTAAAGGTGAAGAATTTAAGCCTGGTTGATAAGAGGTTTCATTTAAGCTAGAGGACAGTTTGCCTTCAACAAAATCTGTGAGTCGTTGTGCAGGTGCTGTTTGGGTTCTGCCACCAGCTGTAAATGCCAAACGCTCTAAATCTTTTTGATATTCTAGTGCTTTTAAAGCTCCAAAATGTTCGTATTTATGCAAGTCTTTATCTGCGTTGATTTCTGTGACAATACCAGAATTGGCAAATTTATTATTTCGTTTGGATGGCGACATCCCATTCACTACCACTTCACCATTAGTCGTCGCAGCTGGTACAATAAAACCACCAGGACACATACAGAATGAATACACACCTCTATCATTTACCTGTTGCACCAAACTGTAAGAAGCTGCTGGTAATAAGTCGTCGCGCTGCTCACCTTTGCAGTGGTATTGAATGCCATCAATCAATTCTTGCGGATGTTCTACACGCACTCCCATCGCAAACGATTTGGCTTCTAGTTTCACTTTTTTATCATTCAATAAATAAAAAATATCTCTTGCAGAATGGCCTGTGGCTAAAATGACCTTGTCCACATTAAGTTCGTCACCATTGTGAAGCTGAAGGGCAACTATGTTTTTGTTTTTTACGGTAAAGTCGGTAACACGCGTTTCAAAATGTACTTCACCACCATATTTTATAATATTTTCTCTAATATTCTGAACGACTTTTGGTAATTTATTAGTGCCAATATGCGGATGTGCATCTACTAAAATTTGGTCAGTAGCTCCGTGATAAACTAAATTTTCAAAAATTCTACGGACATCTCCACGTTTTAAACTCCTCGTGTAGAGTTTTCCATCACTATAGGTGCCAGCGCCACCTTCACCAAAGCAGTAATTTGAATCTTCGTGGACAAAATGGTCTTGATTAATGGCTTTTAAATCTCTACGTCGGTCGCGTACATTTTTACCACGTTCTAAAACAATAGGTTTAAAACCGAGTTCTATACAGCGCAATGCAGCCCACATTCCTGCTGGTCCAAAGCCAATAATGTGAATAGGTTTTGCCTGCGAAACGTCTTTATAATCGAAGGTGTAATCTGAAGATTCAGGTACAGGCTCATTAATATAAACCTCTACCTTATAATTTAGCATAATGCGATATTTACGTGCATCAATCGATTTTCTAAGCACTTTAATTCCAGCAATTTCTGAAGGTTTCATGCCCAAATCATAAGCTGCTTTGTTTAGCAATCCATCAGGTTGTCGTTCTTCGTGCAAATTAATACGTAGTTGCAATGCTTTTATCATAGCACAAAATTAATTATAATTCTGACGTCATTAGCTCAAACACCATAAAGATTAAAGGTCTTATGTCTGAGATTGGTTTATATTTCGATTTAATGACATTTGTTTTTTCAATAGAAATAGAATTTACTATCTTGAAAATTCAAAAAATTCAATTCAATTGAGCTGGTTCAAAAAAGACCCTTTACAAATAATAGCGTTTCAGAGTTATGGCACCACCTCTCATTTTTTTGCGAGAGGAAGAGCGCTCGAAGATGAGTCTATTGATTTAGAAGCGAAGTTTTTCTGGCAACTACTATTCAATTCATGGAAACGTTTTGAAACAGATGAAATTAAACACACCATATTAGATTTAAAATTACCGAATGATAAACTTTTAGAAACCACCACAGACGGAAATGGTTATTTTAAAGTAGAAGCCAATCTTAAGGATTTAGAAGCTTCAACCGATGATGACGGTTGGTTGCGTTTTCAATTAGCGTATCGCGATGCACATAAAGGACATGTTATTCAGAATAATAATCAGTTTTTTGGTGAATTATTAATTCCATCGACTAAGGCAGATTTTGGTGTAATTAGCGATATTGACGATACTATTTTACATACAGGAGTAGTCTCTTTATTAAAATGGAGGTTGATTTATAATTCAATTTTTAAAAATACGAAGAGTAGAATTCCGCTTGAAGGATCTGCGGACTTTTATCATAAATTGCATCGTGGTGCTTCGGGCAAAAATGCAAACCCGATATTTTACGTGAGTCATAGTCCTTGGAATTTGTACTGTTATTTAGAACTTTTTTTAAAACGGAATGATTTTCCGAAAGGACCAATTTTACTGCGAAGTTTTAGTGATTTGTTCAGAAAGAAACCACAAGATGAAAAACCACAAAAGCAAAAAGAAATTGTAAACTTACTTAACACGTATCCTGATTTGTCTTTTATATTAATTGGCGATAGTGGTGAACACGATCCTGATATTTATATGGAAATTGCTGAAAAATTTCCAGACCGCATTGCTGCTATTTATTTAAGGAGCGTAAAGCACAAAAAGAAAATGCTGCGTGTAAATAGTCTCTTAGAAGATTACAAAACGACGATGGTTCTCATGGTGGAAAGTAGTGCTGAAGCTATTGAGCATGCTAGAGCACACGGTTTTATTGCTTAAAAATATGTTTAGGGTTTATGAGGTTTAGCTTAATCTAAAAGGTTCCAACCACTCCAAAAGTACCAGCTCCCATTCTCAACTGCCAAGAGATTTGTTTCGGTTTCTCAAATTCGTAACGTTTGGTACGTTTCATAAAGTTATCGATACCGTCTACCACAATTACGCTAAATGCCATTCCAAATCCTATATCGCTAAGCCAGTGTGCATTTTTCCAAAGTCGAGAAATTGGTGCAATTGAACCAACGGCATAAATGCCTGCTTTGGCCCAAAAATTATCGAATTGCTTGGCTATAGCATGTGCCATGGTGAATGATAAAATAGAATGTCCAGACGGAAAAGAATGAAATCCTGGTGTGCCTCTAAATGGTTCAAACGTATCACGATTTCCATCCGTTGGACGTGCTCTACCGACTGCAGTTTTTAAGACCGTTTGTGCGAATCCAGAAGCGACCGATGAAGAAATAATTAAAACACCTGTATATCTTATTTTTTCGTTTTTTGTAAGCAGTCCAAAGCCATAAATCCCAGCGGATACCATAAAGAAATTTTGAGGACTGCCAAAATACCATCCAAAGTCTTTTAAAATTTGCGGTGCATTTTTGCCTTGCTTAGAAAAATAACTTTGGGCTTGGTTATCGGCTAAATATAATAAACCACTACCTGCAACTAAACCTCCTGCTGTTATAAAGTCATTTTTTTTCCATCGAAGCGGTTGGGTATATGCGTTACCAACACCTTTAAGAATGGATCCTCCATCATATTTTAAATCATTCCAAATAGTACTTGTCTTTAAAGAATCGGTCTGTGACTGCGAACTAAAAGTGCCTATGAATACTACTGTGATTAAAAGATGTTTTATGTTGAATTGCAAGATGTTTTTAGATTTTAAAATAACCCATTAATCTGAGCATCAATCTTATTGATAATACCACCAAGGTCCTCTGGGTTGGCAACAAAATCGAGATGATCAACATCTATAATTAATAAAGGTCCTTTTTCATAGGTAGAAATCCAGGCTTCGTAACGTTCGTTAAGACGACTTAAATAATCAATGCTAATGGTGTTTTCGTAATCACGCCCACGTTTATGAATCTGACTTACTAAATTAGGAATAGAACTGCGTAAATAAATTAATAAATCGGGTCCTTTTACAAAGGATTCCATAAGTTGAAATAAAGATGAATAATTTTCAAAATCGCGATTGGTCATTAAGCCCATGGCGTGCAAGTTGGGTGCAAAGATATGCGCATCTTCATAAATCGTTCTGTCTTGAATTACCGTTTTGTCATTGCTTTTTATCTCCTGAATTTGTGTAAAACGACTATTCAAATAAAATATCTGAAGGTTAAATGACCATCGCTGCATGTCTTCGTAAAAATCATTCAAATATGGATTGTTTTCTACATCCTCAAAATGAGTATCCCATTTATAGTGCTTTGCTAATAAATTAGTAAGGGTAGTTTTTCCTGCTCCAATATTTCCCGATACTGCTATATGCATAGAATCAATTAGTTTTTTTCGTTTGTCGAAAATAGCAAAAATACTCCTTACCAAGAAATATAATTGTGTGTAATGTGTATATATGGGTTTAAAATCCGACTCGTTTTTCATTCTCATTCTCAAACAATTGAATCCGACTTATTAAGTGGTATCTTTGCATCGTGAATTCAGCCAAAATTTCATTCAAAGAGATTCGTATTTTAGCCATACCCGCAATTTTCGCAGGTATTGCCGAGCCAATTATTGGTTTGGTAGATACCGCTGTGATAGGAAATTTGGGCGATAACTCGGAGGTTTCGCAAGCGGCTGTGGGTCTTGGTGCGGCATTTTACACGCTGCTTTTGTGGTGTTTGTCTCAAATCAGAACCTCTATTTCTTCGATAGTTTCGAAGTATTTGGGAGCAGAAAAATTGGAGGATATAAAATCTCTCGTTCCACAAACTATTCTTTTTGGAGCTATGCTCGGAGTGATAATTGGAGGGATTTCTTTCATTTTTGCTAAGACCATTTTTTTAGATTTTTATGGAGTCCATCCTGCCGATAGGGAATTGCTCGCCAAGTCAATCGATTATTTTAATATTCGTATTATCGGGTTGCCAGTTTCCATGATCGTTTACACGGTTTTTGGGGTTTTTAGAGGAATGCAAAATACAGTGTGGATCATGCAAGCCAGTATTTTTGGTGCTGTGATTAATGTGATTTTAGATTATATTTTAGTTTTCGGAATTGGAGATTTTCAGCCCAACATGGGAATCGAAGGAGTGGCATGGGCGAGTGTTTTTGCACAATTTACCATGTTGATTATCATCACGATAACTGTAAAAAGAAAAACTGAATTTTATT
>NZ_JBGCDQ010000022.1:0-108395 GCF_045105575.1 Winogradskyella sp. | reverse complement strand
AGAACACGATAAGGACATGATAGAACGTGCCGACCATGTCATTGATATTGGTCCTTTTGCAGGAAAGTTTGGTGGTGAAATCATTAGTGAAGGCACACCACAAGACTTATTGAAACAACACACCTTAACCGCAGCGTATCTCAATGGTGAAAAGGAAATTGAAATCCCTAAAACCCGACGCAAAGGCAACGGTAAAAAGTTGGTTTTAAAAGGTTGCACAGGTAATAATTTAAAGAACGTAGATATTACCTTGCCTTTAGGACAAATGATTGGTGTTACAGGAGTTTCAGGCAGCGGGAAATCGACCTTAATTAACGAAACCCTCTATCCTATACTTAATGCCTACTATTTTAATGGTGTGAAAAAACCGATGCCGTACAAAAGCATCAAAGGTTTAGAGCATTTAGATAAGGTGATTGATATCAACCAATCTCCCATTGGCAGAACACCACGAAGTAATCCTGCTACTTATACTAAGACGTTTGATGAGGTGCGTAGTTTGTTTTCTAAGATTCCTGAAGCAATGATTCGTGGCTATAAACCAGGTCGTTTTAGTTTTAATGTGAAAGGCGGACGTTGCGAAACTTGCCAAGGTGGTGGTTTGCGTGTCATTGAAATGAACTTTCTACCAGATGTGTATGTGGAATGCGAAACCTGCCAAGGCAAACGTTTTAATCGTGAAACCTTAGAGATTCGCTACAAGGGCAAATCGATTAGTGATGTGTTGAATATGACGATTGAAGAAGCCGTTGGTTTTTTTGAACACATTCCTAAAATTCACCGAAAACTAAAAACTATTAAAGATGTTGGTTTGGGTTATATTACTTTAGGACAACAAAGTACCACGCTGTCTGGAGGCGAAGCGCAACGCATCAAACTCGCTACAGAATTAAGTAAACGCGACACCGGAAATACCTTTTACATTTTAGATGAACCGACGACAGGTTTACATTTTGAAGATATTCGTGTATTGATGAAAGTGCTCAACAAATTAGCCGACAAAGGCAATACCGTTTTAATTATTGAACACAATTTGGATGTTATTAAAACCGTTGATTATATCATCGATATTGGTTACGAAGGCGGAAAAGGTGGAGGTGAAGTCGTTGCCAAAGGCACACCAGAACAAATTATAAAAGATAAAAAGAGTTACACGGCTAAATTCTTGAAAAAGGAACTCGCGTAATTATATCCAATGGCTTTTGCTGATGTTTAGGTAAAAGAATTATATTGCGGAAAGCTGGAAGCGTTGGAAGCGTGAAGTTGGAAGCATTAAGCTGGAAGCATGAAGCATGAAGCTGGGAGTTTGAAGCATGAAGTTTGGAGTTCAGAGTTCAAAGTTCAAAACGAATAGAATTACTAAACAAACAGCCAATAGCCAACAGCCAACAGCCAAAAGCCAACAGCCAACAGCCAAAAGCCAACAGCCAAAAGCCAACAGCCAAAAGCCAAATAAATAATAAACAAAAAAACATATGCAAGACGAAGCAAAAACCAAAGGTTGGAATGCCATAAAAACGAATGACTCATGGGCGATTTTTAAAATCATGGGTGAGTTTGTAAACGGATATGAAAAACTAAGTAGAATAGGACCTTGTGTTTCTATTTTTGGATCTGCACGTACCAAACCCGATCATAAGTATTACAAATTAGCCGTAGAAATGGCGTCTAAAATTGTAGATCAAGGTTATGGTGTGATTACAGGTGGTGGTCCAGGGATTATGGAAGCTGGTAATAAAGGAGCGCATATGGCAGGCGGAACGTCTGTAGGTTTAAACATTGACTTGCCTTTTGAGCAGCACGACAATCCATATATCGATAATGATAAAAGCCTAGATTTCGATTACTTCTTTGTAAGAAAAGTGATGTTTGTAAAATACTCACAAGGCTTTGTAGTGATGCCTGGTGGTTTTGGTACTTTGGATGAACTTTTTGAAGCGATTACTTTAATTCAAACGCATAAAATTGAAACCTTTCCTATTATTTTAGTCGGTACCGAATTTTGGGGAGGCTTAATGGATTGGGTCAAAACAACCTTATTAGATGCTGGTAATATCAGTGCTAAAGATTTAGATTTGATTCATCTTGTAGATACTGCAGATGAAGTCATCACTATTCTAAATGACTTTTATAAAGATTATGGATTCAGTCCTAATTTCTAAACCTTTTAATTTCAAAAAAATCAAAACGTTTTTTTGAAGCCCTTGTTCTATGCTATGAAGAAGACATTCTCAGGTTTTTTAATTGTTATGTTATGCGCATGTTTTAATGTTTCTGCACAAGAAACGATTAAGGTGATGTTTTATAATGTACTCAATTACCCGTTGGAAGATGCAGTGCCTAATCGTATTAATGATTTGAGCGTCATTCTTAACGACTATCAACCCGATTTGTTTTTAGTCTGTGAACTAAACAATATCGATGGTGCTTTAGCGATTTTTAATACAACACAAACCGCCATCAATTCTAATTTTGAAATGGCAACTTATGTATCTAACACATCTGATGACAATGGGACTAACCAAAACGATCTTCAGAACTTACTGTATTACGATAGCACAAAATTTACATTAGAAGCCGAAATTATTGTGCCCACGGATTTACGGGATTTTAATGTTTATAAATTGCAGCTCAATACCATAGATCAAGATATAAATCCAGTAGAATTGTATGTGGTGGTTTGTCATCTCAAGGCTTCGAGTGGTACTGTAAATGCACAGCGTCGTTTTGATATGGTGGTTGAGTTAGAGGCTTATTTAAATACACTGCCTACAGATGTCAATGTGCTTTTAGGAGGTGATTTAAATTTATATACGGCTAATGAATCTGCTTTTCAGGAATTGTTAGATACCTCTAATGCTATTACGTTTACCGATCCTGTAAACCGTGTTGGCAGTTGGAGTAATAACAGCAGTTTTGTAGATGTATTTACCCAATCTACAAGAACAGCTGTTGGTTTTGGTGGTACACGTGGAGGTTTTGATGATCGTTTCGATTTTATTCTAACCTCAGAAAATATGCTTGGGTCTTCTAATTTAAATTATGTAAGCGATTCGTATCAGGTATTTGGTAATAACGGTTTAACGTCTTGTTACAACCAAGCCATTAATTCTTCAGACTGTGAAACGACAGGCTCTGAATTTCAATTTGATATTAGAAATGCTTTACACAATTTTAGTGACCATCTTCCCGTTACCTTAACACTAGAAACGGCTGCTAGCTTTTTGAGTGTGGATGAGGTTAATTTAGTATCTGGCTTTTATCTCGAAGCCACTGTTGTCACTAATCATTTAGTCCTTCATGTGACTGACGCAGATTTGTTTAATAAGCATTTACAGATTTACAATAGTTTAGGCCAATTGGTAAAAACGTTTCAAATGACTACAAATTCTAAGCAATACTTTGAAGTCTCAGATTTACAAGACGGTCTGTTTTTTCTGAATGTTGCTGGTCGAAATGCAAATCCTATTAAATTCATTATTTCTAATTGAACAAATCCCTTATCATAACGACTATTTTAATGCTTTCTGGCTTCATGCTTTTGGCGCAAAATAGTATGGACATTAATGCCAGTGTTAATGTAGATACCAAAACCATTACCATAGCACAAACGATTGTTTATAAAAACACGTCTAATACGGTTCTTGATACCATTTACCTTAATGATTGGAATCATAGCTATTCTACCAAGTCAACACCCTTAGCCAAACGGTTTGAAGAAGCCTTCAGCACAAAATTTCATTTGGCAAAGAATGAACAACGTGGTTTTACCGTAATAACCTCGCTTCAAAATGATACTGGTGTGCAACTGGATTATAGCCGACTCAAAGCACATCCAGATGTTATAGAAGTGGTGTTGAAAGAACCCTTGGTTCCAAATGCTTCGTATCGTATAAATTTAAACTACCAACTTCAAATTCCAGATGCTACGTTTACCGATTACGGCATTACTAAAGACAAAAATTTTGATTTAAAATATTGGTACATCACTCCTGCAATTTACAATGGAGCATGGCAGTATTATAGTAATAAAAACTTGGATGATATGTTTGTGCCAAAGTCTGACATTCGGCTAAGTATTACCTATCCTCGAAATTATAAAGTGACTTCAGAGCTCGATTTTAATGCCAATACACTTAACGATGCCAACCAAATGCAAACCACCATCCTTCAAGGTAAAGATCGTGTGGATACGTATTTATCGTTGCATCGCTTGCCGAGTTTTGGTTTTGTGCAAACCGATGACTTCACCATAATTTCTAATATTAATGAGAAAGGCTTACAAGGCGCAGAAAAAGCCATATTAACAGACAAAATAACACGTTATCTTACCGAACATTTTGGTGCTTATCCGCACAATCAATTACTCGTTACGTCTATTGATTATAAAAAGAATCCGCTTTATGGGTTAAACCAGCTTCCTGACTTTTTTAGACCATTTCCTAAAGATTTTCAATATGAATTGAAACTACTTAAAACCGCTTTAAAAAAATATATTGATAATACGCTTTTGCTCAATCCAAGAAAAGAGCATTGGTTGAGTGAAGGGCTTCAAATTTATTATTTAATAAAATATGTTGAGGATTATTACCCAGACATGAAGCTTCTGGGATCACTCGCTGATTTTTGGGGAATCAGAGCATTTCATGTTTCAGACTTAGATTTTAATTTTCAGTATTTCCTGTATTCTATGGAAATTGCGCGCAAAAATTTAGATCAGCCTATAGCCATGCCAAAGGATTCCTTGACAAAATTTAACGCTAATATCGCAGGAAAATACAAGGCTGGAGTTGGTTTGAATTATTTAGATCAATTTACGGACGACATTAACCTGTCGGATGCTATTACCGAATTTGTAAAAGCACGTCAATTACAACCGGTTTCCATTTCGGATTTTGAAACCTTTATTACTTCAAAAACTAAAAAAGACGTTCGTTGGTTCTTTACAGATTATATTGGGACACGTAAAAAAATTGATTTTAAAATTTCGTCTCTCAAGACAACTGAAGATTCTATTTCGTTGACTATTAAGAATAAGCGCAATAATAGTATGCCAATTTCGCTCTTTAAATTGAAGAACGATTCTGTTATTGATCAGTTATGGGTAGAAAACATTGAAGGTAAAAAGACCATTACCTTACCAAAAGATAGTACTGACAAGTTTGTATTGGATTATGATAATGTGATTCCAGAATTTAATCAACGCGATAATTATAAATCGGTAAAAGGCTCATTTTTGAATAATAAGCCCTTTCAATTTCGTGTATTTAAAGATATTGAAGATCCAGATTACAATCAGGTATTTTTAATGCCACTCGTAGAATTCAATAATATTTATGATGGCCTAACCCTCGGGACTAAAGTTTACAACAAAACGGTTTTACGAAAGCGTCTTAACTATCGATTTTCGCCACAATATGCTACAAAGTCGCGATCTTTAACGGGTTCGACCTCTGTTTTTTATACCCATAATTTAGAGAACACCAATCTTTTTGATATCACTTATGGCATTTCAGCCGGTTATCAATCGTTTGCAGAAGATGCTTTTTTTAGTCGTATACGTCCTACAATTTCTTTTCGTTTTAGAGATCATACGGATTTAAGATCTGATAAAGTGGATCAGATTCTGGCGAGATACGTCAGCATTGAGCGTACTCTTGGTCCTGATGCTACCGTTATTATTGATGAACCAGATTATGGTGTGTTTAATTTAAGATATACACATTTTAGTCCAGGGCTTATTAATTTTTCGAGATTTAATACGGATTTTCAACTCGCTGATAAATTCAGTAAGCTTTCTGTGAATTATGAATTTAGAAAACTAACAAAGGGCAACCGAAATATTAATTTTAGATTTTTTGCAGGTGTCTTTTTAGATAATCGCACCGATCCTAATTCAAATTTTTTCAGCTTTGCTTTAGACCGACCGACGGATTACTTATTCGATTTTAATTATTTAGGACGTTCGGAAGATGCCGGACTTTTCAGTCAACAAATTATCATTGCAGAAGGTGGTTTTAAATCGCAATTAGACACTCCTTTTGCTAATCAATGGATGACCACGGCCAATTTCAATACGTCTATTTGGCGTTATATTCAAGCTTATGGTGATGTTGGATTGGTGAAAAATAGGTTTAGTTCAGCGCAATTCGTTTACGATTCTGGTATTCGTTTAAATCTTGTAGAAGATTATTTTGAAATCTATTTTCCTATTTATTCTAACCGAGGTTGGGAAATTGCACAACCCGATTACGACCAACGCATTCGGTTTATGTTTACGGTAGACCCTAAAGTACTTGTAGGGCTTTTTACAAGGAGGTGGTATTAGTAAATTCTTATTGAAATGTTAATTTATTATTTTTATTTGAAGAATTCGCTAATATTTCTTTAATTTATTGAGAATACATCAAAATTATAAGCCTCTTTGCGGTTGCGTAAAATTTTAATTTTTTGTACTTTCGCATGACTTAAAAATGACCTACATGAAGACAAACCCTAACACCAAAACAGAGATTACGTTCGAAGATTTTAAAGCTGAGGTTTTAAACGATTATAAACTTGCGGTTACAAGTCGTGAGTGCAGTTTCCTTGGTCGCAGAGAAGTGTTAACAGGTAAGGCAAAGTTTGGCATTTTTGGTGACGGTAAAGAAATTCCTCAAATTGCTTGGGCTAAAGCCTTTGAAAATGGAGATTTTAGATCTGGCTACTACAGAGATCAAACCTTTATGATGGCGATTGGTGAATTAACCATTGAGCAATTCTTTGCAGGTTTGTATGCCAATACCGACATAAAAGAAGAGCCGATGTCTGCTGGCCGACAAATGGGAGGTCATTTTGCCACGCACAGTTTAGATGCCAATGGCCATTGGAACAATCTTACAGAACAGAAAAATTCGAGTGCAGATATTTCGCCAACCGCTGGGCAAATGCCAAGACTGTTAGGTTTAGCACAAGCCTCTAAAATATATAGAGAAGTTAAAGGTATCGATACCACTAACTTTTCTAAGGAAGGGAATGAAATTGCCTGGGGAACTATAGGAAACGCAAGTACAAGCGAAGGCTTGTTTTTTGAAACCATTAATGCTGCAGGTGTGTTACAAGTGCCAATGGTGATTAGCATTTGGGACGACAATTACGGCATCTCAGTACATGCAAGACACCAAACGACTAAAGAAAATATTTCAGAAATCTTAAAAGGATTTCAGCGTAACGGAGAAGAAAAAGGTTACGAAATTTTTAGAGTTGACGGTTGGAACTATCCTGAATTAATGGATACCTACCAACGTGCTGCTCAAATATCTCGAAAAGAGCATGTGCCAGTAATGATCCATGTACAAGAATTGACTCAACCTCAAGGACATTCAACCTCTGGTTCTCACGAACGCTATAAAGATCAAGAGCGTTTGGCTTGGGAGGCAGAATACGATTGTAATGTGCAAATGCGCAAATGGATTATTGAAAATAATATTGCCTTAGATGATGAACTTGTTGCTTTAGAGCGTAATATTAAAAAAGACGTAAGACAAGGCAAAAAGGCAGCATGGGAGGCATTTATCAATCCTATTATTGCCGAACGTAAAGAAGCGCTTAGCTTATTAGAAAACTTGGCCGCGTCAAGTCCAAATGGTGTATTTATTAGAAAACTAAAAAATGATTTAGAAGCTATAGATGAGCCGCTGAGAAAAGACCTGTTATCTGCAACACGTAAAGCTTTGCGCTTTGTAGTGTCAGAATCGTCTGCTGAAAAACTAACACTTCAAAATTGGATTACTAACTATATCAATGCGATTCAACCTAAATACAGTTCGCATTTACATAGTGAATCTTCACTAAATGCTTTAAACCAAGGTGAGGTTGTTCCTACTTACGATGCTGATGCTGAAGAGGTCGATGGACGTGTGGTTTTAAGAGATAATTTTGATGCTATTTTTAGTCAGTATCCTGAAACTTTAATCTTTGGAGAAGATGCTGGTTATATAGGTGATGTCAATCAAGGTTTAGAAGGACTTCAAGATAAATACGGAGCACTTAGAGTGTCTGACACAGGCATTAGAGAAGCCACAATTATTGGTCAAGGCATTGGTATGGCGATGCGTGGATTACGTCCTATCGCAGAAATTCAATATTTAGATTATATTTTATACGCCTTACAAATTATGAGTGATGATTTGGCAACGGTTCAATTCCGAACCAAAGGACGTCAAAAAGCTCCCTTAATTGTAAGAACACGAGGCCATCGTTTAGAAGGTATCTGGCATTCTGGTTCTCAAATGGGAGGCGTTTTAAACCTCGTAAGAGGTATTCATGTCTTGGTACCAAGAAATATGACCAAAGCTGCGGGTTTCTACAATACATTATTAGAAAGTGATGAGCCTGCTTTAGTGGTGGAATGTTTAAATGGTTACCGACTAAAAGAAAAGTTACCTAATAACATCGGTGAATTTAAAACACCACTTGGTGTCGTTGAAACCATTAGAGAAGGAGATGATATTACGCTAGTGTCTTATGGTTCTACCTTGCGTTTGGTAGAACAAGCGGCAAAAGAATTACAAGCGGTTGGTATTGATGCAGAAATCATTGATGTGCAATCGTTACTTCCATTTGATCTTAATCATGATATTGTAAAAAGTATTACCAAAACCAATAGGGTAATGGTGATTGATGAAGATGTGAAAGGTGGAGCTGCGGCTTATATTCTGAATGAAATTTTAAATACACAAAATGCATTTCAGTATTTAGATAGTGCACCAAAAACTTTAGCAGCCAAACCACACCGACCAGCTTATGGTACGGATGGTGATTATTTTTCAAAACCATCTGTTGAAGATATTTTTGAAGCGGTTTATGATGTGATGTACGAATTGAGTCCTATGGATTTTCCTAAGTTGCGATAAGCTGTAACCTTTACAAATCATATTTTAAATTTATTAATAAAGAAGGCAATTGGCCTTCTTTATTAGTTGCAATAACTTTGTTTAGCATGCGTTGACTCTTGTTTGTCGAAATTAGTTGCAGCAACGCACCCATATGTAGAATTTAGCCAGAACTTTTAAAACCTATATATTATGAAAACTAAAGGCATTATTTTAATTTTAGCTGTTTTACTTTTCAGCTCTTGTATTGTAAAATCGCTACAACCGTTTTACACCAAAGACAGTTTGAGTTTTAATGAAAAATTATTGGGCAATTGGGTCGATCAGAAAAAAGGGGTTTGGACAATAGAGTCTATGCGTGCTAAATTTGAAGAAGATCGAAACCCTTCCGAAGTCAGATCTAAAGAAGACTTAATTGCTTTTGAGGCTTATAAAGACGGCTATTATGTAACTTATATTAAAAATGAAAAGCAAGCTGGTTTTATTGCTATGCCTTTTAAAATAGATCAGCACTATTTTATGGATTTTATACCTTTAGAAATTGAAGACGATGAAATTAATAGTTTGGCTGCAGAACATTTATTGAAGACCCACTCTGTAAGTAAGTTAGATATGACTTCTGACGAAGAATTGTCCTTATCTTGGCTCAGTGAAGAACGCCTTAAAGATTTATTTGAAGGTGAAAAAATTAGAATAAAGCACGAAAAAATAGGTCCAGAAGACACGTTACTACTCACAGCATCATCTGAAGAATTATATGCTTTTTTAACCAAATATGTGAAAGCAGGCTTATTTGAATCTTACGAGAAAAAACAAAAGAAATGGAAATCTTCAGACCAATTAACTTTAGCTAAAGTAGATGCAAAGCCTTAACTTAAATTACCTCATAAAACAAGCCAATTACCACAGACCACTTATTTTTAATGGTGTACTGTGGTTATTGGCTTTTGTGATTTTAATCTTTGTATTTTCCAAAGGACAAGTTCCTATTGCGGTAGACTATATGTATACTGTTACGTTTTTGGTACTACTTGCTATTCCTGTTAGTCTTAACTTTTATATGTTCATTCCGAAGTTTTTAAAACAAGAAAAGTATTTGGCTTATATCATACTTTTTTCACTTAATTTAATCGTTTTTGCTGGATTAAGCTCATGGTTGCTTCAACCCATTTTAGATATCCTTTTTCCGAGTTATTTCTTTATTTCATATTTATCGCAAGTGGACATATTATTGGTATTTGTGATCTTTTTATTCGCCGCAACGCTTTTAAAATTAGCAGAAGATTGGTTTTACTTTAATACCAATGAAAACAACATTTTAAAATTAAAAAACCAACAAATAGAAACGCAACTTTCTGCCTTACGAGCACAAATAAATCCGCATTTTTTATTCAATTCTTTAAATGTTGTTTACGCCTTGGCACTTGATAAAAAGGAAGGGATTACGTCAGCCATTGTTCAGCTTTCAGATATTTTACGTTATGTGATTTATGATTCTGATACCCAACGTGTGGCACTAGCAGATGAGATTACCCTACTTCAGAATTATATCGCCTTTCAGAATCATCGTGTAGAAACACCGACTGCTACTGATTTTAGAATTGATATTATTGATAAGCAATTTAAAATTTATCCGATGTTATTGCTGCCATTGCTAGAGAATAGCTATAAACATGGCATTATCGCTGGCGAAACCAAAACGCCAATAACTATTGCACTCTCTCAAAAAAACGACCAATTTCATTTTGAAATTACTAATGCCAATTTAAATACCAAGAATACACTTGTGGATAAACATTCTGGTGTGGGTATAGAAAACCTGAGAAATAACTTAAATTTAGTGTATCCTAACGCACATCAATTTACTATTGAAGCGACAGATACTATCTTCAAAGTGACTCTAAAAATTACAAATAATGCCTAAGACATCCATAACCTGTTTAATTATTGATGATGAATTATCATCTCAGCGTGTACTGCAGCATTTTGTTTCAGAAACAGAAGTTTTAGATTTAAAAGCGACCTGCAACAATGCGGCTGAAGCGTTCAAATACTTGCAATTACATGGAACTGTAGATGTCCTGTTTTTAGATATTAATATGCCACAACAGTCAGGTTTAGATTTTTACAAGACTTTAAAACATCCACCACAAGTTATTTTTACAACCGCTTATCCGCAGTATGCTGTGGATGGTTTTGAAGTTAATGCTGTAGATTATTTACTAAAACCGATTGCTTACGACCGTTTTTTAACGGCTATAAACAAAGTTATTCATCAATCAAGTCCGACTGAAACTATTGATGATTTTATCATTCTGAAGGAAAATAAGACCTTACACAAAGTGTTCTATCAAGATATTCAATATGTTGAAGCTTTTGGTGATTATGTTAAAGTCCACACCGAAGATAGCGTTATTATGACCCATAGTACGTTTTCAAAATTATTAGCCACTTTGCCAGACTATTTTCTTAGAATACATAAATCCTATAGTATCAACCTTAATCGTATGAATCGGCTTTCTGGTAATCAAGTTACTATTGACACACATGTTATTCCTATCGGACAAACCTATAAACAAACTGTTTTAAAAGCTTTAAATTTGTGATATGAAGATTGAATCTATCGTTACCATTAAAAAAGAATTAAAACACTTATCGCAAGAAGAGCTTTTAGAATTGTGCTTGCGTTTGGGAAAATTTAAAAAAGAGAATAAAGCGTTACTGACGTATTTGTTATTCGAATCGCATGACGAAGACGGCTATATAGAGAGTGTTAAATCAAGCTTAGACGAATTGTTTGAAGGTATAAATTCGGATAGTTATTTTTATATGAAGAAAACAATTCGGAAAATCTTAAGACAAATTAGAGTTTACAGCAGATATTCAGCTCAAAAAACAACTGAAATTGAGCTTTTACTTTATTTCTGCGAACGTCTCAACGATTTAAAACCTTCTATTCATAGAAACACAATGCTGAGTAATCTTTACGAACGTCAGATTCTTTTTATAAAGAAAAAGGTCAGTGTGCTGCATGAAGATTTGCAGTATGATTACAATTTGAAGTTGGAACAATTGTAAGGACAATTCGCGAGTTGTCCCTACAACTGCTTCTTAGCCTTCTTACTACCTTCATACATTTCATATTTTACCAAACGCGCTTCCAACTTGGCATTAAACACTTTTATTTTTCGTGAAGGTCGTAATCCTACAAATTTTAAAGCTTCGAGATTAGAAGTGATTAACCATGCATTTGTTCCTGGATAACCGTGTTTTAATGTGGTGCCAATGTTTCCGTAAAACTCTTCCACATTCAAATTTTCTAAGCGTTCACCATATGGTGGATTAAAAACCATATGTAGTTTGTTGTCGCCACCTTTTTGAGTTTTAAAGAAATCTTCATGTTGAATGTGCACAAATTCATCTAAATGGGCATTTTTTATGTTTTCTTTAGCCTTTACAACAGCTGAAGGTGATTTGTCGTAACCTATAATTTTATGGTGGAAATCGCGTGTTTTTTTCAAAAGAGAATCTTCAATGGTTTCGAATAATTCGACATCCCAATCTTGCCAACGTTCAAATCCGAATTCCTTTCGCATTAAGTTGGGTGGAATATTACATGCAATCATGGCAGCTTCGGCCAGCATGGTGCCACTACCACACATCGGATCCATAAAATCCGTTTGTCCATCCCAACCGCTCATCATAATTAATCCAGCGGCTAACACTTCATTAATCGGTGCAATATTGGTGGCGGTTTTATAACCACGTCTGTGCAAGGATTCGCCAGAGGTATCTAAAGAAATGGTACAGACTTGACGGTCAATATGCACATTGATTTTTAAATCTGGAAAGCGCAAATCTACATCTGGACGTACACCATCAATTTCTCTAAAACGATCAACAATGGCGTCTTTAGTTTTTAGAGCGGTGTATAATGAATGCGTAAATACACTATTATGCACGGTGGCATCAACAGCTAAAGAACCTGTAGATTTAAGATAGTCTTCCCATTTCATTTTCTTTACGTTTTTGTAAAGATCCTCTTCTTTGTGGACTCTAAATGAATGGATGGGTTTTAGTATTTTAATCGCTGTACGTAACCCAAGATTGGCTTTGTACATAAAACCTTTGTCGCCAACAAAACTGACATTTCGCACCCCTTTTTCCACATGCATAGCACCGAGTTGTGTGAGTTCTTTTGCTAAAATATCTTCAAAGCCAAATAAGGTCTTGGCTAACATCTTGTAATTATTGTCCATAACTTCCGTCAAATAGATTGCAAAAATACAGTATTTTTGCAGGATGACATCCTAAAATAAAAACAGGATTTGTCATTGCGAATCTTTAGAACAAAGTTGCAACAGTCGCTCTCTTTTTTGAGAGTCCTCGCTTTGCTTTTAGAGACCATCTATAAATTAAAAAGATTCCTGCTTTCGCAGGAAATGTTATGACAAAATCAACAAAACAATGGTATGCCTCTTGGTTTGACACACCTTATTACCATATTCTATATAAAGACAGAGATTATAGCGAAGCTCAAGGGTTTATGGATAATCTCACCAACTATCTTAACATTCCTGAGCATGGTAAAATCCTAGATTTGGCCTGTGGTAAGGGACGGCATTCCGTATATTTAAATTCTTTAGGTTATAAGGTGACAGGTGTGGATTTATCTGAACAAAGTATTAACCATGCCAAGCAATTTGAAAATGAGAAGCTAAAGTTTACCGTACACGATATGAGCAAACCCTATCAAGACACCTTTGATGCTGTGTTTAACCTCTTTACAAGTTTTGGATATTTTGAAGATGAAAATTGTAATCTCGAAACCATTAAATCTATTAAGGAAGGTTTAAATGAATTTGGTTTTGGTGTCATTGATTTTATGAATGTCGATTACATCATTGAAAATTTAGTAGCCGCAGATGTGAAAACCGTTGAAGGTATCGATTTTCATCAAAAACGTTCGGTAAAAAATGGGTATATTATTAAAGACATTAGTTTTGAAGTTGATGGTGAATCCTTTGAATTTCAAGAACGTGTTAGAGCCTTCACCTTAAAAGATTTTGAGGTACTCTTTGAAAAAGTAGGCGTCCATTTATTAGATGTTTTCGGTGATTTTAAATTACATAAATACCATTCTAAAACCTCTGAACGCTTAATCATGATTTTTAAGTAATTTACACGTATGAGGAGTTACCTATTACCATTGCTGGCCGTTGTTATCGGAGTTATCATTGCGCTTTTAACTAAAAAGCAGAAATCAACGTACACTAAATTACTTCTGTCATTTAGTGGTGCTTTTTTATTAGCCCTAACGCTTTTTGATTTATTACCAGAAGTGTATCATCACATTGATGCCAAACAAACTGGTTTGTATATTATGTGTGGTATTTTGCTTCAGATTGTGTTAGAGTTTTTCTCTAAAGGTGCTGAACATGGCCATGTGCATATGCACAAAGACGATACGCAATTTCCTTGGCTGCTATTTGTAAGTTTATGCATTCATAGCTTTTTAGAGGGTTTTCCTATTCATCAGCACAACGATATGGTCTATGGAGTCTTGATTCATAAAATACCGATTGCCATTTTAATAACCGCATTTTTATTACAATCTAGCTATAGTAAATTACAAATTGTAAGCTTTTTGGCCGTATTTGCAGCGATGACGCCTTTAGGTACTTTTATCTCTAACCATTCGAGTTTTATGTCTGGCTATGTGGATATTATTAATGCTGTGGTTATTGGAATATTTTTACATATTTCTACCACGATTTTGTTTGAAACTGGCGAAGGGCATAAATTTAATTTATCAAAGTTGATCGCAATTTGTTTGGGTATTTTTATTGCTTATTTTATTTAATAGCTGCTGCTTAAACGATCAAGTTTATAATTGAAGTCCTTTTACATCACCCATTTCAATACCCAAAAATAACAACTTATGAAAGGTAGGTAATTGTGCACCACTATCTGTAGTTATCCAATTTTCCCAAGTGGCTTCTAAACCTTTAATAGGTAGAATAGCCACCCACATTTGAAAACTTTGAGGTTTACCCTCAGTATCCAAATGCCATAAATACGAATCTCCTGGTGTTGAGCCTCCTGAAGTATAGGTGACTAAAAGTGCTTCTTTGCGTCCTTCAGTAGTAACTAATCGTCGCTCTGTGCCACTATCAAATACCTTGTAAGGTGCTACAAGCCAAAAAGAATCATTATTAAAATAGCTTTGGGCTTTCTGAATATATTTTTGTTTTTCTATACCATCATAGGCTTGTTCAGCAACAAAAACACTAGAATTGTTTGAGTTTTCAAAATCTAGAATCACGGTAAAATGATCCCAATAGACTTCACATTTACGATCCGATTTATACCATTTATAATGGTGATTGCCTTTAAAAGTCCATTCAAGGTAATCCGTGTTTAAATAGGCGTCTTCGTTTAATGCTTGCAGCATCTTTGTTGCTAGTTGGTCTGCTTGTTCACCTTGTATTCCCGTTGGTAAGTCTTCGTTGTATTTTAAATACATAAATCCAAAGAGTAGGAGTGTCGGCAATGTAAAAAAGACGATAATGCCGCCAATTATTTTTAATATTTTTTTGAGTTTGGATGGTTTTGCCATATGGTCTTAGTATGTTGTTGGAACTAATTTATGTATTATCGAACGCTTTTTCAATTTCTAAACGTTTTATGGTGCTGAAGTCTCTAAGTTCTTCAAAAAATAAGGTAAAGTCTTTTTCAAAAGCTTCATAATGTTCTTTAAGTTCTTTTGTGGCTTCATTCATTTTAGAACGTCCTTCGGTTCTACGATTCATACCATTTAAAACGTTTTGAATACCCTCAACCGTTGCGTAACTCAGCAGCCAGTTCCCTTCAATCATAATTGGAGTCAATTTTTGAAAACGTGGTGGTAGCAAATCTATATGTTCCGTAAGTATTTTGTAAAAATTAGAAATATAATCAGCGAGTGGCACGTTTGAATAAGTCGTCCAATTTTTGGCTAAAAAATGATCGAAAAAGATATCTACAATGACTCCACTATAATGACCATAACCTTTATGCAAGCGTTTGGTACATTGTCTAAAAAGCGGATGTGCATCTGTAAAAGTATCAATTTGGCGATGCAGTTGAATACCAATCTGCATTTCAGAAGGGTATGATTTATATTTATTGCCTCTAATACCGTCAGCAACAAAATTGCCGATAGTGATTAATTTGTTATCTCCAGAAAGATAAATATGTGCCAAAAAATTCATAGAACGAAATTACAAATCTAAACAGAACTGAACCGCTATTTTTTGATTTAACCGAAAAAGCATTTGAGTTCAATGGCATAATGGCATTTAGATATTATATTTGCTCAAAATCAAAAATTTATGACGTTAATAAAATCTATTTCAGGAATTCGTGGCACCATTGGTGGTCCAGTTGATGAGAATTTAACACCAATTGATGCCGTTAAATTTGCAGCAGCTTATGGCACATGGTTGAAGCAACAGCGTAACAAAGAAAATTACCGTGTTGTTGTAGGCAGAGATGCGCGGATTTCAGGCGAAATGATTCAGAATTTAGTGATGAATACTTTGGTTGGTCTTGGTATTCATGTAATTGATCTAGGTTTGTCAACAACACCAACAGTTGAAATTGCAGTACCGATGGAACATGCTGATGGTGGTATTATTTTAACCGCTAGTCATAACCCAAAACAATGGAATGCTTTAAAACTTTTAAATGCGAAGGGCGAATTTTTAAATGGTGAAGAAGGTCAGAAAATATTAGAGATTGCTGAATCTAACCAGATGAACTTTGCAGAAGTAGATGATTTAGGTAAAATAACGGTGAATGATGCGTATATTGATATTCATATTGATGAAGTTTTAGACTTAGAATTAGTCAATACAAAGGCCATTGCAGACGCTAATTTTAAAGTGGTTGTCGATGGTGTCAATTCAACAGGAGGTATCGCTATTCCTTTATTATTAGAGCGTTTAGGAGTAGAAGCTGTCAAATTATATTGTGATCCAACAGGTCATTTTCCTCATAATCCAGAACCTTTAAAAGAACATTTAGGTGACTTAGCAAAAGAAGTTGTAAAACATAATGCTGATTTCGGAATTGTAGTAGATCCTGATGTAGATCGTTTGGCATTTATGGATGAAACAGGCGAAATGTTTGGAGAAGAATATACCTTAGTGGCTTGTGCAGATTACGTATTAAGTAAAACGCCAGGAAATACGGTGAGTAACATGAGTTCTACACGTGCATTACGCGATGTTACCGAGAAGCATGGTGGTACTTACGAAGCTAGTGCAGTAGGTGAAGTGAATGTCGTAACCCTAATGAAAAAGAACAATGTAGTTATTGGTGGTGAAGGTAATGGTGGAATTATCTATCCAGAATCGCATTACGGACGCGATGCTTTAGTTGGTGTGGCTTTGTTTTTAAGCTTATTGGCAGAGAAGCAAATGAAAGTGAGCGAATTAAGAGCCTCTTACCCAAATTACTTTATGAGTAAAAAGAAGATTCAATTAACACCGGAATTGGATGTTGATGGAATTTTAAAAACGATGGAAGCCAATTATAGTCACGAAAAATTAACTACTATCGATGGAGTGAAAATTGATTTTGCAGACAGTTGGGTGCACCTTCGTAAGAGTAATACCGAGCCAATTATTAGAATTTATACCGAAGCACCTTCTCAAGAAGCGGCTGATACTTTGGCAGATCGTATTATTTCAGAAATAAAGGCTATTGCTAATATTTAGTATCTTTGATTTTAAAGATATGACTATAAATTAGGTAATTTGTAGTCTTAGATCTTGAATGCGATATAGGGCTTTAAATAAGTTCTTTTTTAAATTATTATAAAATGTCAAGGGGATGATTTTAGAAAAAAACACGACAGACGCTACCCATTTAGAAACCTATTTTAAGCAATTTAGGCGTCATATCATTGGTCAAGAGCAAACGTTTGTGTCTCCTTATGGCAAACAAAAAATCATCTATACAGATTGGACCGCTTCTGGCCGTTTGTACCGTCCTATAGAGGAAAAATTAATGAATGATTTTGGTCCTTTTGTGGCTAACACGCATACGGAAACGACGGTTTCGGGTACGGCTATGACTAAGGCTTATCATAAAGCGAAGCATATTATTAAGGATCATGTCAATGCTAAAGAAGATGACATCCTTATTGTTTCTGGTAATGGGATGACAGGAGTGATTAACAAGTTTCAGCGTATTTTAGGCTTAAAAATCCCAGAGAATTTAAAAGCGTTCACAAAGATTCCAGATGAAATGCGACCAGTCGTTTTTGTATCGCATATGGAGCATCATTCTAATCAGACGACATGGTTAGAGACCATGGCTAGAGTAGAAGTAGTGCCACCAAATGAAGATGGTCTGTTTTGTCTTAAAAATTTAGAAAAATTATTAGAGCAGTATAAAGATTGTACCATTAAGATTGCTTCAATCATAGGTGGTTCTAACGTCACAGGAATTCAAACTCCTTATCATGAGGTTGCGAAGCTTATGCATCAACATGGTGGTGTTTGTTTTGTGGATTTTGCCTGTTCTGCACCTTATGTTGCTATTGATATGCATCCTGAGGATGAAGACGCGCAATTAGATGCCATATTCTTTTCACCGCATAAATTTTTAGGTGGACCTGGTACTTCTGGTGTGTTGATTTTTAATAAAAAATTGTATAAAAACATGATTCCTGATTGTCCTGGAGGCGGTACTGTAAGTTGGACGAATCCTTGGGGAGAACACAAGTATATTGATAATATTGAAGATCGAGAAGATGGTGGCACTCCAGGATTTCTTCAAGCCATAAAAACAGCACTTTCCATTCGTTTAAAAGAGCAAATGGGAGTGGACAATATTTTAAAACGTGAACATGAATTGGTCAATATCATATTCGATAGGATAGATCATGTATCTAATCTCAATATTTTGGCTGGCCAGCATCGTGAGCGTTTAGGTGTTATTTCATTTTATATTGATGGTTTACATTTTAATCTGGCTGTAAAATTATTGAATGATAAATTCGGAATTCAAACACGTGGTGGTTGCAGTTGCGCAGGCACGTATGGTCACTTTTTATTACATGTTGATCAGCAGATGTCTAATGAACTGACGAACGAAATTTCTATTGGAGATTTAGTCCGTAAACCAGGTTGGATACGAATGTCTATTCATCCTACGACCACTAATAAAGAAATTGAGTTTGTTTGTGATAGCCTTATTGACTTGGCAAAACACCATGAGTCTTGGGCTAAAGATTACGAGTATTCTAAGTGCAATAATGAATTTATTCATAAATCGCTTATCGATCAGCCTTGCACTGCTACTGATGTGGATGCTTGGTTTGAGATGGAGTAGACTTGTTCTAGAACTAAACGTTACAAGCTTTTTCTCTGGGATTATTTATGCAACAGGCACTTTATCCTTATGCTTCCAGCGTTTATGAGTCCAAAGATAATATTGTGGTGCTTCTTTAATCTGTTCTTCAAGTAATTTGAAAAACTGATCGGTAATCTCGTAACTTTCGTGTTCTTTTGGATGCTCAGTTATGGTGGTAAATGTCGTTTCGTAATAACCGCGTTTAATGCGTTTCACACTAAAAAATACCACAGCCATATCTAGTTTTTTTGCCAAGACTTCAGCACCAACATACATAGGTACTTTAATACCCATAAAATTATTCCAATATATGGCTTTATCTGCTTTGGGAGACTGATCGGAAACAAATCCGTTAATGGTGAGTTGTCCTTCTTGCTTCGCAGCGTATAAAACCTTGAAAGTTTCCTTTGTAGTAATAAGATAGGTGTCATGTCTTGCTCTAATGCGTTTTACTAATTTATCAAAATAGGTATTGGCCAAACGTTTGTAAACCGCATAACCTTTGTGTGTAACGTACTTTTGAAGTATAAATATCCATTCCCAACTGCCATAGTGACCACACATTAAAATAACACTGCGTTGTTTCTTTTCGAGATCGTTGAGTAGTTCTACGTTGGTGAATTTGTAACGCTTTAGTAATTCGGTTTCAGAAATAGTCATGGATTTAATGGCTTCTACCATCATATCACAAAAGTGATGGTAAAACTTACTTGTAATTGTGGAGATTTCTTGCTCGGACTTCTCAGGAAAAACCAATCTTAAATTTCCTTTAACCACTGATTTTCTATAGCCAAATATCTTATACATAAAAAGATAAACCACATCAGACAGGCCGTAGAGCAATCTGAATGGTAGCATTGAGATGAGCCACAAAATAGGATAAACAAGAATATAAGCAATAAGTTGCATTAAGGTTTGTTAGTGTTGAAGCACAAATATATTATATTTGATTTATAAGATTAGAATTTATGGATAATTTGGGTATTAGTATTATTACCATGGTGATTATTGCTGCCAACGGCATTATGTCTTTCAAGGGATTAGAAGATCTTAGTTTTTTTGAAAAATATAAATTTAATATTGGGAGCATCAAACGCGGAGAGCAAATAAGAATGTTAAGTTCTGGTTTTTTGCATGCCGACATTAGCCATTTTTTCTTTAATATGTTTACGCTTTATTTTTTTGCAGATGGAGTGGTTGAAATCCTCGGTACGTTTAATTTTATTATTATCTATTTTGCCAGCTTAATTTTTGGTAATTTGTTATCGTTTTACTTTCATAAAGATGAATATTGGTATAGCGCCATTGGTGCCAGTGGAGCTGTAACGGGAGTGTTATATGCTGCTATTTTATTGCAGCCAGGCATGAGTTTGTATATGTATTTTATCCCGATTCCAATTCCAGGTTATGTGTTTGGTATTGGCTATCTCCTGTATTCCATTTATGGTATGAAAAATAAAAGGGATAACATTGGTCACGATGCGCATTTCGGTGGAGCCGTTGGTGGTTATGTAGTCACTTTAATTATGATGCCCAGTTTATTTCAAACCAATTTAGGCTACATAGGTTTGTTAGCCATACCAATTGTGATCTTGTTTGTATTACATAAAACAGGAAAATTGAACTGATAGCACTATAACCAGTCACATCAAATATACATAGGTATCTGCCTAAACTTAGGGATAACTCTAGTAATCACACGTATCGCTTCTACCCAAAAGCTGTTGGCAGTGTTCAACCAACACTATTAAGTATTTTTTGATTATTGATTTATTAATTCTGCAACCTTCAGTTCTAAGGCGCGTCCTCTAAGATTTTTAGCAGCAATGTTTCCGTTTTTATCTAAGATATAAGTGGCAGGTATCGACGTAATGTTGTAAAGTTTTGCTACAGGATCATTAAAATACTGCAAGTTAGATACCTGATGCCATGTTAACTTATCCTTTTCAATAGCATCTAACCATAGCTTTTTAGGTTCCTTTTGCGTCCGCGAACCATCTAAGGATACTCCAATAATCTCTAAACCTTGGTTGTGATATTGCTCGTAAATTTTAACCACATTTGGATTTTCTCTTCGGCAAGGCCCACACCATGCTGCCCAAAAATCGATAATGGTTACTTTTCCTTTCACCTCGTCTAAGGATAACATTGAACCATCAGGCTTAGGCGCTTCAAAACTAGGAGCTTTTTTACCAATCTGTAATTGTGCTGTTTTTTGAAAGGCGTTGTAACGCGTGTCTAATGTTGTTTTTAAAGCCTTGCCAGTTTCAGACGTTTTTAACTCGGAAGATAAATTATTAAAGAGTTCCATATATTTTTCAATATCAATTTTTGGATTCTTTAGGTCTTGATTCATTAGATATAAACTAAACGTACTGTCGCTATTGTCTTTGATGGCGTCTATGTTATATTGAAGTTTTTTATCTTCAAGTGCTTCCATTTCCTGAGCAAGTTGATTCCTATTAGTTCCGCTTTCTTGTTTAAAGCCTCTTCTCATTTCTGTTTTTTTCGCTTGTATATCCTTTTCAATTGCCTTTATTCCGTTTTGATAGGCAGTGAAATTGGCTTGTGACTTGGAACCTGTAATGGTAGATTCGGTAAGTTGGTCTTTATTTATTTCAATAGAGATTTCACTGTTTTCTACCATTATAGGTAGTTTCCCTTTAATACTATTTATGGTAATGTTGTAGAGGGTTGGAGCTTCTACGCTTCCTTCAAAAGAGAAACTTTCATTAACAATCATTTTGGTATCAATTATTTTATCTCTACCTCTAGCATCAATACTATTAAGATGCACTCTAATGCCATTATAAACGCCTTTAGCGGTACCGTTAATTACAAAATCTGTTCGTTTTGGTTCTTCTTTGCAACTAAAAAGTATCACACTAGCGCAAATGAAAATGAATAGTTTTTTCATGATTAAATGAATATTATGGTTTAAAATTATCTACTGTAGTGCAAATATAAAAACAAAGCTTTAAAAATGCCTACTTAAATACAATCTGTTAAAGTGTGCGGTGCAATGGTTAAGGAATTCCATAATTTACAATACTTTTGCATTAAACTCTTTTGAACATGCATAACGATACAATTGTTGCTTTGGCGACACCCTCTGGAAGCGGAGCTATTGCTGTTTTACGATTATCTGGAAGTGATGCCATTATGATTGCGTCAACATGTTTTAAATCGGTTTCGGGAAAAGACTTGACTAAACAAGCGACGCATACCATTCACTTAGGTCATATTTTAGATGGTAAACGTACTATAGATCAGGTTTTGGTTTCGCTGTTTAAAGATCCAAATTCTTATACAGGTGAAAATGTGGTTGAAATATCGTGCCATGGGTCGTCTTATATTCAACAAGAAATCATTCAATTATTTTTAAGACAAGGCTGCCGAATGGCCACTGCTGGTGAGTTTACGTTGCGCGCATTTTTAAATGGTAAATTAGATTTGAGTCAGGCAGAAGCTGTAGCCGATTTAATATCAAGTGATAATGAAGCGTCTCACCAAATAGCCATGCAACAAATGCGTGGTGGGTTTTCTTCTGAAATTGCCAAGCTTCGTGCAGAATTATTAAACTTTGCTTCGTTAATAGAGTTGGAATTGGACTTTGCCGAAGAAGACGTAGAGTTTGCAGATCGCACACAATTTAAACAATTGATTGATCGGATTACCTTTGTTTTGAAACGTTTAATTGATTCGTTTGCGGTTGGTAATGTGATTAAAAACGGTATACCTGTGGCAATTGTGGGTGAACCAAATGTTGGGAAATCCACCTTATTAAATGCTTTATTGAATGAAGACAGAGCGATAGTTTCTGAAATTGCAGGAACCACAAGAGATACGATTGAAGACGAAATTTCCATTGGCGGCATCGGTTTTAGATTCATTGATACAGCAGGTATACGTGAAACCGAAGACGTTGTTGAAAATATTGGAATTAAAAAGACGTTTGAGAAGATTGAACAAGCGCAAGTGGTTATTTATTTGTTAGATGCTGTCACTTCAAGCGCAGTCGAGAAGTCTAAAGTTGCTGCGATCGAAATTGAAAAAATAAAAAACAAATTTCCACAAAAGCAGTTGTTGGTGATTTTGAATAAAATTGACCAAATTACAGATTCAGAACTCGCTAATTTACGAACACACCTAGAACCTCATACGGTAAACTTAATCCCTATTTCTGCAAAAACAGGTTTTGGAGTGGAACAGCTAACCAATAAACTACTCAATTTAATTAATACGGGCGCATTACGAAATAACGAAACTATTGTAACTAATTCGCGTCATTATGACGCTTTACTGAAAGCTTTTGAAGAAGTTGCAAAAGTAAAAGAAGGACTAGAAACAGGACTTTCAGGAGATTTGTTGGCTATTGATATTCGCCAAGCCTTGTATCACTTTGGCGAGATCACAGGCGAAATTACAAATGATGATTTGCTAGGTAATATTTTTGCTAATTTTTGTATTGGGAAGTGAGTAAAATAGAAAAGCTGTAATTTTTTTGTAATTTTACTTATACCAAACTTGTTTTGGTATCTTTTAAAATCGAAGTAGAATATGCTATCTGTGATTCTCGTAATTAGAGGCATTTCAGAGGTGTTTTTTGTGATCCATAAAAGTGATTTGGCTAAAGGTATTTTAGTAAGGTGTATGTGAGCATAGAGAGTAGTTAATAACGTTTTGAAAAGGCTTTATGGATCATGTTTAGCATCTGTTTATAGTTAAAAAAGAACGTTTATCGTGATATGAGTATCTTATCTATTTTAAGCCTTATATTTGAAAAAAATGTGCCCTAGATAGATTTTGAACAGACTACGATTACTCATTATATTATTGGTATGCTCTTATACCGCTTTTTCTCAAGTCGGTATTGGTACCACAACACCAGATGATTCTGCCATACTAGATATATCTTCTACCACACAAGGGTTTCTTTTACCTCGCATGAATGAAGTTCAACGCAATGGTATTGCAAATCCTGCAACCGGTTTGCTTATCTATCTTATAGAAGGCACGCAGCAGTGTTTGCAAGTTTATAATGGTAGTGGTTGGGAGACGATTTACTGTCCAACAACAAATACAGTTCCTGTAGCTACGAATGTATCATTTAGTGGAAGTTTAAATGTTGGAGCTGTGCTTAGTGCGTCTTACACATATCAAGACGCAGAATTAGATATTGAAAATAATTCTATTTATCAATGGTATCGCGCAGATGATGCGTCTGGTGCTAATGAGGTGGTTATAACTGGAGCAACGAATTTGGCTTATACACTCACAAGTACTGATGATGGTAAATATATCAGTTTTGGAGTAACACCTACTTCAGCAACAGGAGCCTTAACAGGTTTGGAAGTTAGAACCAATTATGCAGGTGCTGTAGGCACAGCGAGTGCGAGTATAGCCAGACTAAATGAATTTCATTATGATAATACAGGTTCGCCAGATGTTAATGAGTTTGTAGAAGTGAGGTTAACAGGGAATTTAGGAAGTCAGCCAGCTGATTTATCGCTGTACACGGTAACGTTATATAATGGCAATAATCAATCCTCTTATGATACTGAAACTTTAAATAATCTAACACAAACGTGCGACGGATTATATTGTTATTATGTATTTGAACCTGTTCAAATTCAAAATGGTACTCCCGATGGCATAGCGTTAAGCGGTCCTTCTGGTCTTATTGAATTTTTCAGTTATGAAGGAACATTCACTGCTGCAGATGGTATAGCTTCTGGTATATTGAGTACAGATATTGGTGTTTCAGAAACTAATGCTACTGACCCAGATGGATCATTAGAACGCTCTTCATCTGGAGTTTGGAGTGTAAGTGCAACGGCTAATACTAAAGGTGCAGCAAATAGTTTATGAAGCATATTACACTTCTTTTACTAGCCTTTTTATGGACTACTATTTTATTCAGTCAAGTTGGTATTGGTACAAACACACCAGATAATTCAGCTGCATTGCATATTGACAGTGAAACCCAAGGATTTCTTCCACCACGAATGACTTCGGTACAACGTGATGCAATTGCAGTTACAACAGATTCTAAAGGGCTTATTATTTATAATACAGATTCCAATAAGCTTAACATTTTTGATGGTGTGACGTGGCATGCTATTGTAACATCACAACCTGAACAAATTTGCGCAACTGCCTCTACATTAGTTGAATTTTTAACCTGTTTGCAAACTAATTATACTCCAGATCAAACATTAGGTTATACTGATGCTAGAGATATTATGTATAGTGTAGTTGATGTCAACCCAATAACTCAAGAATTAAAAGGTGTCTATACAGATTTTACAATTTTAATGGATTATAGCACCGATTTAGATCCTTCCATCCATGCTTTTAATTTAGGTATGAATGCAGAACATATTTTTCCACAAAGTATGGGAGCGTCAGAAGAGCCTGCTCGAAGTGATTTATTTAATTTATTTCCGTCTCGTGTTGAGGTAAATTCGGCAAGAGGCAGTTGTCCTTTTAATGAGATTACCGATGGTGATACCGAGTCTTGGTATTATTTAAACCAAACTTTAAATACAATTCCAGTTACAAATATTGAGCGTTATACAGAGATTGATAATGAAACGTCTTATCCACTATTAGCTTTAATTCAACAATTTTCTTTAGAGCCACAAGAGCAAAAAAAAGGAGATATTGCACGTGTGGTATTTTATTTTTATAGCATTTATAATGCGACTAATATCAACAGTTACATGTCTACTGCAAATGATGTTTTTTTTGATTATATGAAGGCAATCTTACTCATATGGCACAGCAATGACCCTGTCGATCAGGCAGAATTAGATAGAAATACGCTTATTGAAACCTACCAAGGTAATAGTAATCCGTTTGTGCTAGATAGTAGTTTAGCTCCAAGGATGTTTAATTGATTTTCTTAAGTTAAGAGTTATTTTAGTTTTACGCGACTGTTCTTCGTGCCGTATTCTGTTCAACACGTTTGCATTAACACGAATTAATTGCCCTTAATACGTTCCCACAAACTAGACATTAATTTTTTAGCATCTTGTGGTGTTTTTTCTTGTTCTATAAAACTTACATTACCCGAAGCGTCCTCAATAATTTCAAATTTAAATACAAATTCTTCAGATTGTGGTTCTAAACTCAGTAGTCCAAATCGTAAATCATTGTAATATACTTTCCCGTTAGTTTTAGTAATGGTATACCAACCTTCCGAAATGGCAATCATGCGTTGTACTTTTTCGTTGTTACTTAGGTTTCCTAACAAGTGATGATTTTTTGGATAGGTCTCAAAAGTGATTTCTTTACTGTCAAAAAACGAATACGTACCTAATAGATAGTCGTTTTCGGTTTCAATATTAGCATTCCATAAAATAGTGTTGAGAGGTGACGGCCTTGTGTCTATTTGATTGTAAGCGATGCTTTGGGTAAGCAAGGCATCTTCAAATTTGGTAAATGCTACATCTTTCAAAATAAAAGTAAAACCTAAATATATGGTGCTTATTGTGAGTCCGATAGTATTGTAAATCTGTCGTTTTTTAGACGTCCGTTTTTGAAACATAGTTAAAATCAAAAACACTAAAAATGGAACGGTATACAGCGGATCGACCACAAATATGGTTTTAAACGCTAATCTTAAATCTAAAGGCCAAAACAATTGTGTGCCCCAAGTGGTATGTGCATCTAAAATAGGATGTGTTAAAAACGCCCAGAAAAATAACCATGACCACCCTTTAAAATCTTTAAAGGTTTCATAACGCGAAACGAGCCATCCAAAAACTGGAGCAAATAGCACTGAGAACAAAATAGAGTGGGTGAAGCCGCGATGAATGGCTAAAGCCGAAACGGTATCTGTAAAGTTTGAGGCTAAAACATCTAAATCTGGAATAGTACCAGCAATAGCTCCATATAACATGGCTTTGTTACCAACTTTTTTACCTAAAACAGCTTCGCCAACGGCTGCGCCTAAAACAATTTGTGTGAGTGAATCCATAGCTAATAGCAAAAATACATTTTCTGTCGTTTGTATCCGTTGCTATTGTAACATTAGTTACGGTTTGAGAATAATTACCGTTGTATTTTTATTAAAAATCAATCTGATATGAAAAATAGTACAGGAATACTCGTTTTATTTATGATTTTAATGAGCTGTAATTCTGGTGAAAAGAAGAATGATGCTTACAGTGCTGTCCCTAAAACAGAAAAGGCAAAAGACCACCCAGGAAAGACATTAATGGAGACTAATTGCTACATCTGCCATAGTCCAACGGCGACACAAGATGCGAGAATTGGTCCACCAATGATTGCAATTAAGAAGCATTATATCAATGATACTATTACAAAAGAAGCCTTTGTAGCAGCATTGCAAGCTTGGATTAAAAACCCGAATGCAGAAGATGTTAAAATGTTTGGTGCCGTAAAACGCTTTGGAGTGATGCCAAAGCAGGCGTTTCCCGAAGCCATAATTACTCAAATTGCTGAGTATATGTATGATTTTGAAATTGAGCAACCCATTTGGTTTGAAACTCATTTTAAAAAACAAAAAGGGAAGTCTGAAAAAAAGTTCTAATAAAAGAATAAATTACCTTTGATGTATAAAGTAAACAACTAAGCTATGAGTAAATTTTCAGAGTTAATAAATCAAGATCAAGCTGTTTTAGTTGATTTTTTTGCCGATTGGTGTGGACCTTGTAAAGTTCTAGCTCCAATTTTAAAAGATGTAAAAGCTGCTTTAGGAGAGGATGTTAGTATTATTAAAATCGATGTCGATAAGAATCAAGCTTTAGCAACTAAATACAAAGTAAGAGGTGTGCCAACGATGCTCTTATTTAAAAATGGGAAACAGGTTTGGAGACAATCTGGCGTGCTTCAAAAAGATGAACTTATTGCTATTATAAATTCTCACTAAAGCGACATAAAATGCTGATTAGCATTTTTATTTTACAATAATCTATTTCCTGATAAATATCATATTTGTTTCTAAGCATGATTGTTATTTTTACGGTATTATAATAACTAAATTTAATACCATGATTTTACAAAATATCTCATTATATAGCTGGACAAATGGTGTCGTTATGATCGCCATTTTTGCAGCAGTATGTCTTACCTTAGTTGGTATACTGGTCAATTTTATGGCTAGTGGTAAAAAGAAGGATGAAGCTAATAACGACTGAGACTTTTTTTGTTTTTTCTAAATCACTAAAAAAAAAAGTCTTTTATTTTTGTAACATTTGAAACTGATATGCGTCCTATAGATGTAAAATTTATAACTATGGAATCAAATTACCACACCCTTAAACGCACAGATAATCAATTGTTAGTTATTACTCATTTATCACAACTGCTAACTTATGTTACAGGTTTTGGTGGGCTTTTAGCACCATTAATTATTTGGGCAACACAAAAAGATCAAGTGGATAGTATGGACACTCACGGCAAGGCTATTTTGAATTTTCAATTGAGTGTACTCATCTATTCCCTATTAAGTATTCCTTTAATTCTTGTTTTTGGATTAGGAATCGTAACTTTAATACTCATCGGAATTTTGGCATTTGTAATGCCAATTATTAACGCCATAAAAGCTAGTAATGGAGAATTACCAAGCTATCCATTGTCTATTAATTTTATTAGTTAGTTAAATTAAAGAAATGGACATGAAAAGGCTTACCGTATGGTGAGCCTTTTTTATTCCTGAGAAGGCAGGAATCTCTAACTCGAAAGACGTAAATTTAGATGTAAAGAAAAAAAAATGCTCATCATTTGATAAGCATTTTTTTAATATTTATGTATACCGTATTGTATATGAGATTCTTGCCTTGGTAAGAATTTGTTAGTTATTCAACATCACAGGCATCACTAACATGGTCACATGCTCACCTTCATCTAAACCATCAATTGGTGTTAAGATTCCAGCTCTATTTGGCAAACTCATTTCTAACTGTACGTTATCTGAGTTAAGGTTATTAATCATTTCTGTTAAAAAGCGCGAGTTAAATCCTATTTGCATATCGTCACCTTGATAATCACAAGTTAAACGTTCTTCTGCTTTGTTAGAGTAATCGATATCTTCTGCAGAAATATTTAATTCCGCACCAGCAATCTTCAAACGAATTTGATGTGTGGTTTTGTTAGAAAAGATACTGACACGACGCACAGAGTTTAAAAACTGTGTTCTGTCGATAACTAATTTATTCGGGTTTTCTTTAGGAATTACCGCTTCGTAATTCGGATATTTCCCATCAATTAAACGACAAATTAACACGGAATTTTCAAAAGTAAACTTCGCATTAGATTCATTGTATTCTACTAAAACATCGTCATCACTTCCTGCTAAAATACCTTTTAAAAGATTCAAAGGTTTTTTAGGCATAATAAATTCTGCAGTTTCAGTTGCATTAACATCATGTCTTGTGTACTTCACCAATTTGTGCGCATCAGTAGCGACAAAGGTTAAATTATCTTGAGAAAATTGAAAGAAGACACCACTCATTACAGGTCTTAAATCGTCATTACCAGCAGCAAAAATCGTTTTACTAATGGCAGTGGCTAAAATATCACCCATGATGGTTGTGGTACTTGCATCTTCAATAGACACAGCGTTGGGAAATTCTGCACCATCAGCATAGGCCAAAGCATATTTACCGTGATTAGAACTTATTTCAACGGTGTTATTCTCTTCAACCACAAAAGTTAAAGGTTGCTCCGGAAACGTCTTTAACGTATCTAATAACAACCGTGCTGGTAATGCAATACTACCTTCAGAATCACTTTCTACGTCAATCGTTGCAGACATCGTTGTCTCTAAATCACTAGCCGAAATTGATAATTTAGACTGGCTCAAATCAAATAAGAAATTATCTAAAATAGGTAAGGTATTGCTGTTATTAATAACTCCACCTAATATTTGAAGTTGCTTTAGTAAATAGGTACTTGAAACAATAAATTTCATGTTGAATATATGTATTTAAAACTTTAATTCGTCCTACAAATATATCTTAATCCAAGGGTTTTGTAAAACAAACTTATTAACAAATATAGAAGTCAAATGATGGTTTTTTTCTAATAATGTACTAAATTTTAAGAGGCGTACTTGCGCTTTCTTAAGTAATTAAATAAAAATCCAAATAACCCTAAAATTATAAGTGGCAAAGCCATATTAATAAATTGCCAAGTGCCTCTAGTTTCCTTGGTTTTTTCGGCATCTAAAAATGCAATGTTGATGTCTTTGGCTCTTATGTTTATAAGTCCGTTGTCGTCTAATAGATAATTAACGGTATTGAGCAAAAACTCTTTGTTACCGAAAGATTTTCCTGTAAGTTGATCAAAACCGAGTTCTTGAGGTCTGTTTTTAATCACATCATTTTTAATGACATCTCCATCGGAAATAACAACCATTTTGGTCGCTATACTTTTTGATTTAAAATCCTTGACTTTAAAAGGCAATACACGTTGGTCGTAAACCGATGAAAATTCACCTTCTAAAATGACTGCTAAATTTTGAGGTCCTAAATTGTAACTGGCTTCATCAGGCGCGTTCATTACGTTGGCTAATGAAATGGTAGTTGGTGCACCTTCCGTTTTAGACTTTGGTGAACTCTGAACAAGAATAGACTTTTTAATAGTATTTTTTAAAGTGTCTATCGGACTCGAAAAATCAAATCGCACTAGGTCTAAATTCTTAGTAATCGGATGTCCAGGATTAGCGGCAGCCAAAGGCGAATATTGCCACTGAATGGGTTGCATTTGTGCTTCACTTCCTTCGCCAATGGCTAGCATTATGGGAGCAGAGAAGAGGTCTTTTACTAAAACAGGGTTAATGCGTACTCCGTATTTAAAGAAAAAATCATTCAAATTTAAGTTGCGCATTATAGAAACACTGGTGCCTGTGTCGTTATACAAACTATCCTTATCCATAACCACAGCTTCTGTAAGCCAAAGGCTTTTTCCTCCGCTCATGGCGTATTGGTCTAAAACTAATTTTTCATTTTCAGAAAATGCAACACTTGGCTTTGCTGAAACTATAAGGTCATATGCTTTTAATTTATTTAAGGTGCTTTGCGGATTACTGGCTACGCTATCTAAAGTAAAAGGTGCAATATTGTAATAGGGTTTAATGGTTTTAAGGAAATCTGCAATAAGAATATCATCTAATTGACCGTTGCCTTTTAAAATAGCAATCTTTTTAGCTTTTGCATTTACCAATTTACTAAAACCATCCGCAAACGCATACTCTAAAGCTTGTACTGAATTGTTAATTTGTTCTTGTAAACCTTGAGTAATACTGCGTTTTAATAGTGGAATTTTAACCCGTTTGTCTCTATAGCTAGCGTAAGCCCAAGGAAAAATAATATCTTGCGTCACTTTACCTGTGCTATTGTCAGTATTGATGTAAGGTTCTAAGCCTTGTTTGGTCAATTCTTCAATATATTGTTGACGTGTGGTTTCATCTTCAATAGGGTTGATGTAATTGACGATAACTTGATTGGTTTCAAGCTGAAATTCATCTACCAGTTGTTTCACTTCAGTTTGAAGTAATCTAAATTCTGAAGGAAAATCACCTTCCAAAAAGATATCTATAATTAAAGGCGAATCTAAGTCTTTTATTAAATTTTTTGAAACCTCCGAAAGTGTATAGCGTTGGTCTTTAGTTAAATCGAAGCGATGGTACACCGAACCAGCTATTGCATTCACAACAATAAGTCCGATGACAATAGCCACACTATAAAGTATAGATTTATTTTGTTTCATTCTCGTACGTTATTGGTTCTTCATAAGTTTTAACGGCAACGACTTTATTATTCTGAAATGTAATTTCCACGCAATCTTTGGTGTCTGTAAATGCACCAGGTTCTATGCCAAGTCCGTAATTCCATTTGTTAGTATCATGCGCTTTTTTTGCATCGTCCCAAGATAACCATTCTTCTTTACCAAGTAAATTTGTGATCTCCTCTTTTGAAGTACCAATAAGCGTATCTGAAGTTATGGTGTTATCAATCATTTCGTAACGCAATGCTGGATTTTCGAGCCAAGCCTCGCTATCAAAATATTTTTGATGGTGGTAGCTACTAAAAATATTTAGCATCGGATAAAACATAAAGAAAAATGCCAAAGGTGTTAAGACTAAACTTAGTAATGCAGATAACCATTTGCGTTTATCAACCGTGTTTAAAAACAGAAACAGGAGTATAAAAACAACCACAAGAAACACGACAAGTAAAGGTGTAATAATCATATTATTGTTTTTGGATTCTCAGTTTTGTAAACAATAAGAACGCAAACGCAATACTTATAAAATAGACCAAATCTCTAGTATCAATAACTCCACGACTCATACTATTATAATGTGCAGACATGCCTAAGTTTTCTAAATAGACCAAATTATCAAAAAGGGTGTAGTTGGACAGTCCTTCAAATCCAAAATAGAAAAAGAAACAAATAAACACTGCGATTATAAAAGCAACAATCTGATTATCAGAAAGCGTAGACGCAAACACACCAATAGCAGTATAAGCAGCAATTAAAAAGAGCAGCCCAAAATACGACCCAATGGTACTTCCCATATCTAAATTGCCTTCCGGATTTCCTAATTGCGAAACCGTGTACACATAAAGAAACGTTGGTATCAGTGCTATTATAATAAGAACAAAAGCACCAAGATACTTGCCCAGTACAATTTGAAAATGAGAAATAGGTTTAGTGACGAGTAGCTCTAAAGTACCTTGTTTTTTTTCATCACTAAAACTGCGCATGGTAACTGCAGGTACTAAGAAAATAAGAATCCACGGAGCCAATAAAAAGAACGGAGATAAACTTGCTAAACCATTGTCTAAAATATTGAATTCGCCTTTAAATACCCAAAGGGACAATCCGTTTAATAATAGAAATACACCAATAACCAAATAACCAATTGGCGAGGCGAAGAAGGTGTTTATTTCTTTTTTAAGTATTGCGAGCATTTGTTAATTTTCAGTGTTCAGTGTTCAGTGTTCAGTATTCAGTATTGCGTCTTTGCGCCTTAGCGATATACATTTTTTTTACCTTAATTCTTAATTCTTAATTCGTACATCGTCAATCCAAACTCGCCAATTTATCGACGCTCCAGGCTTCAGCCTTAGCATTAAACATGGGTTTCGTATTTGCCCAAACTCCTTTAAATAAGTCTGAATGGCGATACGTATTCAAATCATCTTCAGAATTCCAATAACTGTAGGTGAAAAATATATTGGTGCTATTCTGATCACGATAAAGTTCTAAAAACTGACAGCCTTCAAAATTTCGAATTTTTTCTTTAACCATTTCAAAATTAGCCAAGAATTCTTCAATTTTTGAAGGTTCAAAACTCATTTTTACAATTCTTACTAACATATTTTAAAACCCTATTTTAATCTTTACTAACGAAAATTCTATTATGACTATGATTTTAGGCGTCAACACCTCGCGGAAGCACTGATGGTAAACTTTTAAAATTAACAGTAACCGTATCCATGTTTTTTAAACCCATTAAGGTTGAAGCTCCACCAACGGTACTGCAATTACTTTTATAAACTGCAATTTCTAAATACCCAGACGAATTAAAAACAACCAAACCTTTACCTTCAACGGTGCGTTTAGATTCTTCAATTTTAAAATCTATGATATCACTAAACCTATTGTGTATTTTTTCAAACTTGTGGTTTCTTGCTGAAATTTCAAACTTTCTGGTTTTCTGAACATTTTCAAAAAACTTTCGTTTAATATTAGTCACCACATTACCGTAATTGTCGATATAAATAACACTTCCAATAATTTGGTTTTGTTCGTCATTAACAAACGGAATTAAATTTTTAATAGGTTTAATAGTGTTAATAACTTTTCCTATTACCTCTAAGGTACCACCACGTGCAATATGGCAAGCGACTTTTACAAAAATATCTAATACAGGAAAACTGGTTTCTACTCTATCATGGATATTAATTTCAACGATCTTCTGTGGAGCAATTTCGGCACAAACCATACTCATTATACCATTGTTGGCACAGATAAAGTAATGGTCGTCTAGTTTTACTGCAATATGTTTGTTTTCAGGGTTTAACTCAGAATCAATTCCTATAATATGAATCGTTCCTTGAGGAAAACTACTATAAGCATTTTGAATAATATATGCCGCTTCCGAAATATTAAATGGCGCTACGGAATGCGAAATATCTACAATTCTAATCGCTTCAAGTTCGCTATAAATAGCTCCTTTTATGGCTCCTGCAAAGTGATCTTTTTCTCCAAAATCAGTCGTTAAAGTGATTATCGCCATGGATTGATTGTTGATATTTTTTTAAGAATTGTGGTTGTAAAATTATTAGCTTTGTGTGTATACAAAACTAAGAAAAGAAAATAGATTAACACATTAAATCAAACAGGCTTTTGAATGAACTTATTATAGAACTTGAAGAAATTACACCAAAAGAATTTTTCGGTGCTCAAAATGCAAATATCGTTTTACTTAAAAAGTATTTTCCTAAACTTAAATTGGTTGCCAGAGGTAATACAATTAAAGCTTATGGAGATGAAGATTTACTCGAAGAGTTCGATCGCAGAATGACGATGCTCATTAAGCATTTTGCCAAATATAATAAGCTAGATGAAAATGTTATTGAGCGTGTCTTAACCAGCCAAAGCAGTGATGATTATAAGACCTCTACTAAAAGTGGCGAAGTTATAGTGCATGGTGTTGGTGGTAAATTGATAAAAGCACAAACTGCAAATCAGCGTAAACTAGTAGAGAGCATGCGTAAAAACGATATGGTTTTTGCTATTGGCCCTGCTGGTACTGGTAAAACCTATGTTAGTGTTGCTCTTGCTGTTCAAGCCTTAAAAAACAAAGAAGTTAAGCGTATTATATTAACGCGTCCTGCGGTAGAAGCTGGTGAAAATTTAGGATTTCTTCCTGGTGATTTAAAGGAAAAATTAGATCCATACATGCAACCTTTGTACGATGCTTTGCGTGATATGATTCCGCACGAAAAATTAGAAAGTTATATCGAAAAAGGCGTAATTCAAATCGCTCCATTAGCCTTTATGCGTGGTCGTACCTTGGATAATGCCTTTGTGATTTTAGATGAAGGCCAAAATACAACGCATGCCCAAATGAAAATGTTTTTAACCCGAATGGGTAAAAATGCCAAGTTTATGCTTACTGGTGATCCTGGTCAGGTTGATCTCCCACGTCGTTCCATTTCTGGATTAAAAGAAGCCCTTTTGGTGTTGAAAAATGTGGAAGGTATTGGCATGATATATTTAGATGATAAAGATGTCATTCGCCATAAATTGGTAAAAAAGGTGATAGCGGCTTATAAGAGTATTGAGAATCGGGATTAACGTAGGGACAAGTCGCGACTTGTCCGCACAGAGCATTGACATAAATAATATCCATTTTTATACTTATAAAATAAAATATTCAAAAGGGGAAAATTGTGTGAAATAATAGTTTGTATGGGATGTATTTAGGGACAAGTCTCGACTTGTTCGTACCATCCCAAATTTTTAAATAAAAAATATAGATTCAAATAATGGCAAATACCATAATAGATACCAATTTTAATTTTCCGAATCAAAAAAGCGTTTACAAAGGAAAAGTAAGAGCGGTTTATAATATTAACAATGAGCAATTAGTTATGGTTGCTACAGATCGCTTAAGTGCTTTTGATGTGGTGATGCCAAAAGGCATTCCTTTTAAAGGTCAAATTCTCAATCAGATTGCAACCAAAATGATGAAGGCTACTGAAGATTTAGTACCTAATTGGTTGGTTGCTGCACCAGATCCGAATGTTGCTATTGGTCATTTGTGTACACCGTTTAAAGTAGAAATGGTCATTAGAGGTTATATGTCTGGCCACGCTGCACGCGAATATAAACTTGGTAAGCGCATGCTCTGCGGAGTGCCAATGCCAGAAGGCATGAAGGAAAACGATAAATTTCCAGAACCCATAATTACGCCAGCTACTAAAGCCGAAATGGGAGACCATGATGAAGATATTTCTAGAGAAGATATCATAATAAAAGGTATTGTATCTGAGGAAGATTATCTAGTGCTTGAAGATTATACCAAAAAGTTATTTCAACGCGGCACAGAAATCGCAGCAGAACGCGGTTTAATTTTAGTAGATACGAAATACGAATTCGGGAAAACCAAAGACGGAAAAATTGTATTGATTGACGAAATTCACACACCAGATTCCTCGCGTTACTTTTATGCAGAAGGTTATCAAGAACGCCAAGATAAAGGTGAAGCTCAAAAACAGCTGTCTAAAGAATTTGTGAGACAATGGCTAATAGCTAACAACTTTCAAGGCTTAGAAGGCCAAACAGTGCCGTTTATGAATGATGATTATATTACGTCTGTAAGTGAACGTTATATTGAATTGTATGAAAATATTACAGGTGACACTTTTGTGAAAGGTGATGTTTCTGATATTCAGAATCGGATTGAAGGGAATGTTTTAGAGTATTTAGAACGTCTTTAGTTGTAATATTTTTAATTGTTCTGGTTTTAAACTTGGTTCAGAATCTCACTTTATTCACCAATAAGAGGTTTAAATAAATTCGGTAATACAAAACGAGATTATTAATAATTACGCTTCAAAATCTCAGTATGATGGTCCACATGGCAAGTCGTCCACATGATAATTTCACGAATTGGCATTTTACCCATTAGCGGATGTGGTAAAACCAAAAGGTCTAAATTTCTATCGCTAATACGTTTGGTTTTGTATTGCAGTTTTTTGTGCTCTGTTTGTAGTCGGTTTAAAATATACTGTTTATCTGAAAGTGGAGGTATTTTCATGTTACGAGAGCCTTTAAACGTTTCACCTTTTTTTTCTAATAAACGTTCATGGTAGCGTTTTACGAGATCATCGTAAGTTTTAGAAGGTCTGTTGGCACGTCCAAATTTAAAACGCAATAAGAATTTTGGCATACTTAAGGCATTATTCAAAGGAACGATACTTTGTAAAAGATGCAAAGCCTGCTGTCCTGCAGTCCATTTATTTGCAGGTCCTTGTGTCCAAGATTCAGCGGTTTGATGTTCTAACCACGCTATTAATTCAACATGCTTAGCTTCAATTAAATCAGCAATATCATCTTTATGCATAGACTTTAATTTAATAAAGAAAAGATAGGGATTTATTTTGTTAGAATGAGGATCACTTTGCTTTTAAACTAAGAATACAGATTATATGCGTATTAAATTAGAATTTCGTTTTTGTCTCGATAGTTATCGAGCTTGGAATTTAAAGTTATTACTATTCCACTTCCTTCTCTTGAACCACAATTTTATCCTTCTTAAAAATTGGGACTAAATAAGACAGGTTAAACCCAAAACCAGCACCAATTCGGCTACTATCAAACGTTCTATTAAAACCAGGAATATATAAATTTTGATAATTGTCAATTTCAGATTCAGTTGCAAGCACTTTTAATTGCACGTTAATACCTGCGAAAAAATTATTAAAAAGTTCAGCTTTTAAGCCTACAATCAATTCTACCCAAAGCGCTGATAAACCATTAAATTCTTGGGCTTCATCGACAATAAATTGTTCGCCCCAATATTGGTTATTAACATCGTAAATGGTATAGCTATTTCGGGTTTGGCTAAAGGAACTTGCTCCAACACGGAAACCACCATAGATCATATTTTCCATATCGAGCCAGTTGGTGTAGAAATTCATGTCAATACCAGCTTTAAAATAGCTGCCTTTTGTAGTATTATTTAAAAAGTCTGTTTCCAAAGTGCGTTCTTCGTTACCAATTTCTCCAGCAATATAGATGCGTTTTGTGATTCGGTAATCTCCCATAATTTCAAAACCAGAATAGTTGTCGTCAAAATAAGTGCGCGCCAGTTTGCTGATATCTGCACCAAGTCTTAATCCATATTTTTGTTTGAAGACTAAAGTATCGTTAACTATTTTTTTCTCATCTTGCGCAAATACCATCGTAGAAAACAACAGTAGTATAGCAAGACTTCTAATGCAAGATGCGAACATGTGTTGTGTTTTCATTGGTTATTCCAGATTCCAAACTTGGGTCTTCTATAATATTGCGTATCCATAAGCTGCCATCATTGCCATTTTCTTCAACTTCTAAACTATTAAATAAGCTCTTGTAACCACAAGCTCTTGACACATATATAAATTCTGAATTATATCGGATTTCTAAAATATCTTTGTTAGATGTGGTCGGATTTTCAGTATCGAGTCTTAAGTTGGTATCACGCTCCAAAATAAACCGCGTTGTTACAAAGTCGTTTCCTAAATCATCAGCAATTTTTAGAGGTAAGGCTATTCTGTTTTTATTGGTATTAAAAACAAAGGTAGGTTCGGCACCAGCAGATGTTTCTAATAAAATCCCGTCTGTTGCTTCTTCGGGTTCAAACGGTACACCATTGTCATCTACAAAGATGCCCTCTCCATAAACTGTAAGTCGTGGTACGTTTTTTAAGACTTCAGAATCTTCAAAATCATAAAATTCTATAATTAAACGTGGAGTTGTTTCAGTTGATTCAGGGCAAATATCATCGCGTTCGCAACTAAACGTAATTACAATTATTAGTAAAATAAAGCTTAGAAAAAGAAGTATGCGTTTCAAATTAATTGTTTTCAGAGTTTGTTATTTTTCAAAAAGAACGACGGTTTCAATATGTGCTGTGTGCGGAAATTGGTCTACCAAGCTCATTTTTTTAATGTCATAACCAGCTTCCATTAATTGTTCTGTATCTCTGGCCTGTGTTGCCGGATTACAAGATACATAAACCAAACGGTCTGCATTGAGGTTTATTATTTTTTTAAGCGTTTTTGGTGCAATACCAGCTCTAGCAGGATCTAAAATAATAGTACGTATCTTATTTGTATATTCTGGATGCTCGGTTAAAAATTTACCCACATCTGCTGTATAGAATTTTAAACCTTCAATATGGTTACGCTTCGCATTTTCTTTAGCATCTTCAATGGCAGCAGCGACAATATCTACACCTACAATTTTTGTATTTGTAGATTTATTGGCTATAATTTGACCAATAGTTCCTGTACCACAGAATAGATCTAAAACAATAGTGTTGTCAATAGCGTCTTTGTTTTCTAAAGCATAATCAACCACTTTTGTATATAGTTTTTCAGCACATTTTGGGTTGGTTTGAAAAAAGCTTTTCATACTAATTTCAAAATTTAAACCTAATAATTCTTCTACAATTTTATCGTCTCCATAAACTAGCGAAATACGTCCTGTCGTAGCAATGGTTCTATCTCCTGTTTCATCGTTTATGGTATGTAACAATCCTGCGACACGATTGCCAAAAAGTTCTACCAAATACTTTGCGAATTTATCTAAATCAAATTTATCTAATTCGGGTGAAGTGGTCACCAAATTAAATAACAATTGATTGGTTTTAAAGGATTTCCGAACTACAAAATAACGAAAGAAACCTTCGCGTTTTGGTGCATGCCAAGGATCTAAACCTGTTTCAATACAATAGGTTCTAATGTGTTTTAAATTATTTTCAAATTCAGCATCAAACAATCCTGAATCTTTATTCAAATTATCTCCACACCACCAAGTGCCGCGTTTTTTAAAGCCAAGCGTGAATTCGTCCACATCAGTTTTCAACTCGTGGTTATAACCAATCGCGGAAAAGCCATATTCCATTTTATTTCTATAATGAAAGGTGTTTGGAGAGGTTACAAATTCATCAAATTTAGCTTCAATATCAGCAACTTTACCGATACGCTTAAATAATTGAAGGGTACTTTCCTTTTTGTACTCGTGTTGTTTCTCAATAGGTAGATTAATATATGGAGCACCAGGAATACTTTGGTAAGGTTGTTCAATTTCGTCTTCAGAGGGTTTTAAAACTTCAAATAGTTTGCCTTCAGCGTACTTTTTACTACTTTTTTTAATTTGCGTTTTCACCAACTGACCAGGTAAGGTGTTGGGAACAAACACCACAAATTCGCCATGTTCGTTTCGTATACGTCCAATGCCTTTGCCTCCAAAAGCATAACCTTCGATTAAGATGTCTATAATTTGTCCGCGTTTTACAAATTTATTGCGTTCTCTTTTTGGCATTTTTAGGATTGTTTATGTGCAAATATAGCTGCAATTTTACAAATAGTGAGCCTGAATCGGATCTGTATTATTTAGCTTAACTTTAAAATATTTAAAATAATTTGAACCTTTTTAATTTTTCTACGTCTTTAGATTAGAAGCGTCATAAATAGCCACCAAACAAACTAAGTTATATTGAAAACTAACCAAGAAATAGATGAGAAGTTAGTAAAAGCATACAAAGCTGGTGATAAAAAAGCACTCGCAGCTTTGGTAAAGCGATGGCATAAACTATTCTGTGATAAAGCATATTGGTTGGTTAAAGATAAAGAGGCTGCAAAGGATATTGCACAAGATAGTTGGAGCATTATCATCAATAAAATAGAACATTTAAAAGAACCGAAGCAATTTAAATATTGGGCGTACAGAATTGTAATTAATAAAGCAACGGATTGGTTACGATTACAATCAAAACAACAAAAGCAACCATTTAATGATAATAAAGACATTGAAGATGACGCAGAAGACGATTTAGAAAACCAACAGTTAAAACAACGGTTATTAAAAGCCATCAATCAATTACCAGAAAACCAGAAAGTGATTATAGGCCTTTTCTATACCCAATCGTATAGCATAAAACAGATAAGTGACTTACTAAACATATCCGTTGGAACAGTAAAATCGCGACTGTTTCATGCTAGAGAAAAATTAAAAATAACATTAAAACACAAAAATTATGAAAACTAACACAGAAGACATCGATCAATTAATTAAAGACACATTAACGCAAGAAGAAGCTAAATTCTATGATGATTTAGAAGAGCAAAACCTTTTACAGAGTGTATTTGGAATTTTTTCAGGAAAAAACAGCTGGATCGTTATTATAATGAGTTTAGTACAAGTCGTCTTTTTTGGTTTCTTTATTTATTGCGCTATTCAATTCTGTAGTGCCGAAGCAACTAACGAGCTCATTAAATGGGGAATTTTCGGGACGATAAGTCTTTTTGGGTCTAGTATGTTAAAATTATTTTCTTGGATGCAAATGGATAAGAAAGCGATTATTAGAGAAATAAAACGCCTTGAACTTCAGGTGTCATCACTTTCTGGAAAAATTTCTGACGCCAACTAATTTTAATTCAGCAAGATTATTCGTAATTTGCAAATTCTCAGGGATGATTTCTTTCCCACGCTGAATTTTCGACTTCTCGAAAGGATAAAGGTAGATAAGGAATGGATATTTTATTCATTTAAAAATTTATTTTATGGCTGTTTTAGACCAAGTAACATCGCAAGAAGCGATAGATTTAGAAAACAAGTATGGTGCGCACAATTACCATCCCTTACCAGTAGTACTGAGTAGAGGAGAAGGAGTGCATGTTTGGGATGTAGAAGGAAAGAAATATTACGATTTTTTATCTGCATACTCTGCGGTAAATCAAGGCCATTGTCACCCGAAAATTGTTGGTGCAATGACCAATCAGGCACAAACCTTAACTTTGACATCAAGAGCATTTTATAATGATATGCTAGGTAAGTTTGAAAAATATGCTGCCGAAACGTTTCATTTCGATAAATTGTTACCAATGAATACAGGTGCCGAAGCAGTGGAAACAGCTTTAAAAATCTGTAGAAAATGGGCTTATGAAGTTAAAGGTATTGCAGAGAACGAAGCCGAAATTGTAGTTTGTGAAAACAATTTCCATGGAAGAACAACAACAATCATTTCATTTAGTAATGATCCTGTAGCGCGAAAAAACTTTGGACCTTACACTAAAGGGTTTATTAAAATTGAATATGACAATCTTGAAGCTTTAGAAAACGCACTAAATAGCAACCCGAATATCGCTGGATTTTTAGTAGAACCAATTCAAGGAGAAGCAGGAGTTTATGTGCCAAGTGATGGTTATTTGGCTAAAGCAAAAGCCTTATGCGAAAAGCATAACGTCTTATTTATTGCAGACGAAGTACAAACAGGTATTGCAAGAACAGGTCGCTTATTAGCCACTTGCGGAAATTGTAGTTGTACCGATAAGCATTGTTCTGGCACACCAGAAGTAAAAGCTGATATCTTAATATTAGGTAAAGCTTTGAGTGGAGGTGCCTATCCTGTATCTGCAGTTTTAGCAAATGATGCTATTATGAATGTTATTAAACCAGGAAATCATGGTAGTACATTTGGTGGTAATCCTGTTGCTGCAGCCATTGGTATGGCAGCTTTAGAAGTTATAAAGGATGAAGAATTAGCAAACAACGCACAAGACTTAGGAGAATTATTTAGAGCAGAATTGTCTAAATTCATAGAAACCAGTTCTATTGTTAATGGAGTCCGTGGAAAAGGGTTATTAAATGCTATTTTAATAAATGATACTGAAGATAGCGATACGGCTTGGAATATTTGTTTGGCATTACGAGATAATGGATTATTAGCAAAACCAACACATGGTAATATCATTCGTTTTGCTCCACCATTGGTAATGACTAAAGACCAATTATTAGATTGTGTGTCTATAATCACAAGCACTTTAAAGCAATTTGAAAAATAGATTTTTCAAAAAAACGTATAAAAAAAAGCGATTTTCAATTAAGAAAATCGCTTTTTTGTTTCTATAACATTTGGTAGCTTACATTGGCTGTCCAAATAATTCTTGCATTCTTTCTTGCATTAATTCTTGATCTTGCATGGCTTCCCATCCAAAAGTTGTTAAGATCCATACATAAAATAAAATCATTAAGATACTTAAAACGACACCGATGATTCCCATTATTTTACCAGCTTTTACATTACCGATACCTGTGTAATCGTCTGGTGCAGCCGCATAAACTTTGGTTGCTTTACCACCGAGAACTATAGCTACGATTCCGAAAATTAATCCAGGAATACCATAGAAGCAGCAGCCTATGATTGATAAAATTCCCATTACTAGGACTAAAGTACCATTTGGTATTTGTTGTTTTTCCATTTTTAGTTGATTTAAAAGGTTTTTAAAATAAAACTTATTACAATAATACTAATATTTAAGATAAATAGCCCTAAAATAATACGATGACCATGCTTAAATTTATATTTCAGATGTACTAAAAGAAATAGAAACATTAAAATAAGAGAATATATAGCAGGATACATATAGAAAGCTCCTATGAAATCGCCTTTTAAAATTAAGGCAACAGATCTCTGTGTGCCACAACCCATGCAATCTACATTAAAGGTCTGTTTCCAAAAACAAGGGAGCATATAATCTTCGAGTCCTTTTGTAAATAATAACATGCTGCTAAATTAACAATTTGCGAAATACTTCTTCAATTGCATTAAATAATTTTTCTAAACCTTACTTTTGTAGGTATTAAAACGTTATTATGAATCTATCTCGAATGATTAATTTTATCTGCATAGTTGTAGGTGGTATTATTGCCGTCTATGCACAAGCGGAGGAATCACAAAACACCTATTTATTAATGGGCGGCATTGTAGTATTAATGTTTGGCATCTATAGAATGTCTCGAAATATTCCTAGTAAGTTCGATAAGGAAGAAGAATCATTTATTAAAACGGAAAAAGAAGATGAGGTTTAAGATAGGCGACAGCGTTGAAACCATAGATGATGACATTAGAGGAGTCATTACAAAAATGTCGGAAAACGAAATTACAGTTGAAGATGCTGAAGGTTTCGATTTACAATTTCAAGCCAATGAACTGATCCTTTCTAGTACTGAAAATTCAATTGAACACTCCGTTTATAACACGGATTTTGAAGCTATAAAAAGAGAGAAAGCCGCTAAAAAACGAAAATCAGTACCAACGGTAAAACCAAAAGAACGCAATGCGCCTAAGTTTGAAGTCGATCTGCATATTCATCATTTAACAAAGTCGTCTCGAGGAATGACCAATTTTGATATGCTAAATTTACAATTAGACACTGCTAAAGGGCAGTTAGAATTTGCCATGCGCAAACGCATTCCTAAAATTGTATTTATCCATGGAGTAGGTGAAGGCGTCCTTCGGCAAGAATTAAAAACACTGTTTAGTCGTTATAATAATGTCATTTGCTATGATGCAGATTATAAAACCTATGGATTAGGTGCTACTGAGATAAAAATTTTACAGAATGTGGAGCCTTAGTCTTCATCATCTTCTATAAATATTTCTGGTAGAATTTGTAATGAAGGTCCAATTAATGTTCCAAAATCAACGAATGTACTTCTTAAGATTTCTAAATCAATTCCAGTTATTGTAAACCGAGTCGTAACTACTCTATTGTAAAGTGTTACTTTTTTTCCAGAATCAGGAAAACCTTCTTCGGCAATTGGGTGATTGTATAAATAACGAAATATATCGTCACCTTCTGTGTTGACAACTTCGTCTTCTACACCTCTTGGGTCCTGATCACCGTTAACATCTTCTAACCGTGTAGGTATGTCATCTCCATCATCGTCAGGATCCAAATGATCTGGCAAATTATCTCCGTTAGTTAGGCCAAAGTCCGTATTCATCGGGTTCGTAAAAGGGTTATTATCTTCATCACTATTATCAATTTCTAAGCGTGTGGGTACATTGTCATTATCGTCATCTGAATCTAAGTAATCTGGTAAACCATCTAAGTCAGTATCTGTTGAATCCATATAACGTCCAAATTCATCTGGTTCGCCTGCGAGTCCTTCAAATTCCGTAGGTATGCCATCATTATCGTCGTCTAAAATGGTAACACTCACTGTAACCTCACCAGAATCTGCTTCGTAGTCATCAAGTATATTTAAAGTTCCAGGTGGCAAGATTTCACAAAGTTCAGTGCTATTGAGATTTCTATTGTAGGTTCTGTAAATAAATCTCACATTATTTTGATCAATGTTAAGGATGACAGGCTCATTTACAGTAGTTGGATTTAAAAAAAACTGATCATTTGCGTTATTTTTATTAAAAACTAATATCAGTGCCTCACTAGGATCGTCTCTAGTATCATAAATTAAATGAAAGTCTTCAAAGTTTTCACAGCGCTCGAGTTCTTGGCTAAAATCTAAGTCTACCGTTAAAACATCGCCATCATCGCAGCCCATAATAAAAGCTGAAAACACTAAAACAAAACAAAGATAAAACTGACGTATCATAAATTTAATTTTAAACAAAAATATAGATTAGTAAAGTTATAACGCTTTAATATTAAATTAATTTTATGAATAAATAGATGTCTCACAACTCACGTTAACCACAATTTTTAATCAAAATGAGATGACATTTGCCTTTATCAAGCTATTTTTGCAATGAGCAATTTTTTTATATGAAGCGTTGCTAGGTGATAATTTTTAAGATTTTTTAAACCGCACATAAATCTGAACGCAAGATGAAGCAAGTATATTTAGATAACGCAGCCACGACAGCCATAAGACCTGAAGTGATAGAGCGTATGACTCAAGTTTTAAAAGACAGTTACGGAAATGCATCATCGACCCATAGTTTTGGACGCTCGTCAAAAGCGCTTTTGGAACAATGTAGAAAAAATATTGCATCTTATTTTAATGTCAATGCTTCTGAAATTGTCTTTACCTCTGGTGGTACAGAAGCCGATAATTTAGCATTACGAAGTGCTGTTAGAGATTTAGGCGTAACGGAAATTATAACTTCAAAAATTGAACACCATGCGGTTTTACATACTGCTGAACAATTACAAAAAGAATATAATGTTAATCTGAAATTTGTAGATGTGGCGAAATGTGGCTCTATAGACTACATACATTTAGAACAATTATTAGCGTCTAGCAAGAAAGCGGTTGTCAGTTTAATGCATATTAATAACGAAGTCGGTAATATTTTAGATATTGAACGTGTTGCGCAACTTTGTAAAACATATAATGCTTTATTTCATACAGATACGGTTCAGTCTGTAGGTCATTATGATATTGATTTGAAAAATATACCTATTGACTTTTTGGCAGCAAGTGCGCATAAGTTTCATGGACCAAAAGGTGTCGGATTTTGTTTTGTAAGAAAAGAATCTGGACTAAAACCACTAATTTTCGGTGGTGAACAAGAACGCGGATTTAGAGCTGGTACCGAATCTATCCATAATATTGTGGGTATGGATGAAGCTTTAAGAATCTCTTATGCCAATCTTGAAGCTGATAAAACTTACGTTTCAGACTTAAAAGCCTATTTTTTAGATCAAATAAAAGCACATTTGCCAGGTGCTAGCTTCAATGGCAGTTGCGATAATTCTGAAAAAAGCACCTATACTTTAGTGAATGTGTGTTTACCTATTGCGCCAGAAAAAGCTCCGATGCTTCAGTTTCAACTCGATTTAAAAGGGATTGCCTGTTCTAAAGGTAGTGCTTGCCAAAGCGGAAGCAATCAACAATCGCATGTGTTAAGTGCTATTTTAGATGTTGAAAAATTAAAACAACCTTCGGTACGTTTTTCTTTTAGTATTTATAATACTAAGGAAGAACTCGATTATGTGATTTCTGTTTTAAAAGAATTTGTTAATTCTTAATAATAACCTTTTGAGATTTTGTTTTAGTACTGTCCTTTGATGCTACATTAACCACATACACGCCATCGCTTAAACGCATTGTAGATACATTGTATTGCGATTCAACACTATCAAAATTTGATTGCATAATGCGTTTGCCTGCAACATCAAAAACTTCAATGGTTGTAATATCTAAACCATTTGGATTGTAAATCGTTAATTGGTGATCGTTATTGTTTTGTTGAATTTTTACAGACGACACATCCAAGTTATCATCAATACTTAAAGCTTGGTTAGAGAATACAATCTCGAAACGATTGGTATAACTTCCTGCAACGATATTCAATTCGTGATCTAGATTTCTTAAATTTGTGTAGATATCAGTTTCTGTATCATGAAGGTAGATACCTTGTGAATCATCAAAATTCTGAATATCAAAAATTCTAAAACGTAAGGGTTGATCTTCTTCTACATCGATAGCTAAAGGAATCGCTAAGGTTTCGTCGAAAGGGAAGGCTTGACCTGTAAATATTTTTTCATCGTATAAAAAGTAGGCATCTGAATCAGCATTCTCTGAACGAATCAGTTCTAAACCATAATCAAAACCAGCAGTTGCTGTATCATGAAAATTTAAAACGAGTTGCCTGGTATATTGTGCTTCGTTGACTGTAAAATCGACGTTGACTCTAAAACGCTTGTAATCTTCTGGTACAATTGATAAGCCGTTACTTTGGTATTCAATACCCTCAGAGTCATCCAAATCGTTAGAGTTATTACTGCTACTTCTAAAAAAAACACTTTGACCATCAGTTACTTTTTGAAAAGCACGATGTGAATTTCTTGTAACCACATCTTCAGGTGCAGTTGGTGTACCAACTATGCCTTCTACCATAAACCCTTGTCCTATTGGAATGTACCTTAAGGATTGTTTAGTGCCAATTCCTCCAGGACCAGGAGGTAAATTTGTCGGTGGGCTATCTTGTTCATCATAAGTGAAAAATACGGCAGGTGCATTGGTGATAATGTTGCCAAGTGCATCTATTGTAAAAGCAGAATATCCACCTTGATATAATTGTAAAACATGGGAAGGAACTAAACCACTCTGCTCCCAAAATAACAAAGTGCCAGTAATCGAAGCTTGGTTTGTAGGATCATGAATAAATGCAGCAGAATCTAAGGCACTAGGATAGGGATTACCCACTAAGGTATTTAAGCCAGTAGCGACATCATTCGTAATAGTGCCATTATTTGGTTTTCCTCGAAAGTCGTAAAGCTGATTACCTGTTACGCCAGTTCCCATACCTTTCATTGTAAAACCTAGACCTGGTCTAATATTACCTGCTCCTCCAACAAACACCCATTCTAAATATTGATCTGATGTTTGAAAGGTCCACAACCAACGTTGTGAAATTGTTAATGGTGTTGCTGTACCGTCAGGTAATGTTGTGAAAGCGGCATCGACACTAGCTGTTAAACCCAAAGGATCACCAGGTGTTGCGACACCTGTAGCGTCATCAATTAAATTAACACGTGCAGGTTCATTACCAAAAGCTGCAGAATTATTACCAACTGGCGAACACCAATAGTTATAACTCCATTGGTTTACATTTCCTCTTTGATAAACACTCAATTCACCAACACCAGAATTCCCAGTCGTGCCTGCTCCTTGAAGTAGTTGCGCTTCTTGCCTTAAGTATATTTTAGAATCTGCATCATCAATATTAACATCGTCGGTAACGAAGAGCACTTCGTCATTAACAAAAATATAAGCATCGTTTTGAACACTAAGTTGCGCAAACGAAATGCTAACACAACATATAAAACAGGTAAGGAAAGAAAATTTCATAATTCTTAAAGATTTAAACTAAAGCTTAGTAGGGTAATCTAAAGTGATGTTAGTTAATCTCAAATTTAAGGAATTATAGATTTTTTGGCTTGCGGAACAACGAGTTTTTATGCTGTTGCGCTAAAAAATTGACGGTATTTTCACTAAAATCAACTTTTTCTTTAAAAACGTGCAGATAAGCGCAGATTAAAAACACGAGGAGTTAGGAAGTTAGGCGTGGCGAATTGACGTTGCGAATACACATCTCTGACCCAAGTATTGGTGATAGAGTTCTGATTGTTGAACATGTTGTAAATTTCGAAACCAAGGGATAGCTCTCTAAACGATTTTTTCCATTTTGAATTGTATGTTTTTTCAGGATTCACCAATTGATATGAAATTCCTAAATCGGCTCGTCTGTAATCACGCAAACGCAGTTGAAAATCGTATGGATCCGCGTAACTTGGAGATCCACCAGGAACACCAGTATTATAGACCAAATTTAAATACATTTTCAAATCTGGCATATTGGGCACATAATCCTGAAATAAAGCACCAAACTTTAAACGTTGATCGGTTGGTCTGGCAATAAAGCCACGATTGTCAATATTTTCTTCCGTTTTTAAATAACCAAAACTAAACCAGGATTCTGTACCTGGCACAAATTCTCCATTAATTCTTACATCTAAACCGTAAGCATAAGCTTCGGCATTATTTCTTGCTCTGTAACGAATTCTTACATTTTCTAGCGTGTAAGGGTTAACGTCAGTCATGCCTTTGTAGTAGGCTTCTGTGACGAGTTTGAAGGGTCTGTCCCAAATATCAAAACTATATTCGTTACCTACAACAATATGAAAGGATTTTTGTGCTTTAACATTGGGTTGTACGGTTCCAGAAGAATCTCTTAATTCTCTATAAAACGGTGGTTGGTGATATAAACCTGCAGCCACTCTAAAGAGCATGTCTTTTTCCCAATTGGGTTTTATTGCAAATTGACCTCGTGGACTAAATACCGTTTGGGTTTTACTATCTGTAATAGCTTCTCCGCTAACCTCCCAGCTATGTGATCTAATACCTGCATTGTAAAATATTTCGTGGCCATCCCAATCGGTACGCTTACTATATTGTACAAAGGCTTGAAATCTATTTATTTTTACAAAATTTAAAGCTCTTATGTCTTCAAAAGCAGTTAGAGGTCCAGTAAATGGCTCATACGGTTGCGGATTTGGTTGACTGAAACGTGGAGGTCGGATGGAAAATCCAGCGGAATCTATAATTTCATATTCTGCCAGGCGATCTCTAATATCTTCATGTGTGTATTTAACCGACCATTCTAAGGTACTTTCATCATCAATCTTATAATCACCACGATGCTCTGCATTCACAATAAAGGCATCTAAATCATTCCGTGCGTGGGTAAGTTGCGAGCCTATGCCTTCACTAAATTCTACTTCTCCCAGATTTTCATCTCCAATATTGGTATTGACTTCTCCTAAACGGTATTGTGCAAAAATGTCGAAGTATTCTTGTTCTAAAGCATGGTAGGCCGAACCAATAAGTTTTAGCGTAAGCTTATCGTTCACAAAATAATTAGCTTTTAAGGCTCCAAAATAGGTTTGGTATTGGGTTTGTTCTTGTCCGTCGTAAGCCACTAAAAGCGCAACTGGATCGTCTAAAGTTCCGAAATTAGTTTGTCTATTTTGAGGTTGAAAATTATATTGGTTAGCTGAAATGTTTCCTAAAAAGTTAAGATGAAATTTACTCGAAAAACGATACGTTAAGTACGTTTGTGCATCGGCAAAAATTGGTTCTACGTTACCTTCGGTTTCAAGACTATTTAATAATAAGGTATTGTCTCTGTAACGCACACCTGCAATTCCTGAAAATTTACCATCTTTTGAAACGGCTTCCGCAGTAATGCTTCCGCCTAACAAACTTAAATCTGTTCTGATACCAAAACCAACAGGATTACGATACGTAATATCTAAAACAGAGGATAATTTATCTCCATATTTAGCCTGAAATCCGCCAGCAGAAAACCCAACATTCTGCACCATATCTGTGTTTACAAAACTTAAACCTTCCTGGTTACCAGAACGAATTAAAAATGGTCGGTACACTTCAATCTCATTTACATAGACTAGATTTTCATCAAAATTTCCACCTCTTACGGAATATTGCGTACTTAATTCATTCGAAATATTAACGCCTGGTAAGGTTTTTAAGATATTTTCAACACCTGGTTGTGCTCCTTTAATGGTTCTTATCATTTGTGGAGAAATCGTGGTGACTCCATCTACAGATTGTCTGGTATTGGTATTAATAACTACGGTTGTAATTTGGGCTACATCAATTAGCATTACAGGATTATATTCTATTTCCTGACCGTTTTTAAGGTTGAATTTTTGCTCAATGCGTTCATGTGAAATATGAGTAAATGTGACTGTGATTTCAACACCAAAAGGAATTTTGAGTTCGTAAAAACCATTGCTATTACTGGCCGAACCTTCACCAGAACTTGAGGTGATGTTAACCCCTTCTATAGGTGTATTGGTTTCGTCTAAAATAACACCTCTTATAATGGCAGATTGTGAAAATGAAAGCCAACTAAAAAGTAAGCTCGATAAGACAATAAAATGTAAGCGTTTCAAATATTATTTTTTTAGTTCGGTTGAAATTAAATTTTTAAAATCAATGCAGTCTCAGTTTTCAAAAGCCAACTTGTCTTAGTCTAGGTACGTGTTCTATTTTCTGAAAAAGGTCGCTTCAAATGTAGAACTATTTCCAACATTATCTGTAACGATTAGTTTTAATTCGTTCTTAGTAGCATTAACGATGTTATCGTTAAAATCGTGTGTAAGGGTGTTGGTTTTATAATCATATTCCATTAAAATCCATTTTCCATTTACCGTAGCTCTAAATTTACTAATGCCAGATAAGTCGTCGGTGATCTTAATTTTAAGGTATCTGTACTTACTAATCCATTTTTTATCTTGAAAATTAATTGGTGTTATTTCTGGAGCAACACTATCCATTGCCAATGCGTAAGTGCCAAGTGATTTTGTTTTTGCAGTTAAAACATCTCCTTTTCGTGTGGTAGTGACATAATATGGATTTTTATAGTAACCATAGAGTCTTGCAATAAATAACTGGTCTTGATGTTCAGACTTATAGTTATTTAAATCGTAATTAATGTAAAAGTTCTTTTGCATCGGAATGTGGTCTTCGTCTAGAAAAAGCGTATCAGAACTTACTTTAAAATCGATATAAGTGTCGTCGTAGACTGTATTTTTATAAAAGTTAACAGTAACGAGTCCTGATGTTAAAGTTGTTGTTTGGTCGCTGTAGACTAATGACTTTTTAGAAACATCAGTAATACTGTCGCGTTTAATGTTTTCATGTTTTCCGTTTACAGGTATGTTAACCCAAGTTTCATTGGCATGATAATCTCTTATCCTTATTTTATAAATAGAGGCAGTGCTATCTTCTACAGTTACATAGCCATTATCATAAGCATCTTTAAAAAGGCTTAAAGCATTATTTTTTTCAATAAATAGTTTTTGAATTTTTGATTTTTTACGTTTGTAATGATCATAATCTACATAACGTTTAATATGCTTGGTTTCATCAAAACTAAACCGTTTAAAAGCGACTTCGAGACTTTTATTACCATTAAAAAACGTTTGAATATTCCATAGTCCATTCGTATTTGGTGCTAAATCTTGCTTGTCATTTGCTATGACTCCAAAACCAATGTTGCCATGTGCCGTGATTTTTTCTACCTCGTAATCTCCAGTAGTTTGTGGTATTAATCGCAATTCTACACGTTCGTTTTTTCCATTAATAGTAGCATTTTCATCTTTTGGGTAGGCAAATACTCCAGTAACGTATGGTGCTTTGGAATCTTTGACTTCAAGACCGAAAAGTAGTGGGTTGATTGGTCGTTCTTGGTTATCTCTAATTTCGAAATGTAAATGAGGTCCACCTGAACTCCCTGTGTTTCCTGAGTAGGCAATGATTTCATTAGGCTCAATTATAAGTTCTTCGGAATTTGGAAACATTTCCACCTCAAAACTTTCTTTTTCATATTGACATTCTTTAATAAAGTCTTCTAATTTTTTTGATAGTTTTTGAAGATGTCCATAGACTGAGGTGTAGCCGTTAGGATGTGTAATATAAAGTGCTTTTCCATAGCCAAAGTGCGAAATTTTAATTCTACTGACATAACCTTCTGCGGCAGTATAAACTTTAAGTCCTTCTTTTTGTTGGGTTTTAATATCTAAACCAGCATGAAAATGTGTCGCTCTTAATTCGGCAAAAGATCCTGCCAATACGATGGGAATGTCTAAAGGGTTTCTGAAGTAATCTTGAGGATATTTAGATTGTCCATAAACAGCGCAAGAGATTAAAAAGACGAGCAAAAATTGTTTCATATGATAAACTATGAAGCTAAAATATTAATTTGATAGGGATTTTCAATTGTAAAAAGTGTATTATTTTTCTGAATTGATGGATTTATGATGATCCCATTTTAAAATTGCAATTGGTGCTGTGATACTGAGTTTTTTTTATGATAAAGGGTAGCCATTTAAAACGATCATGTATAGGCTTTATTATTTTGAAGCCTCATAAGACGGCTTATTTTTAAGTCGGGAATTAAATTTCTTTAGGCTTGAGATAAAAATAAGTGTAAAAGAATTGTATTTTTTAATAAGGTATGTTAACTTTGTTTCAATAGTAGGGAATTGCTTTAATGAGTAAAATAGAGGACATTGTTGATGCGTTAGAAAATAAAATCAGTAAGATTTTGCATAAGCAAGAGGTTTTAAAACAAACCAATGTTAAACTTTCTAATCAATTACAGCAGCAGGAGCAAAGGCTTTTACAGCAACAAGAAGAAATTGCTGGTTGGATTGATAAACATGATACACTCAAAATGGCGAATTCAATGCTTGGTAGTGACGAAAATAAACGAGAAACAAAACTCAAAATAAATGCACTTATTAGAGATATTGACCATTGTATTGGACAACTCTCAGAATAAATTGCAAATTTATAGTATATGCCAGATCAATTAAAAATTAAACTTTCTATAGCTAATAGAGTTTATCCGTTAACGATAAATCCAAGCCAAGAAGAAGGTTTACGAAAGGCCACAAAGAAAATTGAGGCGATGATTGGGCAATTTGAGCAAAATTACTCTGTAAGAGATAAGCAAGATGTTTTAGCCATGTGCGCTTTGCAATTTGCAGCTCAAGTAGAGCAAAAATCTATAGATAAGGAATATGTTAATGAAGAAGTTAAGGAAAAGTTAGAGGCTTTGAATGAACTTTTACAGACGCATATCTAACTCGTACGTTCTTTAAAATAAAAGGTTACTGCCTATATTAGTTACATTTTTTGATAAACTCAACGATCAATTCTTTAAAAAGGGTGAGTTTAAGTTGTAAAATCGTGCTGTTAGTGCTTTATACTGAATTTATTTCAGTATCTAAAGTAGCTTAGACAGATTTTTGATCAGCTTGTTAGCCCTAAACTTGTTTTTAAGGAGTTTATACAAAACCGATAACTGATATAGGCTTTTTTTATACATTAAACTAAATCATAAAAATGGACACAAACACAATTATTTATATAGTTGGAGGAGTAGTATTAGGGATAATACTAGGATATATTATTGCTAAATCTCTAGAAAAAGGCAAAGCATCAAAATTAATAAACGAAGCGCAGCGCGAATCTAAATCGATTATTAAACAAGCAAAGTCAGATGGCGAGTCTATTAAAAAAGATAAAATGCTTCAGGCTAAAGAGAAGTTTATTGAGCTAAAAGCAGAACATGAAAAGGTGATTTTGTCTCGAGACAAAAAAATGGCAGAATCTGAGAAACGCACTAGAGATAAAGAATCTCAGGTATCGAGCGAACTTGCTAAGGCAAAAAAAACCAATCAGTCTTTAGAATCTAAAATAAAGGATTATGATTTCAGGTTAGAATTCCTCGAAAAGAAACAAGAGGAAGTTGAAAAGGCACACAAAAGCCAAATTAAACAATTAGAAGTTATTTCTTCATTATCTGCTGAAGAGGCTAAAGAGCAACTCGTAGAATCGCTTAAAGAAGAAGCGAAAACAGATGCTATGGGCTTTATTCAAAATCACGTTGAAGAAGCAAAATTAACAGCGCAACAAGAAGCTAAGAAAATTATTATTAATACCATTCAGCGTATCGGTACAGAAGAAGCTGTTGATAATTGTGTGTCTGTATTTAATATAGAATCCGATGATGTTAAAGGAAGAATTATTGGGCGAGAAGGTCGAAATATTAGAGCAATTGAAGCAGCAACTGGAGTAGAAATTATAGTTGATGATACACCAGAAGCTATTATTTTATCTTGTTTTGATTCTGTAAGACGGGAAATTGCGCGTTTATCTCTGCATAAATTAGTGACTGACGGAAGAATACATCCTGCAAGAATCGAAGAGATTGTAAAGAAGACAGAAAAACAAATTGAGCAAGAAATTATAGAAGTTGGTAAACGTACGGTTATCGATTTAGGTATACATGGTTTACATCCTGAACTCATTAAAATGGTTGGTCGTATGAAATACCGTTCGTCGTACGGACAAAACCTATTACAACACTCGCGTGAAGTCGCAAAGCTTTGTGGAGTAATGGCAGCAGAATTAGGTTTAAATCCTAAGTTGGCAAAACGTGCAGGTTTATTACACGATATTGGTAAAGTGCCATCGGCTGAAACTGATGTAGAAACTCCTCACGCTATTTTAGGAATGCAATGGGCAGAAAAACATGGCGAAAAACCAGAAGTATGTAATGCCATTGGTGCACACCACGATGAAATTGAAATGACCACATTGTTATCACCAATTATTCAAGTGTGTGATGCTATTTCTGGTGCAAGACCAGGTGCAAGACGCCAAGTTTTAGATTCTTACATACAACGTCTTAAGGATTTAGAAGATGTGGCTTTTGCTTTTACAGGTGTTAAGAAAGCTTATGCGATACAAGCTGGTAGAGAATTACGTGTTATTGTAGAAAGTGAGCGTGTTACAGACGAAAAGGCGGCAAGTTTGTCTTTTGAGATTTCACAGAAAATTCAGACGGATATGACGTATCCAGGACAAGTAAAAGTGACTGTGATAAGAGAAACAAGAGCGGTGAATATTGCAAAATAAACACCTCTAAACTGAGAATAAAATATAATGAGAAAAGCGCTCTAATTTAGAGTGCTTTTTGTTTTCTTAAAGTAACTGAAAATGCAGTGCCTTCGTTCAATTTGCTTTCTATTTGAATGATTCCATTTAAGCCTTCAACCTGTGTTTTAGCAATATAAAGCCCAATACCTCTGGAGTCTTTCCTATCTGTGCCATGAAAGGTTTGATACATTTCAAAAACCTGCTTACCATATGTATCTAAATCAATACCAATACCATTATCTGAAATTAAGATTTTCACGGTATCTTTAGTATGAATAGATTGTATAATGATTTGCGATTTTTTATTTGAATCCGAATATTTGATACCGTTAGAAATTAAATTGTAAAATATACTTTCGAGGTAAGCGGTGTTTGTCATTAAGATTTCATCTTTTCTCAATGCGTTATGAATGGTGACTTCGTATTTAGAACTTTCTATCTTTAAGCTCTCTATAACTTTATTACTGCAACTGTATAAATTAACACGTTCGTTAAGCTGATTGGTATGTGTTTTAGATTTTATGGTGACAATATCGTCAAGATCATCAATCGTAGTTGTTAATGAATTTGAAATAGACTGTAAATGCGCAATCATTTCTTTTTTTTCGGCTTCAGAATCACTTTCATCATAAAATTCTAAAATATTTTTAAAGTTGCCGATATGTGTTTTTAAATTATGAGAAACAATGTGCGTAAAACTGTATAATCTTTTATTCTGACTCGTTATAAGTTGCACATTGTTATTAAGTTGATGTTCCCTTTGTTTTAATTTAGTAATGTCGGTATGTGTGCCAATAATACGAGAAGGTTTGCCGTTTTCATCTCTTTCTATGACCTTTCCTTTGTGCAAAATCCATTTATAGTTTCCGTTTTTGCATAGAATGCGATACGAGTTTTCATAAAAATCGTTTTCACCTTTTAAATGCGATTTAAAGTCACTGTAATAAGATTCTTTGTCTTCAGTATGGACTTTGCTATTCCATGCCTCTGGTGTATTTTTTAATTCATCTTCTGCATAGCCAATAATCTGCTTAGACGCTTTAGAATAAAACACTTTGTTCGTTAAAATATTCCAATCCCAAACTCCTACATTAGAAATTTCTAAAGCCGTTTTATATTTCTGATCTTCAGAAATCAACTGAGAACGTTTTGACTTAGAGCTGGTTGGGATTAATTTAGAGAATTTCATGGCTTTTCAGTTTGTATTAAGACACTTGTTTTAGTCGTTTGTCACATTAAATATTGGACTGTTCGTCTATTTTCTAGGGTGAAATTGGTTTAAAACAGCACTCAAATGAGAACGATCAACATGCATATAAATTTCAGTCGTAGTAATACTTTCATGTCCAAGCATCATTTGTATGGCTCTAAGATCTGCGCCATTTTCTAGTAAATGTGTTGCAAATGAATGTCTAAAGGTATGTGGCGAGACAGATTTATCAATTCCAGCAGTCTTCACAAGATTTTTAATAATGGTAAAAATCATGGCACGCGTTAGTTGTCTACCCTTATAATTTAGAAATAAGATGTCTTTAGAATCTGGTTTTACGTCTATGTGGTTTCTAATCGTCTGCCAAATATTGATAAATTTTTGTGTTGTTGGTCCAATAGGCACAAAACGTTGTTTATTTCCTTTACCAGTTACTTTAATGAAGCCTTCTTCAAAAAATAGATCAGATATTTTTAATTCTATCAGTTCACTAACACGCAAGCCACAACTATAAAGGGTTTCTATGATGGCTCTATTACGTTCTCCAAGATTAATACCATTGTATTGATAATTAAGATCTATCGCTTTAATTAACAGATCAATATCCTCAACAGATAAAGTGTCTGGTAGTTTTCTTCCAATTCTTGGTGCTTCAATTAAATCTAAAGGATTAGTACTTCTGTAATTTTCAAAAACTAGATAATCAAAAAAATTACGAAGTCCAGAAATTAATCTCGCTTGCGATCTTGGATTAACCGCTTTTGAAACGCCATAAATGAATTCTTTAATACAATTATGGTCTATAGAAATAGGGGAGATATTAATCTCATTTTCTTCTAAATAAAGGGTCAGTTTTTTTATATCATAACCATAGTTGATTATCGAATTTTTTGATAAACCACGCTCAATAGATAAATAATTTTTATAGGAATTTAAAGCGTTTTTCCAGTTCATTTTGGGGTTTAAAAAAAAGTCAAATAAAGTTATAATCGTAAAGATAAATAACTATTTTTGTTTCTATATTAACTTAAACCATTATAATATGAAAATTAAATTATTTTTTATCCTTTTGTTTACAATCGGATCTTTGTCGATGTCTTATGCATCTTTTCCTGTAACTAGAGCTGCTGCTGATACTGAAGTTGTAGAAAACACTCAAGAAGAAGTGGTTTCTTTAGCGTTTGATGCTGCAAGTGGTAAGAGTCAAGTTATTGCTCTTGTATTAGTTGCACTTCTTGGTGGCTTAGGTATACACCGTTTTTACTTAGGGTATACATGGCAAGGTATTGTTCAATTATTAACTGCAGGTGGTTGTGGTGTTTGGGCAATAATCGATTTAGTACGAATTATTACTGGCGATTTACAGCCTAAGAATGGAAGCTACTCAAAAACACTCTAAATTGAGGCATCCTTTAGTACAAAAAATATTTTATGGGGGCATTGTTATTGCCCCCTTTTTTCTTTTACTATTGCCCATAGATTTTTTTGATACAGGACAAAGTATTTGTGTGTCAAAATTTTTAGCAAACATAGAATGCTATGCATGTGGTCTTACACGTGGTGTGATGCATTTTGTTCATTTCGATTTTTCTGGTGCTTGGGCTTTTAATAAGCTTACTTTCATTGTGGTACCATTATTGTTCTTATACTGGCTTAGAGCGTTATTTATTGTATTAAATAAAAAGGTTCCTGCATTTCTTGACAAAATTATGTAGTCAGATACAGTGTTAATTGAATTTGTAAGTCACTTCCTCTAAGTTATTATTATAAGTTTTATTCATCTTAATTTTTTTCAATGAGAATTTTATTTTTTAGTATTCTATTCGCAACTTCTTTTTTTACATTTTCTCAGAGCTCGAACGAATATGCTGGTTTACTCAAATTGAATGATACTACAGCAATAACATATAGAGTTGTATTTAAAGAAAGTAATGGTATGCTTTCTGGTTATTCAATTACAGATTTTGGTGGTGAACATGAAACTAAATCTAATATTAAAGGTACTTATGATGATAAATCTAACGAATTGTCGTTTTATGAAACAGGGATTGTTTACACCAAGTCGACCTTTATTTCTAATGACTTTTGTTTTGTGCATTTAGAACCTATAAAGTTTAAATTAGGTAAAACAAAATCTTTTAAAGGTAAGTTTTTAGGAAAATTTAGTGATGGTGTTAAATGTATAGATGGAGAGGTGTTTTTGAACGCTATTGAGCGTATTGAAAAGTTGGTGACTAAAGTGACTAAAAAACTAAATAATTCTAAGAAAGTTAGCGATAGCATAAAACGTGAGTTTAATAATTTAAAAATTATGGACTCTATTAATTTGAATGTCTTAAAAAGAAATCAAACGACCTCTGTTTTTACAAAATCGAATAAAGTGAACCTTATCATTTATGATGGTGGTAAAATAGACAACGATATTATAACCGTTTTAAAGGATGGAAAGATTATTTTATTGAAACATAAAATAACAGAAAAGAAAGAAATTTTAGAGATTGAATTAACGTCTAATAAAACTACTATTACTATAATTGCTGATTCTGTAGGTTCAATTGGCACAAATACGGCAGTAGTAGAATTTAAGGATGATGTTAATGATATAAAAACCCTAACCAATTTGAATAAGGGTGAAAAGACCATAATTGATATCTTGAAACGTTAGAAACGAATATGAAATCATAATTTAACATTAGGATACAGGAATAACCGAAGCAAGCGCTTCGGTTTTTTTTGCACTTAATTTAATATCTTTACGTTATAACATAAAACCAATATCATATTTTGTAATAACTCACATATTCGGTTTACAACAAGTGTGTGATATCAAAACCCATAATAGCGAATACATGAAGCAACTTATCATCATTAACGGCCCAAACCTTAATTTATTAGGTAAACGCGAACCAGAGATTTATGGTGACCAAACGTTTGAAGATTATTTAGAAAAGTTGACCGCGAAATTTCCAGATGTGACGCTATCTTATTATCAATCTAACATAGAAGGGGAGCTTATTAATAAAATTCAAGAGGTAGGATTTTCTTTTGATGGTATTATTCTTAATGCAGCGGCTTATACGCATACCTCTATTGGAATTGGTGATGCTGTGAAGGCTATTGAAACACCAGTTATAGAAGTGCATATTTCCAATACCTTTTCAAGGGAAGAGTTTAGACATCAATCTTATATATCTCCGAATTCTGAAGGGGTTATTTTAGGTTTTGGACTTCAAAGCTATGATTTAGCAATAGAGAGCTTTAGAAACCAAAACGAATAACTATGAAAAATAAATTTGCATTATTACTATTAGTTGTGTCGTTAGGGTTATTTCAACTCTCGGCTCAAACGGAATTTGGTGTTAAAGGAGGTATGAATTTTACTTTTTTTAAAGTGGTAGAAAATGATTTTGGTGCAAATCCTGAAACTGAAATAGGTTACTATGGAGGTATTTTTGTCGATTTTAAAATAGATAAAGGATTTCACTTTCAACCAGAATTACTCTATATCGGTTTAAATGATTTTCGATTTATAAACGCTCCGTTATATTTAAAATACGACGTTGACTATAATTTGCACATTCTTGTAGGACCTAGTATTAACTATTTTCCTGATTTTTTTAATGCTAAAATAAAGATTCGTGCCGATTTAAGTTTGGCTTACGATATTATTCCTGCCATAGATGTGCATATGAAATATACCATCGGTTTTGAAGAAATATCACCTAATGGTTTGTTTTTAGGTCTAGGTTATAAATTTTAGAAACAACCTATTGATTCTTAATCCAACACCATCAAAAAACAAAATGCGATTCAATAGTGAATCGCATTTTTTATAAATTTTCTTCTAGCTTCTAACTTCTAACGTCTAAAGATGTATCACTTCATCATAAGCATCAGCCACAGCTTCCATTACCGCTTCACTCATAGTTGGGTGCGGATGTACTGCTTTTAAAACTTCGTGTCCTGTGGTTTCTAACTTTCTACCTAAAACGGCTTCAGCAATCATATCCGTAACACCTGCACCAATCATGTGGCAACCTAACCATTCGCCATATTTAGCATCGAAGATCACTTTTACAAAACCATCTTTTGCGCCACTAGCACTTGCTTTTCCAGATGCAGAAAACGGGAATTTACCAATCTTTACATCTAAACCTTGATCTTTGGCTTGTTTTTCGGTTAAACCAACAGATGCAATTTCTGGAGAACAATACGTACAACCTGGAATATTTCCATAGTCTAAAGCTTCCACATGCTGACCTGCAATTTTTTCCACACAAAGAATCCCTTCGGCAGATGCAACGTGTGCTAATGCTTGTCCTGGCGTTACATCACCAATAGCATAATAACCAGGAATGTTAGTTTGGTAGAAATCGTTGACTAAAATTTTATCACGATCTACAGCAATACCAACATCTTCTAATCCGATGTTTTCTATATTCGATTTAATACCTACAGCAGATAAAACGATATCAGCTTCAAGAACTTCTTCTCCTTTCTTGGTTTTTACAGTTGCTTTTACGCCAGCTCCTGATGTATCAACAGAAGTTACTTCAGCAGAGGTCATAATTTTTATGCCAGATTTTTTAAAGCTACGTTCTAATTGCTTCGAAACATCATCATCTTCAACAGGCACAATTTTGTCTAAATATTCAACTATAGTGACGTCCGTTCCCATAGAATTGTAGAAATACGCAAATTCAACACCAATAGCTCCAGAACCTACAACGATCATTTTCTTTGGTTGCTTTTCTAAAGTCATGGCTTTTCTGTAACCAATCACTTTTTCACCATCTTGTGGTAAACTTGGTAATTCGCGAGAACGTGCACCAGTAGCAATAATAATATGGTCTGCAGAATATTCAGTACCATCGACATCTACTTTTTTACCAGTTTTTAGTTTTCCAAAACCTTCAATCACGTCGATTTTGTTCTTTTTCATTAAAAATTTTACACCATTACTCATACCATCAGCAACACCACGACTACGTTTTACAACGGCATCAAAATCGTGCTCAGCATTTTCAACTTTTAAACCGTAATCTTCGGCATGTTTCAGATATTCAAAAACTTGTGCGGATTTTAAAAGTGCTTTTGTTGGAATACAGCCCCAATTTAAGCACACACCACCAAGACTTTCCTTTTCTATAACTGCTGTTTTAAGTCCTAATTGCGAAGCTCTAATTGCAGTAACGTAGCCTCCAGGACCACTACCTAATACTATAATATCGTATTTACTCATGGGTTAGTATTTTGTTTGATTTTTTGAAGTTACAAAAGTAACAAATTCCAAAAAGAATCCCGATAACTATCGGGACCAAAATCCAAAACGTTTAAATCATTTCAGAATTTTTAAACAAAAACTGCTGAAATCGAGCATTTTAAATTTGAAATTAAATAAATCGAAGTCGGCATTTATGATTTGGAATGTTAACTAAAGATCATCCGTAAAATGTTTCCGGCTTTTATCTTGTTCAAATTTATGTTTATTGTATGTTTTTGACTGTCCTTTTGATATGGATAACGACTGCCAATCATTTCCTTTTATTAGCTTTCCTAGAAACACGATTTGACCAACATGATAAGCATAATGCATCATCTGTCGGTTGATGGCTTCGGTTACGGTATGACCTTGATTTCTAATATAGATAATTTGTTCTAAGTCATTTTGAGCTAACGGCTGAATGGCTTCAAACAAACAAGTCCACCCCTTATTCCAAGAGTTTAATACATCAGCTTTAGAGTAGAAATCATCAGTAAATTCGTCATCACGTTTTCGCCATGCTTTTTCACCATCTTCAGATAAAAAATTCGTCCAACGACTTAGCATATTTCCTGCAAGATGTTTTACAATAATAGCAATGGAATTAGAATCATCATTAAATGTTTTCTTTAACTCTTCAATCGTTAATAGCGATATGGTTTTATCACCCAACGATTTGTAGTATTCAAATTGTTTAATTGAGCTGGAAAGATAGGTGTTCATTGAGTCACGAGTATTTAGAACGCTGAAGAAACGAATCGCATGGATTATTGCATATAAAATGATTATTTAATCATAAATATCACTGTCATTTAACGTCTTTAAGTTTTAATTTCCACGATTTTTTTAGTCGTGTTATATAAGAAACAAACTTTTAGCAACGCTTTGGAATTTAGTTATTGCTAGTTGCAATTTTATTCTTTAGCAGGCACAAATTTTAAAGCCACACCATTAATACAATGACGTTTTCCGGTAGTTTCTCTAGGGCCATCGTTAAAGACATGTCCTAAGTGTCCACCACAAGTAGCGCAATGTTCTTCGTCTCTGGTATAACCAATTTTGGTGTCAGTACCATAGGCAACATTACCTTCAATTTCGCGATCAAAACTTGGCCAGCCAGTACCAGAATCAAATTTATGTTCGCTTTTAAAAAGTGGAGTATCGCAAGCGGCACAATGATAAACTCCTTTTTTGTAATTCTTATTTAGAGGGCTTGTGTGTGGTCGTTCAGTTCCTGCCTCTCGAAGCACATAATATTGTTTTTCGGTAAGTTGTGCTTTCCATTCTGCTTCAGTTTTTGTAACAGGAAATGTTTCTTTTTTAGTGTCCGCTTTTTTCTGTGCATTAGAATTGCAACTAAAAACAAAGGCAAGTGCAATAACAAGAATGGTGTTTTTCATGATTTCTTTTTTTGTAAAGTTAAGGATTAGATGTTTGCTTCAAATTATTTTAACGCTTCATTATAAAACGGCATTAAAAAATTACGAATCAGAATAATTGCTTTTGTCATAAAAATTTAATTACTTTTTAATTAAAATCTTTAATTAAAATCGTAAATTGAAAGTCTAAATTATCAGATTAGTAATACGCCTTATTCGTCGTTAACTAAACCAAAACCTTACAGACCAACCGCAATGAAAGCACTTTTTTTTACCCGAGAATTTCCGCCATACGTTTATGGAGGTGCAGGAGTACATGTAGAATATTTGGCAGCTGAACTGGCTAAATTAATGGAAGTAGAAGTGCGCGCATTTGGAGATCAGAATGTTGCATCAGAAAATTTAAGCGTGAAAGGCTTTCCATTTGATAATCCAGATTTTGATACTGCTGACAATAAATTAAAATCAGTTTTTAAAACTTTGAGCACTGGCTTGTTGATGAACTCAGATGTTATCGACGCAGACATTGTACATTGCCACACATGGTATTCGCATTTTGCTGGCATTATGGCAAAACTATGCTACGGAGTGCCATTGGTGGTGACCACACATTCACTAGAACCGTTACGACCTTGGAAACGTGAACAATTAGGAAGAGGTTACGATGCGTCCTCTTGGATTGAAAAAACAGCGATTGAAATGGCAGATTGTTTAATAGCTGTGTCAGAAGAAACCAAAGAAGATGTGTTAAAGCATTTTGATGTTGATGAAAGCAAAATTGAAGTCGTTTACAATGGTATCGATCTAAAAGAATATGTTGTTGTTGATGAAACCTCGGTTTTAGAGGCGCATGGTATTGATAAAAACAAACCTTACGTGTTGTTTGTTGGAAGAATTACACGCCAAAAAGGGATTATTCATTTAGTTAATGCCATTAAATACATAGACGAAGACACTCAGATTATACTTTGTGCAGGTGCACCAGACACACCAGAAATCGGTAAAGAAATGGAAGCTGCCGTAAAGGAAGCGTCAAAAACGAGAGATAATATCATTTGGATAGACCAAATGTTGCCGAAAAAAGATGTGATTCAGCTCTATTCTCATGCCGATGTATTTTGTTGTCCTTCTATATATGAACCTTTCGGAATTATAAATATTGAAGCCATGGCATGCGAAACAGCAGTTGTAGCAAGTGCCGTTGGTGGCATAAAAGAAGTGGTGGTTGAAGGTGAAACAGGATTGCTAATTCAACTCGAACAACAAAAATCAGCACCTTTTGAGCCTGTAAATCCAGATCAGTTTTCTCGCGATTTAGCCGAAGGTGTTAATAAAGTGATTAATGATAAAGCATTACAACATAAAATGGCAAAAAACGGTCGTGCACGCGTTGAAGAATTCTTCGATTGGACAGCTATAGCAAAACAAACACAAGACATATATAAATTTATAATTGATAAGACATGATAAACGATAAAGTGTTAAGCATAATTTTAGGAGGTGGTCAAGGTTCTAGATTATATCCTTTAACAGAAAATAGATCTAAGCCAGCCGTACCAATTGCAGGGAAATATCGATTGGTAGATATTCCGATTTCAAATTGTATCAATTCAGATATTAAGCGCATGTTTGTGTTGACGCAATTCAACTCGGCTTCACTTAATAAGCATATAAAAAACACGTATCACTTTAGTTTTTTTAGCTCAGCTTTTGTAGATGTTTTAGCAGCAGAGCAAACGATTCACAGTGGCGAATGGTTTCAAGGAACTGCTGATGCTGTTCGTCAGAGTATGCATCATTTTTTGGCTCACGATTTTGAATATGCTTTAATCCTATCTGGTGATCAGTTATATCAAATGGATTTTAATGAAATGATTGAAGCACATGAAAAAAGTGGTGCTGAAATTTCAATTGCAACCTATCCTGTTAATGCAAAAGATGCAACGTCTTTTGGAATTTTAAAGACGAATGATGACAATATCATAACCTCTTTTGTAGAAAAACCAGATGCGTCATTATTACCAGATTGGACATCCAATGTCAGTGATGACATGAAAAGTAATGGCAGACATTACTTGGCATCAATGGGTATTTACATCTTCAATAAAGAGTTGTTAGTAAAACTTATGGCAGTAGAAGGCACTGTAGATTTTGGTAAAGAAATTATTCCTGGAGCCATAGAAAAACATAAAACCTTAAGTTATCAATACGAAGGGTATTGGACAGATATCGGAAACATAGATTCGTTCTTTGAGGCAAATTTGGGCTTAACCGATGACATTCCTCAGTTTAATTTATATGATAATGATCAGCGCGTCTATACAAACGCAAGAGTTTTACCAACCTCTAAAATTTCTGGAACGTTACTTGATAAAACGGTTATTGCAGATGGTTGTATTATACATGCTGCTAAGATAGAACGTTCGGTGATTGGAATTCGATCGCGAATCGGAGCAGAATCTACCGTTATAAATTGTTACATGATGGGTAACGATCAATACGAATCTTTAGAAGATGTGCAACAGCATAAAGTGAGTACGTTTATGGGTATTGGCGAACGCTGTTTTATTAAAAACGCTATTCTCGATAAAAATTGTAGAATAGGAGACGACGTAAGAATCAATGGTGGAAAAAAGTTAAAAAATTTAGAAACAGATAGTTATCTTGTAAAAGACGGTATTGTGGTTGTGAAGAAAGATGCACATATTCCTTCAGGAACTATCATTCAATAATCGATTTCAAAATCTAAATTTATCAAATCAAAATGAAGCTAATTTTAGTAGCTTTGTTTATAGAGTATTCAATATAACCAACACACATGCAAAACCAAAGTCGAGTTGTCATAGATGCCGTGACACCACAAATTAATAACGGTGAATTTTTTATAAAACGTATTGTAAACGAAATTGTAAATGTAGATGCGCATGTCCTAGTTGATGGACACGATGTTATTGCAGCATCCGTTTTATTTAAGCACGAAAAAGCTAAAAAATGGAACGAAGTCAGAATGTACGAAATCGGAAACGACGAATGGAAAGCCTCATTTTCAGTCGAAAAACAAGGCTTTTACACTTATAAAGTACAAGGTTGGGTAGATTATGCACTTAATTGGCAACATGGCATTCAGCGCAAAATAGATGATAGCCAACATGTAAAATCAGAGTTGTTAGAAGGTGTAATCTATTTAGAATCATTGTTGAAAAAGGCAACAAAAGATGAAAAAGACTATCTAAAATATTGTATCGCTTGCTTTAAAGATGACGAAAAATATAACGAAGCGATAAAAGAAGCCATGAGTCAAAAGATTCATAGCATTTTCACAAAATATCCTGAAAAATATTTAGCAAACGCATCTAAAGAACTGCAAGCTTACGTCGATCGTAAAAAGGCGAGATTTAGTACGTGGTATGAATTTTTTCCAAGGTCAGCCTCAGAAGTTGAGGGACAACACGGTACATTTAAAGATTGCGAACGCTTATTACCAAGAGTTGCACAAATGGGTTTTGATACCTTATATTTTCCACCAATTCATCCAATTGGAGAAGTCAATAGAAAAGGAAAAAACAATACAACCGAAGCCAAAGAAGGCGATGTAGGTTCGGCTTGGGGAATTGGCTCTAAAGCTGGCGGACATAAAGATTTACATCCACAATTAGGTTCTGTAAAAGATTTTAAGGCTTTAATTGCAGCAGCGAAAAAGCATCATATTGAAATCGCTATGGATTATGCCTTACAGGCTGCACCAGACCATCCTTGGGTAGAGTCGCATCCAGATTGGTTTAAATGGCGACCAGACGGAACCGTTCAATATGCTGAAAACCCGCCAAAAAAATATCAAGATATTTTGCCTATTTATTGGGAAAGTAAAGATTACAAAAACCTTTGGAAAGAGTGTTTAGACACCATGCTCTATTGGATAGATTGTGGAGTCAACGTTTTTAGAGTAGACAATCCACACACCAAACCTTATTATTTTTGGAATTGGCTCATTGCAGAAGTGAAGCAAAAACATCCAGATGTGTTGTTTTTAGCAGAAGCGTTTACCAGACCTAAAGTAATGCAGCAATTGGCAAAACAAGGTTACACACAATCGTACACCTATTTTACATGGCGTAATACCAAACAAGAGTTTATAGAATACCTCACAGAACTAACGCAAACGGATCAGCGCGAATACATGCAACCTAATTTTTGGCCAAATACACCAGATATTAATCCGTACCATCTTCAAGGTGCCAGCGAAGCTAAATATTTACAACGTTATGCTTTAGCGGCAACAATGAGTTCGAGCATTGGAATTTATGGTCCTGTGTTTGAGCAAATGATTGATGATGCTATTCCTGGTAAAGAGGAGTATTACATGTCTGAAAAGTTTCAAGTAAAACACTACGATTGGTTTAAAGTCAGTAAGTTAACTTTATTGATTTCAAAAATAAATGCCATTCGTCATGAAAATGAAGCTTTGCAACAAACCAATAATATTAAATTCTTAAATATTCAGAATGATAATTTGATTGCGTTTTACAAATGGAATGATGCTAAAACCAACGAATTATTAATCATTATTAGTTTAGATCAATATTACGCACAACAAGGCAACGTACAATTACCATTGGCAGATTTAGGAATTAAAGCAGGTCATCGTGTTCAGGTTCAAGATTTAGTTACGGCAAGTAGCTATAACTGGCATAACGAATGGAATTATGTAGAATTACACCCAGCATTGCCATTTCACATCTTTAAAATCAATAAATAAACATGGCAAAAAAAGTGGCAAAAACAACGGCTTTACAACCACCCTATAATTTTAATAATAAATGGGAAGAACTTTTAGAAAATAAAGAGTTCATCAAAGTGTTTTTGTCTGATGTACTTGAGGATTACATTATCAAACAACGCTGGTATGGCGGAAAAGCAAGTAAATTAAAATACATTGAACTTGCTGAGTCGTTTCGTATTCAACAAAATGATGAGGTCTATTATGGCCTTATTTTAGAAGTTAATTTTGAAGAATCTTTTTACCAACATTATTTTTTACCGATTGCATTTGTGTCAGACGAAACTTTCGCACAAGACGATCGTATTTTACCCATAAGCATTCAAAATCAAGAAGGATTTATTATTGATGCCATTAATTTGGAAGCCTTTAGACGTGTCGTTTTCGAACGTATTTTAACCGCAGTTCCTAAAGACAAAACACGTGTACGTTATCATAAAAGTTCAATATTTAAAGATTGCCAATACGAATCGTCCCGTTACATGGGCTTGGAACAAAGCAATACATCTATTGTTTATAATGAAAAGTATGTGTTGAAATTCTTCCGACGTATCTATTCAGATCGCAATCCAGATTACGAAATGAGTCGTTTTCTTTCGGATAAAAAAGATTTCAAAAATACACCAGCGTATTTAGGAAGTGTTCAAATTAAAGATGCAGATGGTCTTAATGTTACTATTGGTTTAATGCAAGAAATGGTCGAAAACCAAGGTGATGCATGGGAGTATATGCTGACTGAATTCCACAAAGTATTTTCAAATTTAGAATACAAGAGAATAGACATTTCAAAATTACCAAAAACAGAAGATTTTGGACGTTTGCAAATTAGAGATGTTCCTGCTCAAATCATTGATTGGGTTGGATTGAATGTGTTTACTAAAATTCAAACACTAGCAAAACGAACCGCAGAAATGCATATCGCTTTAGGCAGTGAGTTTGAAGATACAGCCTTTACACCTTCGCACTTTAATGGCGATTATGAAGTTTGGTTAAAAAACAGATTATTATATCAATTTCAAAACCGATTAAATACCATTGAAAACAGTCTTCATAAACTTGACGGATTAGCGCTAGAATTGGCAAATGAATTCCTAGAAAAAAAGAACCTGATTCGTAAACGCTTTGTTGATTTTGATTGGACCAAATTAAAAGGCGAACGCATTAGGGTTCATGGCGATTACCATTTAGGTCAAGTCTTAGTAAAAGATGATGATTTTTATATTCTCGATTTTGAAGGCGAACCAGAAAGTACTATTCGAGATCGTAAAGTAAAACAACCACCTTTAAAAGATATTGCTGGTTTGTTTCGGTCGTTTCATTACGCCATTTATGCTACTATTTTTAATCATTCAGAATCTTATAAACAAGATCAAGAGCATTTGTTTGAAGCAGGAGAAATTTTGTATCAATATTTAAAATCGGTCTTTTTAGAGACTTATGTCGCTAAAGTACAAGAAGCAAATCTCAATATTGGTTACAACCAAGAGCGTATCTTTTTACTTAAATATGCCATGCTCGAAAAAGCGGTTTATGAGTTGGGTTACGAACTAAATTCACGTCCACGATGGGCAGTTATTCCATTAAAAGGAATTTCAAATATCATTAATAATTAATTTATGGCAGAAGTAATAGTGCACAGTCGTTTTACCGATTTTGATATCAATTTGTTTAAGTCAGGAAAACACTATCGTCTATATGAAAAATTTGGATCGCACATCACTACAGTAGATGGTGTAGAAGGTGTTTATTTTGCTGTTTGGGCACCAAGTGCTAAGCATGTGTCTGTAATTGGTGATTTTAATTTTTGGGTAGAAGGTGAGCACCAGTTAAATGTACGCTGGGATTCTAGCGGAATTTGGGAGGGTTTTATTCCTGGAGCAGGTAAAGGCAGCAAATACAAGTATAAAATACAGAGTAATAACAACGATATTAAAACGGAAAAAGCAGATCCTTATGCTAGGCGATCAGAGCATAATCCTAAAACAGCTTCGATTGTTTGGGACGAGCCTTACACTTGGAAGGATAGCAAATGGATGAAAAAACGTAAAAAGCACAATGCTTTAGACGCACCATATTCTGTTTACGAAGTGCATTTGGGCTCTTGGAAAAAGAAAGTAGATGAAGGCCGATTTATGTCTTATGTAGAGATGGCAGATGAATTAGTGGCGTATGTAAAGGACATGAATTTTACGCACGTAGAATTAATGCCAGTGATGGAGTTTCCTTACGATCCGTCTTGGGGTTATCAGGTGACAGGATATTTTGCACCAACATCGCGATTTGGTTATCCTGAGGAATTTAAATTGCTAGTTGATAAATTTCATCAAAACGATATTGGTGTACTTCTCGATTGGGTACCATCTCATTTCCCAGAAGATGCACATGGACTTGGTTTCTTTGATGGTACAGCATTGTACGAACATCCAGATCCTAAAAAAGGGTATCATAACGATTGGAAGAGTTTAATTTTCAATTATGGACGTAATGAAGTGAAATCATTTCTTATTAGTAATGCTATTTTTTGGATGGATCAATACCATGCAGATGGTTTACGAGTAGATGCCGTCGCTTCCATGTTATTTTTAGATTACAGTAGAGAAGATGGTGAATGGGAACCAAATATGTATGGTGGTAATGAAAATTTAGAAGCCATGTCATTTTTAAGAGAAATGAATGAGGCGGTGTATGCGTCTTTTCCAGATGTACAAACTATCGCTGAGGAATCTACAGCATTTCCTATGGTTTCAAAGCCTACGTTTATGGGAGGTTTAGGATTTGGTATGAAATGGATGATGGGTTGGATGCATGATACCTTAGAGTATTTTGCGAAAGAACCTGTCTATAGACAATTTCACCAAAATGATTTAACCTTCTCAATGACTTATGCGTTTACTGAAAACTTTATGTTGCCTTTAAGTCATGATGAAGTCGTTTACGGTAAAAAATCGATCTTAGGAAAAATGCCAGGTGATGAATGGCAACGCTTTGCGAATTTAAGATTGTTGTACAGTTACATGTTTACACATCCTGGAACCAACCTACTATTTCAAGGTTCTGAATTTGGGCAAAGTAGCGAATGGAATTTTGAAACCAGTTTAGATTGGCATTTATTGCAGTACGATCCGCATAAAGGTGCGCAAGAGCTAATTAAAGATTTAAACACACTTTATAAAACACAGCCTGCTTTGCACGAAAAGCAATTTTCAGCAGAAGGTTTTGAATGGATTGACTATGGTGATGCCAAGAATTCGGTTTTCACATATATTAGAAAAGGAAACAATGAAAAAGATGATCTTATTGTAGCGTGTAATATGACGCCAATTCCTAAAGAAAATTACAAATTAGGTGTGCCGAGAAAAGGGAAACTGAAAGAAGTTTTTAATAGTGATTTAAAGAAATACTTTGGAAGCGGTCAGTATCAAAATAAAGTAAAAACAACTAAAGATGAAGCTTGGCATTTTAGAGATCAGTCTGTTGATATTGCTATTCCTCCTTTAGGAATGGTGGCTTTTAGGTATGAAAAAGTGATTGTGCCTAAGGCAAAAATGAAAGTTGTAAAAACACCTAAAGTAAAAGCACCAACAAAAACTAAAACCACTAAAAAAGTAAAAGCGAAGACTAAAAAATAGTGGTTTAGTAATCTTATAAACCTCAAAGGTTTTCAAATCCTTTTGGTTTTTTTTAGAAAAAACTAAAAACAAAATTGTCTTAAGTTTAACTTGAAGCTAATGCCCAAAACAACCCACACTTTTTTATTAAAATACGGAGTGCCCATTTTGGCGATAGTGGTTATTATTGTACATCTGTTTTTCGTGAATACTCAAAATTTAACCAAATGGAAAGGAGGAGGTTATGGCATGTACACAGGTATTCATTTTCATTATCACCAGATATACATTCCAACATTATCTGTAGATTCTTTAGCAGAGCATAATACCCAGATAAAAGAGGCTTTTCGAGAATTGAAATTAATGCCCAACCAAACGCAACTTAGAAAAACTGCGGAACTCATCTTAAAATCAACGCAAAAGGATAGCATACATATTCAAATCTGGAAACCAATAGCAGATTCAAAATACAAAGTATATTCCAGAACTTTAATTGAAGAAATTCACTTAAAAACTTCAGACTTGTGAGGTATTGGCTATCCATAAAAGATAAATTGAATGACCACATGGCGCTTGCTTTAAAATTGCTGCTTGTATTTCTCGGTATTTATGTTTTTTTTATGGCAGAAAAACACAGCATTCTAAAAACACCCATTATTTTTATCGGTTTATTGAGTTGGTTCTTTTTTCGTCAAAAAACCAAGCATCCGCTTATTTGGATTATTCTGGCTTTACTTCTCATTTTTGATCTCTGTTTCTTTTATTTTAGGGTGGCTAACCATCATTTTTTATTAACGTTTGTGGTGCTTTCGATAGTGCTTTACTACTATCATCAGCGTGTTTCTATTCTTCTCAAAAATATTCAGATGCTTTTGTTTATAGTGGTCGTTGCCTCTGCTTTTCAGAAGTTGTGCTCTAGTCAGTTTATGAGTGGTGAGTTCTATTATTATTTATTAAATAGAGGTTTTGCTTTCGATTTGTTTCACCCTTTATTTCCTGACGTTTTAGAGATTGCAAAGGATAATTCGAAACGTATTTTAGAATTACAAAATACAGATCCAAATCTTAGACAGCAAATTGTTATAGAGGATGTTATCCCTAATTTAGAAGGCATCACTCTTATTTATGTATGGATCACGGTTATTGTAGAATTTATTGTAGCACTGGCATTACTTTTAAAACCGAGAAGCACGTGGACACACCTTCTTTTTATAACCATGATTGTCGGCATCATATGTACGAGACTAGAGATGGGTTTTATGACATTATTAGCCATTTGTGGACTTTTGTTATGTGATAATCAGAAGCTAAAATTGGTGTATGTCCTAATTGTTATGGGTTGCATTACTTTAATGGTGACTAAAATTGGGTATCCATAATTCTGCCTCAGGTGTTGCTTTAATATTTGAAATGACGACTATAAGACGACAGTCTCATTTTACAATTATGAGTTTATCAAAAAAATCAGCGAAAAGTTTACTTATCTATAAAATCACAGCCCGAAAACGTTAGAGTTGGTAATTGGTCTAAATACTCGTGTAAACCCTTTCAGATGTTCTAATTTTTCCGTTTTTTTGTTGATAATTTTGCCAATAAATTAACCTATGATTGTAAATACAGAACTAGAAAATAAAGGGAATTTATTTCCTTCAAAAATAATAGATTTTAAAAAGGATGTTGATAAGCTTTATTTTACCGCAGACAATGATGTTATTCTTCAGTTAACCGTTGTTAGAGATAGTTTATTCCGTTTTAGATATACTACTGTTGGTAATTTTGATAATGATTTTTCTTATGCGATAACCAAATATGCGAGCATTGGTTATAACAAACTTGAAATAGAAGAGCAAAAGGACTATTACGAAATTACAACCTCTAAATTGCGATGTGAAATTTCTAAAGAATACATGAGAATTTCAATCTATGATGCAAAAGATGGAACGCTGATTAATCAAGATGAAGGAGGATTTCATTGGGAAGAGAGCTATGAGTTTGGCGGAAATATTGTAAAAATGAGTAAAGTCTCTAACGATGGCGAAAGTTATTACGGTCTAGGAGACAAACCAAATCATCTTAACCTTAAAGGTAAACGTTATAACAATTGGGTTACAGATTCTTATGCCTACGGAAAAGATACAGATCCTATTTATAAAACCATTCCGTTTTACACAGGTTTACATCACGGTAAAGCCTACGGTATTTTCTTTGATAACACATTTAAATCGTCTTTCGATTTTGCACATGAACGCAGAAATGTAACCAGCTTTTGGGCGCAAGGAGGTGAAATGAATTATTACTTTTTCTACGGTCCTAAAATGAATGATGTTGTAGAAAGTTACACGGATTTAACAGGCAAACCACATCATTTACCACCACTTTGGGCTTTAGGGTTTCATCAGTGTAAGTGGAGTTATTATCCAGAAAGTAAGGTTAAAGAAATTACATCAACCTTTAGAAGGCTTCAAATTCCATGCGATGCTATTTATTTAGATATTGATTATATGGAGGGCTTCCGTTGTTTTACTTGGAACAAGGAGTATTTTCCAGATCCAAAACGTATGGTTAAAGAATTAATGGACGATGGTTTTAAAACCGTTGCTATTATTGATCCAGGTATTAAAATAGATAAAGACTATTCCGTTTTTAAAGAAGGTTTAGAAAACGATTACTTCTGTAAACGCGCAGATGGTGATTATATGAAAGGCAAAGTTTGGCCAGGAGAATGTTATTTTCCTGATTTTACAAATCCTGAAGTCAGAGATTGGTGGTCTGGATTGTTTCAAGAATTGATTGAAGACATCGGAATTAAAGGCGTTTGGAACGATATGAATGAGCCTGCTGTTATGGAAGTGCCAAATAAAACATTCCCAGATGATGTGCGCCACGATTACGATGGTAATCCATGTAGCCATAGAAAAGCGCATAATGTTTACGGTATGCAGATGGCTAGAGCCACGTACCAAGGTTTAAAGAAATATTCTTATCCAAAACGTCCGTTTGTAATTACCAGAGCAGCTTATTCAGGTACGCAACGTTATACATCCACTTGGACAGGAGATAATGTAGCCACATGGGAACACTTATGGATTGCCAACATACAAGCACAACGTATGGCGATGTCTGGTTTTTCTTTTGCTGGGAGTGATATTGGTGGATTTGCTGAACAACCTCAGGGAGAATTATTTACACGTTGGATTCAATTAGGCATATTTCATCCATTTTTTAGAGTACATTCTTCGGGAGATCATGGAGACCAAGAACCTTGGGCTTTTGATGAAGATGTCACTGAAATTGTAAAGAAATTTATTGAAATCCGATATCAAATTTTACCATACCTCTACACGGCGTTTTGGAATTATGTAGATCATGGAACTCCTTTGCTAAAATCTTTAGTATTATACGATCAAGAAGATGTGCAAACTCATTATAGAACGGACGAATTTATTTTTGGTGAACAAATCTTAGCGTGTCCTGTGTTAGAACCAAACGCAAAAGGTCGCAGAATGTATATTCCTAGGGGAAATTGGTATAATTTCTGGACAGATGAAGTCATCAAAGGTAGCAAAGAAATGTGGGTAGATGCTGATATTGATAGTATGCCAATCTTTGTGAAAGAAGGCGCAATTATACCTAAGTATCCTATTCAACAATACGTTGGTGAGAAGGAAATCACTGAAATTACTTTAGATGTCTATTATAAAAAAGGTAAAGAAGAAAGTGAACTTTATAGTGATGCCAATGATGGTTTTGATTATACAAAAGGGAGATATAGTTTAAGAAACTTTTCATTAAATGGAAAAAGTAACGAACTGATAATTAATCAATATAAGGAAGGAAAATATACGACTACTTACGATACGTTTAATGTTCGATTTCATGGCTTACCGTTTGATATTGTAGAAATACAAATAGATAATGAACCCATAACGCTAAAAAGTTTAACCGTAAATGGAGTTACGTCGATCGTAGTAGATAAGAATTTTGCTGAATTACATATCATTGGAAAGAAGTCTTAAGTGTAGTGACTAATTCATTAATTTTGTGTCATATAAAAACAGAAAGATTTTTGTATTTTAGTAATTATTTATAAAATTTAGAATTATGAAGTTTAATAAAATCGTAGTAAGTCTCATTTTAGTGACAGTTGTACATGCCTGTGCCACAAACCCTTTTACAGGCAAAAAAACGATGGCATTTCCTGGAACAGAAAACAGTAGATTATTCCCAGCAGCTTTTTCGCAATACAACCAAGTATTATCAGAAAATAATGTGGTTACAGGTACCAAAGATGCTGAAATGATTACGCGAGTAGGACAACGTATTGCATCTGCTGCAGAACGTTGGTTAGTAGCAAATGGTAATGTAGGTTACTTAGATGATTATAAATGGGAATATAAACTCATAGATTCTGATCAAGTAAATGCGTGGTGTATGCCAGGAGGTAAAATAGCCTTTTATACAGGTATTTTGCCAATAGCCGCTAACGAAACAGGTGTTGCAGCAATTATGAGTCATGAAGTAGTGCACGCCATAGCCAATCACGGACAGCAACGTATGAGTGCAGGTATGATGCAACAAGGCTTAGCACTAGCAGGCAATATTGCTTTATCTAATGATCAACAATCTTTAGGACTCTTTAATCAATCTTTCGGTATTGTATCTAATGTAGCAGGTATGTTGCCATTTAGCAGAGCTCATGAAACAGAAGCAGACAAAGTAGGTTTAATTCTTATGGCTATAGCAGGTTACAATCCTGATGAAGCACCTGAGCTTTGGAAGCGTATGAGTGCAAACAGTGGAGGCCAAGCTCCACCTGAATTTTTAAGTACACATCCAAGTAACACTACCAGAATTAAAAACTTGCAAGATTTAGGGCCAAAAGCTAAGGCTGAAGCTAAGAAATTTGGGGTGACAGAATTCAGACCTATAAATTAAAAGATTACTAATAATATTTCATTATTTTAGAAGCTGCTCAATTTGAGTGGCTTTTTTTTATTGAAATTATTTTAATTGTTGATACTATCATATTTGATAGTGGCTGGCAAGTGTGCTAGAAAAAAATTATATGAACGAACTTAAAAAAGGAAGTGAAAAACTGCTCAATGCTTGGGCATTTTACGATTGGGCAAATTCTGTTTATACCTTAACTATTGCATCGTCTATTTTTCCTATATTTTATTCGGCATTATTTGTATCGCAAGTCGATAAAATGGTTCCGGCTTTTGGTATGGTATTTAAAAGCACAGCGCTAATTACTTATGTTACTGCATTTACGTTTTTAATTGTAGCTATTACCTCTCCAATTCTTTCTGGTATTGCAGATTATGTCGGTAATAAAAAGAACTTCATGAAATTCTTTTGCTATCTAGGTAGTGCAGGTTGTATTGGTTTGTACTGGTTCGATATACATCCAGATCGCATTCATATCAGTCTCTTATTTTATTTTATGGGTTTGATTGGATATTGGGGAAGTCTCGTATTTTACAATTCGTATTTGCCAGATATTGCTTTTCCGGAACAGCAAGACAGTATTAGCGCCAAAGGCTTTAGTATGGGTTATTTTGGTAGTGTTTTATTATTAATATTAAATCTAGCTATGGTAATGAAACCAAATTGGTTTGGTTTTGATATAAGTATTTCTCAAACAATTACAGAAACTGGGACTGACGCTCAAATAGCAGAGGCCTTAAAAGAGGCTAAAAATAGTGCGTCATTTGAAGCCATGAAAATTTCCTTTATAACTGTAGGATTATGGTGGGTTTTATTCAGTCAGTATACATTTTATATCCTTCCTAAAGGCGTTTCTAAAGGCGGTAAAGTTACTAAAAATGTTGTTTTTAACGGCTTGAAAGAATTAAAACAAGTTTGGATTGAGTTGAAACAAAACCTAAGATTGAAAAGATATTTACTTGCCTTTTTTGTGTTTAGTATGGCAGTGCAGACTATTATGCTCGTGGCTGTGTATTTTGGGGAAGAAGAGATTGCTTGGGGAGATTCAGAAGCAAAAACGCTTGGATTAATTTTGAGTATTTTAATGATTCAGTTAGTGGCTATTTTAGGTGCATTTTTAACGTCTCGTGCGTCATCAAAATTCGGAAATATAAAAACACTTATTGCTATAAATATATTTTGGGTGGCACTTTGTTTTTATGCCTTCTTTATGGAAACACCAGTTCAATTTTATATAGGAGCTTCTTTTGTTGGTTTAGTAATGGGAGGTGTACAATCTCTAGCAAGGTCAACCTATTCTAAGTTTTTACCAGAAACTGAAGACACTACTTCTTATTTTAGTTTTTATGATGTCGCAGAAAAAATAGGTATTGTAATTGGCATGGGTATTTTTGCGACAATAGATCAAGTCACTGGTAGTATGAGAAATGCTATTCTATTTTTGGTGGTCTTTTTTGTTGCAGGAATTGTATTATTGTTTAGAGTGCCGAAAGACGCTATATCAAGTATAAACGAGTAAAGCATAGCTTTTTTTAATTATCGTATTTTATTCCTTATGGTCTATAATTCTTTACTACCTTCAAAATAATCACAAAAATAGATTCAAGATTTTAGTTGAATAACATAACTTTGCTCATAAGTAGGTCGCCTTATCGCTTTTGTACTGAACTTGTTTCAGTACTTGGGAGGAAAGTCCGAACACCATAGTGCAATCATAGTGGTTAACAGCCACCAGTCGTAAGGCTAGGAAAAGTGCAACAGAAAGTATGTACAGGTCATGCTGTAGTGAAACCAGGTAAACTCTATGTGGTGCAATGTCATGTAAACTAACTTTTGAGCGTGCACGCGCGAGTTAGAGGGTAGGCAGCTAAAGTTTGCTAGTAATAGTAAACGTAGATAAATGATAAGGAAGTTTTGTTCTTGTGAAGAAGAAATTCTGAAACAAGTTTAAAATGAACAGAATTCGGCTTATAGGTTTGCTTAAATAAACAGGCTTCATGTTAACTCATGAAGCTTTGTTTTATTCGAGTTTTTCAATGTCATTTAAGCTATAATTCTTCAAAAAGGAAATCATAAGTTCTAAAACTATTGGTTCGTTTTATTCAAAAAAACTAAATACATTACCACCATAACTCTTAGAGTGAGAATAATATTCTAAACCACTCAAATCGGTATGTTTAGAATGCTCTACTATTAAAACACCATCCTCTTCTAATAGGCTGTTTTTAAAAACGAGTTCTGGGATTTTAGAAAAAGCTTCTAATTCAAAGTCATAAGGTGGATCTGCGAAAATAATATCGTGCTTTAGTTTTGATTTTTCAAGAAACTTAAAGACATCACTTTTAATAGTACTAATACTCATTTCAAAAGCTTCAGCCGTTTCGTTAATAAACTTAATACACCCAAAATTTTGGTCTACGGCTGTAATATGTTCTGTTCCTCTTGATCCAAACTCATAGCTTATATTTCCTGTTCCAGAAAATAAATCTAATACCGAAATGGAATCGAAATAGTAGCCATTGTTTAAGATGTTAAATAAGGCTTCCTTTGCCATATCAGTTGTTGGTCTTACAGGTAATTTTTTAGGAGCTGTAATACGTCTGCCTTTATACAAACCCGAAATAATGCGCATTAAAAGGAATTTAGAATTAAATAGTGCTGGTGTAAGTACCGTCGATCTGTTTCTGCGGTGATAACAAAATCATAATCTTTATCTAAAAAACGCACATGTCTTATGTAGGTGTAAAGCATTATAAAACGTTCGTCACCGATAACCACATTACCAATTAATTCAATTGGCGTCGTTTCTACATTTAGTTTTAATTGCTCAAAAACAAATAACACGTAGTAGATGAAATCTTCATTACTATGGTATTCAAAAACATTAAAAAGCTGTAGTTCTCCATTTTTTACGACGGTAACTTCTATTGTATATTTATTGACATTAAGATAGACGATAGATTCATCTGTAGCTTCAGTATCGGCTAATATAGATCCTATAAGAATGCTAGAAGCATGTTTGTAAACAAACGCACCAAAGGTTTCAAAAATATAATTATTAATATTTACGTAAGGTACATAAACATTCACGCTTTTATTTACAGCGACAATATCTTCTGTGATAAAATCATTTCTAAGGATTTTAGAATTGAATTTTAAATAATCCACTTTATGCTTTTCGTCATAAAGCGCATCTGGCACAAGTGTTGATAATTCATTTTGGTGAATGACTAAAACGTCGCTAAAATCTTCTGAGAAAGCAGTATTACTGCCTAATTCGGTTTTTAAACGATTCAGAACTTGATCAGGAGTCAGTTTTTTTTCAAATACTATCGTTTTGAGAAATTCAACAGTATTGTTTGTTCTGTCTAGAATACAAAAAGAAAGCCCATTCAAATTAATTTGAATGGACAGTTCTTTAATATCGTTTATTTTCAAACTATTCTTTATTTGTGTAACTCTTTGGCCAGTTTCCTTTAGTAAATACCTCTTCCATAGAACCTACTTTCAAAGCGGGTCCATTAACACCATCAACAGACATTACTTGTTTTTCTTTTTCTATCAGATATTTTTCTTGATCGTCTAAAACAATAGCTTTATCAACACTCGCTTCAAAAACTGAAAACTCCTCTAATCTACCAGCTTTCAATGTAAATTTAGCACCTTCTTTACCGATGCCTACGTCCATCATTTTCTTATAACGATCGCTTCCGTCAAATAAAGAATCTTTAGGGCTCCAATAATCTAAGGTATCTATTAAAGTAATAGTTTTCATAGTTTCTACACCACCAAAAGCTTTAGTTCTTTCTTCATCTAAAACCAATGTATCTCGTCTTTGTGTAATTGGTACTTTTCCGTTCTCTACAAAGTTTATTAAGGTTTCAAAGCTATCAGTATACTTACCATTAACATTTTTATAAGCTAATTGAGAATCTCTAATGTCTATAAGACGATCAATAACCACAGCAAAGCGTTCTTTCTTTAGTTGGTTAAATTGAATCTCTTTGTAAACTGACATGTACGTGATGTATGCAAGAAAAACTATCAGTCCCCAAAGTACAATGTTAATAACTGGTTTTAGTTTCTTAGGAACAAATTTATCAATCGCCCACACAATTACGATGGTCAATACTATAATTAATACAATTGCTAAAATTACCATATGTCAGTTTTTGTTAATTAAGGTCTCTCGCAAATCTACAATTTTTTTTTGTTCGTTAAAACTATCTAAAATAAAAATAATTAAAAATATAGAACTTAATGGTATTTAAGCTTTAAAAAGTGAGAATAATGCTATCTTGCTTTATATAATTTTCTTTATGATTTCTAATGCTTCTGCATTCTATTCGCTACTAAAATCCAAATTCCCATTTACACCAACTTCCAAGCAAGATATGGTGTTAATGCAACTGTCTCAATTTATATTCGATACCAATAAAAATTCAATTTACTTATTAAAAGGATATGCAGGTACTGGAAAAACTAGTATTATTGGAACTATTGTTTCTAATTTATGGCATGTAAAAAAAAGTGCTATTTTATTGGCGCCAACTGGTAGAGCAGCTAAGGTAATTTCTAATTATTCTAAAAAAGAAGCATTTACCATTCATAAAAAAATTTATTTTCCTAAAAAAGATAGAGGCGGAGGTGTGAGTTTTACCTTGCAACCCAATAAGCATCGCAATACTATTTTTATTGTCGATGAAGCTTCGATGATTCCTGATACGCCTTCAGACTCTAAGTCGTTTGAAAGCAGTTCGCTTCTAGATGATTTAATGCAATATGTCTATTCTGGTCAAGACTGTAAATTGTTACTCATCGGTGACAAAGCACAATTACCTCCTGTAAAGTCGGATTTAAGTCCTGCCTTAGACGAAAATAAACTCAGCCTTAACTATATTAAAGATGTTGTTGGTATTGAGTTAGATGAAGTGGTACGGCAAGAACAAGACTCAGGCATATTAAGCAACGCCACAGAACTTAGGGCTGTTTTAGAATCTACCATCTATGAAAGTTTTAAATTTAATTTAAATGGTTTTACAGACAGTGTGCGTCTCATTGATGGTTACGAAATTATGGATGCCATTAACGATGCGTATAGCGCAAATGGCTACGAGGAAACCGCAATTATTGTAAGAAGTAACAAACGTGCTAATGCTTATAATCAGCAAATTAGGCAACGTATTTTGTTTAATGAAAGTGAATTGTCTTCTGGAGATTATTTAATGGTAGTTAAGAATAATTATTTTTGGTTGAAGCCAAATACCGAAGCTGGCTTTATTGCAAATGGCGATATTATTGAAGTGTTAGAGATATTTAGTATTAAAGAATTGTACGGTTTTAGATTTGCTGAAGTCAAATTAAGAATGGTAGACTACCCACATATGCAACCCTTTGAAACCGTTCTACTTTTAGATACAATAGATGTAGAAAGTGCCTCATTGAGTTACGAAGAATCCAACCGTCTGTACCAAGAAGTCTCTAAAGATTATGAGGAAGAGCCATCTAAATACAAACGCTTTTTAGGTGTAAAGAATAATAAATTTTTCAATGCTTTACAGGTAAAGTTCTCTTACGCCATTACCTGCCATAAATCTCAAGGTGGTCAATGGAACACTATTTTTGTTGAGCAGCCTTATTTGCCAAATGGTATGGATCGCGATTATATTCGTTGGCTGTACACTGCAATTACGAGAGCCGAGGAAAAGTTATATTTAATAGGATTTAAGGATGACATGTTTGTGGAACAAGATGTAAATTAAAAACATGACGATAGAAACTATTTTAAGCATTTTTCTAGGCATCGGACTTGCAGCGTCTGTAGGTTTTAGAGTTTTTCTGCCACTGTTTGCTTTAAGTTTAGCAACCTACTTTGGGAAATGGGACTTAAATGACTCTTGGCTTTGGATTGGGAGTTCTACAGCAGTCATTACACTAGGCATCGCAACACTTGTTGAAACTGTAGCCTATTATATTCCAGTCGTTGATAATTTTTTAGATACCATAGCCATTCCGCTAGCCACTATTGCAGGAACCGCTGTTATGGTCTCAACAGTTGCCGATTTAAGTCCAGTGGTAACTTGGGCGCTCGCTATAATCGCAGGAGGCGGAACTGCAGCCGCTGTAAAAAGCTCAGCAAGTGCCACGCGTTTAGGTTCAACCGTTTCTACTGCAGGTTTTGGAAACCCTTTGGTGTCAACTATCGAAACAGGCACATCTATCGTTATGTCTATCATTTCTATATTCTTACCTATATTGGCGATCATTCTGGTGCTATGCATCTTTTACATCGTTTACAAACTCTATAAAAAGATACGACCTAATCCACCAAAACCGTCTTAATTAGTTATTTTTGAATCTGAATCACGTCATTACATAAATCAGAGCAATGAAAATTATATCCATGATTCCCGCACGTTACAGTGCATCACGATTCCCGGCTAAATTGATGCAAAATCTAGCAGGAAAATCTGTAATTTTAAGAACATACGAAGCCACTGTAGCCACTGATTTGTTTAGTGAAGTTTATGTGGTTACCGATAGTGATATTATTTTTAATGAAATTGTAAATAATGGAGGAAAAGCCATTATGAGCCAGAAAGAACATGAATCTGGAAGCGACCGCATTGCAGAAGCCGTTGCTCATATAGATTGTGATATTGTCGTTAACGTGCAAGGCGATGAACCCTTTACCGAACGCGAAAGTTTAGAGAAAGTCCTCAGTGTTTTTAAAACGGATACTAATAAGGAAATTGATTTAGCATCTTTAATGGTTGAAATCAAAGATTTGGAAGAAATTAATAATCCAAACACGGTTAAAGTCATTGTGGATCAGCAAAATTTTGCGTTGTATTTTTCTCGAAGTCCAATTCCATTTCCGAGAGATACAAATGTTGGGACACGCTATTTTAAGCACAAAGGCATTTATGCTTTTAGAAAACAAGCCTTATTAGATTTTACAGTCTTACCAATGCAATTTTTAGAAGCCTCAGAGAAAATTGAATGTATTAGATATTTAGAATACGGCAAACGTATTAAAATGGTTGAAACCAAAATTCAAGGCGTAGAAATAGATACACCAGAAGATTTAGAAAGAGCAAAACGTTTGTGGAAGTAAGTTAAAGGTATCGATATAAGCGCAAGGAAAACAATCACAAGGCATCAAGCACAAAAACAACGCACGTAGGACAACGCACGTAGGGACAACTCGAGAGTTGTCCATTTTTAAAAAAAACAATTGAAAAACAAATACAACAACATAAAAGTAATAGGCTTCGATGCCGACGACACCCTTTGGGTGAATGAAACCTATTTCAGAGAAGCCGAAGAGCAAGCAGGTCGCCTATTATCGCATTATGAAACACCCAATAAAATAGATCAAGAACTTTTCAAAATTGAAATAAAAAACTTGCCAACTTACGGTTATGGAGTTAAAGGTTTTGTGTTATCTATGATAGAGTTGGCTTTAGAATTATCTAACGGAACCGTTTCAAATCAAGTGATTGCTGAAATGTTAAAAATAGGTAAAGCCATGATTAATAAACCTATTGAACTGTTAGATGGTGTTGAAGACGTCCTTAAACAATTGTCAAAAGATTACAGATTAATTGTTGCTACTAAAGGCGATTTGTTAGACCAAGAACGCAAATTACAAAAGTCAGGTTTGCTAAAATATTTTCATCATATAGAAGTATTGAGCGAAAAACATGATATTAATTACAAGCAATTATTAAAACGATTAGATATTGAACCAGAGGCGTTTTTGATGGTCGGTAATTCGCTAAAATCCGATATTTTACCTTTGGTTAGTATTGGAGCACAGGCTATTCATGTGCCATTTCATACCACTTGGCAACACGAAACAGTGAGTAAAAAAGAAGCTAATGGAGCTGAATATAAAACGGTTAAGAGTTTAACGGAAATTTTAGATTTTTTCAGTGCTAATAAATAAACTAAGTTGTTATTTTTGTTAAAGATATAAAGTAAATGATATACAAAAATTATCCAATGGTGTCCAGAGTTGTTTTCGGACGTGGAAGTTTCAATCAACTCGATGAAATTCTCACTTCAAAACGTAACGGACGTAACGCACCATTTATTTTTTATGTAGATGATGTGTTTAAAGGCAACCATTGGTTAACGTCTCGAATTACATTATCCTACAAGGATAAAATTATATACATACCCACTAAAGAAGAGCCTAAAACAGATCAAATCGATCAGTTAGTTGAAGATATTATCTTAGAATATAGTGAATTACCTTCAGGAATTATTGGAATTGGAGGTGGTATTGTTATGGATGTGGCCAAAGCCGTATCGTTAATGTTAACGAATAAAGGTGAATCTAAAGATTATCAAGGCTGGGATTTAGTAAAGCAGCCAGCCATTTATCATGTTGGTATTCCTACCATTTCAGGAACAGGAGCTGAGGTGTCAAGAACAACGATTTTAACAGGTCCTGTTAGAAAACTCGGTATAAATAGTGATTACACACCTTTCGATCAGGTGATTTTAGATCCAGAATTGACCAAAGACGTTCCAAAAGACCAATGGTTTTATACAGGTATGGATTGCTTTGTACACTGTGTAGAATCGCTCAATGGCACTTATTTAAATGCGTTTAGTCAGAGTTATGGTGAAAAAGCATTTACACTTTGTAAAGAAATTTTCTTGGACGATACCTTAAGTAAAGCAGAAGCGCAAGATAAACTCATGATGGCCTCTTGGCATGGTGGTATGAGTATTGCGTATTCGCAAGTTGGTGTGGCGCATGCCATGAGTTATGGTTTGGGTTACTTACTTGGAATTAAACATGGTATTGGTAATTGTATAGTGTTCGATCATTTAGAAGATTATTATCCTGAGGGAGTTGCAATTTTTAAACAAATGAAAGCCAAGCATCATATAGAATTACCACAAGGCATTTGTGCGGATTTAGAAGAAGATCAATTTGATAAAATGATTGATGTAGCTTTGAGTTTAGAACCACTTTGGGAAAATGCGATTGGTAAAAATTGGAAAACGATTATCACTAGAGAAAAGCTTCTCGCACTTTACAAAAAAATGTAGGCATGCGCTGGTTAGCTAAATTCATATATTATAAATTAATGGGCTGGAAGGTTGTTGGCAACACCAATTTCTCTAAAGACACCATAAAAAAGTCCGTTATTATTGCTGTACCTCATACGAGTTGGCATGACTTTTATATTGGTGTATTACTTAGAAAATTATCAGACGTTAAAACCAATTTTGTAGGTAAAAAAGAATTATTCACTTGGCCATTTGGCTATTATTTCAGAGCTATTGGTGGACGTGCACTCGATAGAACTTCAGGTCAAAATAAAGTAGAAGCCATTGCGAAATTGTTTAGCGAAGCAGATGAATTTCGATTAACGTTAGCACCAGAAGGTACTAGAAAAAAGGTAGAGCAATGGAAAACAGGATTCTATTACATTGCCAAGGCAGCGAATGTGCCAATTATTATGTTCACATTAGATTTTAAAAATAAACAAAACGAAATATCAGAACCTTTTTATCCAACTGACGATGTTGATGCTGATTTTAAAGTCATGAGATCATTTTTTAAAGGAGTAGAAGGTAAAGTGAAAGCCTACAGTTGATAAGTTCTAAATTTTTTATAAAAACCTATTTGAAAACCTATGAAATCTCAATAGCTTTGGCATAAGATTTGTACTTAACAAATAGCAATGAAACATAAAGTAAACTCCAAGTCCCTAAAAAGAAACATTGCCCCAAAAAGCTATCTGATTTAATCGGATAGCTTTTTTTTAGCGATGTATTTATTTAACATGCTATTGGTTTGTATTTTTAGTTTAGAACTAAAATAACGCGTTCTACCCATAATTAAACCCTTAAAACCCATAGCTTGTTTTGCCCATTGATGTAAGTTAAAGGTATCTGTATGCTTTATAATTAAGCCGTCTTTAAATTCAAATTTAGCATCTATACGATTATAAACCTTGCGACCTGTTTTGCTAAACGTATAAAAGGCTTCCCAATGCGCAGATCCACTATTATCATTAGCTTCAATATTTGAAAATTCAACTTTAAACCCTTTTCCTTGTTGCGATTCACAAAGCATTAACCACATCGCTTTAGCACGATCCCCTTTTAAAATGCCAAAAGCTGGATCTTCAAAAATAATAGCATCGTGGTAACAGGCAGCCATTGCTTTACCATCACAACGATTTAAGGCTGTGTAAAATGTTTCTATGATGTTTTTCATACGTTTAAGTGTAATGAGTTGATAACCCTATTATTGTCAAATGTACATAAGTATAACGCTATTGTTAAGTATTCCTTTAGTTTATATTGAATTAGAAATATTTTGCTTCTACAAGAAAAAGTTAAGATGCTTTAAATACAAACCATTGTAATTTAACGTGTATAACGCTTAATTTTATCTATAAACTTCCGAATATGAGAATACACAAATGCATTAGTTTTTGCATAATAAAACGAAATAAAACAAACTACAGAAAGAAAGAGGAGTGCGCCAATAATAGCTTCCCAAGGTTCTAAGGTTTTTCCAATAAGTTGGTGTAAACCCAATCCTGTAAAACTGCCGTAAATAATAATGAAATGAATTACATAAATAGATAAGGTTTTCTGACCAATTTTTAGAATCAACGGTTGCTTTATATATTTTTCTGTCAAATAGAATAATGAGAATAAAATTAGCACATTACCAAGTCTGGTAAACAAATAATTATAATAAGCAATGTCTTTAAAAAGTGATAAATCAAACCAATAGTAGAGTTTCATAAATAACCAAGCCGATTTAAAAATTAGCAATATTCCAATGATGAAAAACCCTGAAACAATTGCCATTTTAAACTTTGGTCGTTCTACATAGCGATAAAACAAGGTAGAAATAAAAGCACCAAAAGCCACATAGCCAAACCAAGGTAAAATATTAAAAACCGATCCATTAGATTTGGTAAGGTAATTGGAAAATAACTCAGGCACTTGTGGTAATTCTAAATAACGATAAAGCGGTTCAGACATAAAAATAGTTAATCCTAAAACCAACATCAATATGGAGAAAATCAAAGTTTTTTTTAATGTGAAGCGATAAATTAAAACAATAAGAATCAATGATAAACCAATACACTGTAAAACATCCACGATAAGAAAATAAGCACTAAACTTGCCAATAAGCCACTCAAAAATAGGCACACGCAACAAATAACCAATACCAATAAGCATTAAACCTCGTATGAAGCCTTTATGCATACGTTGCTTTATAGTTCCATTATCTTTTGCTCTAATGAGTAAATACGAAAATATAAGTCCAGAAATGGTGAAAAACGTAGGTGCTGTAATGCCTCTAAAATATTCCCAAACCTTAAAAGCTGTATGACTTTGGTCTCTATAAGATACGTCTAAAAGCGTATCTATAAAATGCCCTTGCAACATCATTAAGATGGCAAACGCTCTTACAGCATCAATAAAATATAGACGGTTAGTGCTCAATTATTAATTGGTTGTGCTGTAAAGGTACTATTTCGTATTGAAATGGGGTTTATGGTTTTATTATATGATGCTATTGCTCTGTTTTACACATTGTTTCTAAGTCTAATGAGATAAGTTAACTTCAATAAATTATTTCAAACAATAAGTGAGATTAGTTTTTTCTTAATTCAAATTCAACAACTTAAACCACAAATCTCAAATTTATTAAAAACAATTCGTCATAAATTCATTCCATTCACTACATTTATAATCTATGGAATTTTTAAACCAACTACTCAAAGATTTCTCGTCCTTAGCTTGGGGTTTACCTTTGCTCATTTTACTTATTGGTGGAGGTTTGTATTTGCTCATCCGTTCGCGATTTTTACCGTTTCGATATTTAGGTCATGCGCTTAGTGTATTGAGAGGTAGGTATGACGACCCTAATGACCCTGGACAGATATCACATTTTCAAGCTTTAACAACCGCTTTGTCCGCAACCGTTGGAATGGGAAATATTGCAGGAGTTGCAGTTGCTATATCTATTGGTGGACCAGGAGCTGTGTTTTGGATGTGGATGAGTGCTGTGGTTGGTATGTCTACAAAATTCTTTACATCTACTTTAGCAATTATGTATAGAGGAAAGGATAGTGCAGGCGAACTGCAAGGTGGTCCTATGTATTTTATTACGGAAGGCTTGGGTAAAGCTTGGAAACCGTTAGCTGTATTTTTTAGTTTTTGTGGTTTGCTTGGCGCTTTGCCAGTTTTTAATGTCAACCAGTTAACGCAAGCTTTAAACGATATTTTGTTGATTCCTAATGGTGTGGAAGTGGGTTTATATACTAATCTAACTATTGGTGTTGTTCTCGTCTTTATTACGGGTTTAGTTATTTTAGGCGGTATTAAACGAATAGGTGCAGTGGCTTCTAAGTTAGTACCAAGTATGGTGGCTTTATATTTTGTCTTGGTCATTATTATCTTGGTCGCTCATAGCGATGTCTTATTATATTATCTAAAACTTATATTTACTGATGCGTTTGCCGCGAATTATTACCCAAAAGACGATACCTTTTTAGGAGGTGTTATTGGAGCTTTAATTCTTCATGGTATTAAACGTGGTGCATTTTCAAACGAAGCCGGAATTGGAACAGCACCAATGGCACACGGAGCTGCAAAAACAGATGAACCTATTCGCGAAGGTTTAGTAGCTATGCTTGGTCCTGCAATTGACACATTGATTGTTTGTACGCTGACGGCTTTAGCTATTTTGGTTACAGGTGTTTGGGAAACAACTTCAGATAATGGTGTGTCCTTAACCGCTTCGGCTTTTGCAGATGTCATGCCAATTTATGGTAAATATTTATTATTAATTTGTATCGCGGTTTTTAGCATGAGTTCGTTATTCTCATATTCATATTATGGTACAAAATGTATGTCGTTTCTTTTTGGAGCCGATAAAAAACACTATTACAATTATTTCTATATTTTGAGTATTCTCGTTGGAGCCACTACAAGTCTGAGTATGATGATTAACCTCATTGATGGAGTATTTGCTTTAATGGCTATTCCGACAATGGTTGCGACCATTATATTGGCACCACGAGTTATAAAAGAATTGAAAACTTATATAAAAAGAACTAAATTCTAAAAACAAGTAATAGTCTAATTGACCTATTATTTGATTTAGCCACTATAAATCATTATCTTATGCGTTGTTTTTTACTTTTAAAAATAATGTTTATTAATTTATTTTGTAAATATGACAAATAGACCTAATGCGATAGCCTATTGGCGAGCCAATATTAAATATGTACTCATTTTACTAGCGATATGGTTTGTCGTCTCTTATGGCGCAGGTATTCTTTTTAAAGATGAATTAAATACCATTAAATTCGGTGGCTTTAAACTCGGCTTTTGGTTCGCGCAACAAGGTTCAATGTATGTGTTTGTGACATTGATATTCGTTTATGTGAAACTGATGAATAATCTCGATAAAAAATATGGCTATGATGAATAATATACTATTGATAGCCGAAATAGATGTTCAAACTTGGACCTATATTTTAGTAGGGATTACCTTTACGCTCTATATTGGTATTGCCATTTGGTCTAGAGCAGGTTCAACCAAAGAATTTTATGTTGCAGGTGGAGGAGTATCTCCATTAGCAAATGGAATGGCAACTGCAGCAGATTGGATGAGTGCAGCATCGTTTATTTCTATGGCCGGTATTATTTCTTTTGCAGGTTATGATGGAGCGGTTTATTTAATGGGTTGGACAGGTGGTTATGTATTGCTGGCTTTGCTCTTAGCTCCATACTTACGAAAGTTCGGTAAGTTTACCGTTCCAGATTTTATAGGCGATCGCTATTATTCAAAAACGGCAAGAATTGTTGCTGTGTTTTGTGCTTTGTTAGTTTCTTTTACTTATGTCGCTGGCCAAATGCGTGGAGTAGGAATCGTGTTTTCTCGATTTTTGGAAGTTGATATTAATACAGGAGTCATCATAGGAATGTTAATCGTTTTATTTTATGCCGTATTAGGTGGTATGAAAGGCATCACATACACACAAGTTGCGCAGTATTGCGTTTTAATATTTGCATTTATGGTTCCTGCGATTTTTATTTCTATTCAAATGACAGGAAATCCAATTCCGCAATTAGGTTTTGGAAGCGCACTTAATGATGGTTCTGGTACTTTTCTTTTAGATAAGCTAGATGGTTTAAGCACAGAGCTTGGTTTTTCAGAATATACTGAGGGTTCAAAGTCTATGATAGATATGCTTGCGATTACCTTAGCTTTAATGGTTGGTACTGCAGGTTTACCGCACGTTATTGTTCGGTTTTTTACAGTGAAACGTGTAAAGGATGCTCGGAAATCAGCAGGAATAGCTTTACTGCTTATCGTTATATTATTTTCTACAGCTCCTGCTGTGGCTGCTTTTGCTAGAACTAACTTAATTGAAACAGTTTCTAATCAATCATATGCTAATGTGCCAGAATGGTTTAAGAAATGGGAAGAAACGGGCTTAATAAAATTTAACGATAAAAATAACGACGGATTAATTAACTATATTGCCGACGAAGCTAAAAATGAATTGATTGTAGATCGGGATATTATGGTTTTGGCAAATCCTGAAATTGCTAAACTGCCCAATTGGGTCATCGCTTTAGTGGCTGCTGGTGGATTGGCTGCAGCTTTATCAACAGCAGCAGGTTTATTGCTTGTTATTTCATCATCAGTATCTCATGATTTAATTAAAAAAATAATCAAACCTTCTATTTCCGAAAAAGGGGAATTAGTAGCTGCAAGACTTTCTGCTGTTGGCGCAGTTTGTATTGCTGGCTATTTTGGAATTAATCCTCCAGGTTTTGTGGCAGCCGTTGTGGCTTTAGCCTTTGGTTTGGCTGCAGCTTCATTTTTTCCGGCGATTATTCTCGGAATTTTCTATAAACGTATGAATAAGGAAGGTGCTATTGCAGGCATGGTTGTCGGAATCATAAGTATGCTGCTTTATATGATGAAATACAAATTGGGCTGGTTCGATGACGAATTACCAAATAAGAGTGAATGGTGGTTTGGTATTTCACCTGAAGGTTTCGGTACTATTGCTATGTTATTAAATTTTATAGTTTCAATAACGATTATGAAATTCAGCAAAGCACCTCCTCAAGAGGTTCAAGATTTAGTTGAGAATATTCGTATTCCTAGTGGAGCTAATGAGGCTGTAGAGCATTAATAAGAAATAAAAAAACTTCTTATGATTTCACATGCTCATAAGAGGTTTTTTCAAAACATTCAAAATCGGCTTTACTTCTTTTTCAACAATATCTTTTCATTTGTAAATTGATTGGCTTCATCTAAAAAAGCAATCATTTTGTTCCAATTACTACTCGGTTCAAAATTGTGTTTGTATTGTTTAGATGTTGTAACAATAAGTTGGTTGCCTTCAATAGCAGCTGTACTTATAAAAGCACCAGTAGCGTTATTAACCGATTTATTTAATTTGTCTAAACCAGCAATGGTGTAGCCTTCTGGAATATTAAAAGTGATGTTATAATTGAAACTTCGGGCATTAGCTGTATTAATGTTTTTTGTGCGTTCGCGTTCTTTTTCTTCGAGATCAATTTGGCCACCAATGAGCTTGCCAATTTCGATAATATAATTAGGACCTGCTTTCTTAATTAAAGCATCTTTAGCTGTAAAACTTTCTGTAAACGTAAAATAGTCGTCTAATCCGTAACGTCCTGTATTCTCAATATTATGCGTGTAATCTTCGATTTCTTCAATCTGAAATTCTGCTTTTGCATTATTTTCAAAGCGTTCTTTTTGTTTATCCTTAATTTTTAAAGCAACAGCATCGAGTTCTTTTTTATACCTAATTTTATCCTTTTTACGTCTTACCATATCAACGAAGGGTAGGGTTTCGTATTTGGCATAATCTTCTGTGACGTAGTCCATAAACATTAAACGATCAAACTGTTCGTCTTTTTTAGAATGGCCTTTGTAGCTGCTTTTTGCACTTAAACTAATTCCAGAAAAATCCTCATTAAGACTTACGGTAATGTCTTTTTTTGTTTCATTATCTAAATGTGTAGATACAGGAAGTGTACCTCTTTCAATCACATCAATTCTATTACGCGTTGGAGATAATAAATACACATCTGTACCTTCAATTAAAGGTGAAAATTCATTAATATTAGTATGTAGGCTAAATAATTGTGCGTAGAGTGGAGTAGCAGTTTCTACTTTAATCATTGTATTTACATTTTTTTCAATCAATAAATCATCAATGGTACCATCGTAACGTTTTTTAGCCACTACAATTTCGTACTTAATATCTTCGCTATTGAGATATTCCGTAAAATGACGCACAAATTGTTTTTGATTTTGAATAAAAACAGGATCACCATAAACCAAAAATGGATTGTACATTATTTCAGCCTCTTTAATAATCATGGCCTCTACAAAGCGTGTAAGGTAATAATGACGCATAAAATAATAAGCTTCTGTTACTTTTTCGGTGTCATTTTTAAAGGTTTTCTTTTTGAAAAATCGTCTCACATCACCAACATTTCCATCTGGTCTAAAACGACTTTCATACAGATCTAAAACTTCTTGTTTTGAAACAGAGGTTTTAATAATATCTTCTTTCTCAGGTAAAAAGGCTAAGGCACTATCTTCAAATTTTCCAGATCTTGCAAAGTACACTTGAAATTTATAAGATGGTATTTCTAAAAGCGGATAAGACCAACGTTTGTATTCGGCTTTTTCAATATCTGAAGCTACAAGCTCGTAGCGTCTCATATTGCGTTTTTCTGTGGGAATTTCAGTCAATTTTGGAGCTCCATTAAAGGAGTTGAAATTGATGAAAAAGTCATTTTCAGTTTCAAAAAATAACTTAAAATCAACCACAGGATATTCTTCACCTAAATAGGTTTCAACCGGATCAAAACCAAAAGCATAAGTGGTTTTAAAAGGCTCCAAGCGGTAAAAATAATAATCAATGATATCACCAATTTCTAAATTGGCAATTGCAATTTTAGTTTCACCATCGACCTCTACAGATTCTTCCTCAACGTTAATTTCTATTTCACTTCCGTCTGGTTTTACAATTTTAATACCAACGTAGTTATTGCCTGCTTCTTTCCAAGTATAACGTCCTTTGTCTGATCTAAAGCGTTTTACAAAAGCAAATTCTGAGAATTCTTCTACAGCTGCTTTATCTAATAATTTAATGCGCTGTCTTACAGAACTGGTATAAGTGACGTTTTTACCATATTTATGGAAGTCGTAGTTTTCGTTTTTGTATAAAATTACAGCAGATTCGTTATTCCATTTTTCAGGAACGTCCATCATTGTTTTATAGTCATCTTTTTCTCCCCAGAAAAAATCTTTAGCCTCTAGCGCTTCTCTAGATTGAGAAAAGACAGAAAGTGTAACGAGCAATACTATGGTAGTTAATCCTTTGATCTTCATATAATAATGTTATAATATTTAATTGTAATTCGGCCTTTATGCTTTAATTTACTGAACACTGAACACTGAACACTGAACACTGAACACTGAACACTGAACACTGAACACTTTAGTCTTTTGTTAAGATAATTTGTTCTTTATAAATGGTGTTCAGTTCTTTTATAAAGCCATTCCATTCGTTAAAATCTTTGGTTTCAATTTTTGCGTTTTTAATCTGAAATAGCTTTTTATAGGTTAGCGTATTATTTTCAGTTTTAAACTTAACCGACAAGTCATAATTATCGCTCGAAATGTTAATATTATTTGGTACATGCGTAACACTATAACCTGTAGGGATTTTTAACTTCGTAGTAGATTCTAAATATTTTTTAGAGCTGAAAATATAATCAACATCGCGTTCGTCTAACTCAAAACCACTGAATTCTTTATCTAAATCAAGATCGATATAGATGGAATTATCAAAAGTAGACACAGCGTTTTTTACGCTAAGATCATGAGAAATGGTGACGTTAAGTTCGCGATTAGATAAATCTGAAGTCGTGATGTTTGTCACTTTCCTGTTACTGTCCGCACGACTTAAATACGATTCTAAAAACGCTTCTTTTTTGTCGGTCTTTAGCTGATCGAAATAATATAAAAGTCCAGATCTGCTTTCTCCGTTAAATTGTTTTTCAACCGTACCTACTAAAACTTCATCTTTTAAAGTGAGTTCATAATTGTAGTATTCTTTATTAAAAGGCGCCTCACTTGTCGGTACATATTTTAAAATAAAAGCATCGTCATCTTCTATTAAAACTTGTTTGCCTTGTATGCGATCTGCATATTCACCAAAGGCATTAAACTTTTCGGTACCATCTAAAAAAACGACCTTATCATCCTTAAATAAAGCACAAATCATGTGGTTATCGACGGATAAATTTGGAGTGGAATAATCGTAGGCAATGTGTTTGGTACCAATCCATGTTAAACGCGCGTCAAAGCCAGCTTCAATAAGCATTTGCTTGGTTAAGTTCGCCATTCCTTTACAGTCACCATAGCGTTTGTTAAACACATTTGCAGCTTCATCTGGTTTGAAACCTGCAATACCATCTTCAAAAGCGATATATCTAATGTTATCTTGTACCCAATAGTAGATGTTTTTAATTTTTTCTTCGTCGGATTTAGCATTTTCGGTCAACTCCACAACCTTAGATTTAATATCTGTATTGTCATTTTCTAAGCTGTTAACTAAGGATTTGTACCAATTGTAGAGGTCTTGCGTAGAATTGAAAATAGGTGTCGTTTCTCCTTTTTTGGTATAAGATTTAGCTAAGATTAATAAATGAGGATAGACATATGTTGGTCCTGGTGCATTAGAAACTCTATGCATTGCAGGTGTGTCTTTTAAAGTATAGGTATATGTTTTAGACTTATTTTTTGAATTGGTTTCTATAGTTTTTTCAATAGCATAGCCTTCAAAATTGAGCTCTTTTAATTCGAGGTCGAGCCAATCTGGGATTTCAACAGAAATGACTTTTTTTTCAATAGGATACGACTCATTAAAAAACAATTTGGTAAAATATTTAATGTCTTTATACGTCTTTATTAAATGCGTATTGTAACGGTAGCCTTGCAACGGAAAATCAATTTGTGTGTACTTTACTCTTGAATCAACATGAAATAGATCATCACTTTTATATGCTTCATCTTCTATATTAAAACCAGCATATTTATCGTTTTTATAATAAATACTAAAAAGTTGAATTGAGGACTGACCATCATAAAAAGAGTATTTTTGAATGTCTGCACGCGAGATCATGTTAATCATTTTCTCTTTGGCATCATGTATAACGGTAACTTTCTTATTGCGGCTATCAAAGTCGAAAGTAACAAAGTCAATGCTTTCTTCAAGGGCAATTTCGTCATCTTTATGGTCAAACTTTTCTTTTAGCGCATTAGCTTTAGCGATATCTTCAGCATTTGGTTCTATTTTTTTTTGACTAAAAGAAGTGGTCAAAATAACGATACTAAAAATAATAGCGAGGGCATATTTTATCATGTAATGGCTGTAAGAGGGCTAATATATTTAAATGTTGAGAACATTTAAAAGAAAACACATAATAAGTACCGAATTTCGTTGAAGTTCACATTTTTGTTTTTGAACCTATTTTACGTTTCAAAACTTCACACAGATAAATATAATTTTATTAAATTACGGTTCCATTAAATCGTCGTAAATCAATGAGTAATTATCATATTAAACAGTTTGAAGAATATTTTCAAGTCTACCGAAAATCAGTTAGAAATCCTGAACAATTCTGGGAAGAAATAGCAGAAGAGCATTTTGTTTGGAGAAAAAAATGGTCTAAGGTTTTAAGCTACGATTTTGGTAAACCTGAATTTAAATGGTTTGAAGACGCTAAACTCAATATTACTGAAAACTGTCTCGATAGACATTTGCATACAAGACGTGATAAAACGGCTATTTTATTTGAGCCCAATAATCCAGATGAAGCTGCGGAGCATATTACCTATAAACAATTGCACGAACGGGTTTGCAAATTTGCCAATGTTTTAAAAGATAAAGGCATAAAAAAAGGAGATGTGGTTTGTATTTATTTACCTATGATTCCTGAATTAGCTATTTCTGTTTTGGCATGTGCCAGAATTGGTGCTATTCATTCAGTTGTTTTTGCTGGTTTCTCTGCTTCGGCCTTGTCTTCAAGGATTAATGATTGCGATGCAAAAATGGTGATTACCTCAGATGGTTCTTATCGTGGTTCAAAAACCATAGATCTAAAAGGTATTGTTGATGATGCTTTAGCAGATACATCATCTGTAGCATCTGTTTTGGTTGCCAAACGCATTCACTCAGACATTAGGATGAAAGACGGTCGAGATTTTTGGTTACAACCGCTTTTAGATGAAGCGTATTCAGACTGCGTTGCTGAAATTATGGATGCAGAAGATCCTCTATTTATTTTGTACACATCTGGTTCAACAGGAAAACCAAAAGGCATGGTGCATACTAGTGGTGGTTACATGGTTTATACCGCTTACACGTTTAAAAATGTATTTCAATATCGTGAAGATGACGTGTATTGGTGTACTGCCGATATTGGTTGGATAACAGGACATAGTTATATCGTTTACGGGCCTTTATTGAATGGTGCAACTTCTGTAATGTTTGAAGGTGTACCAAGCTATCCAGATTACGGACGTTTTTGGGATATTGTAGAAAAACATAAAATCACGCAATTTTACACAGCACCTACGGCTATTAGAGCTTTGGCAAAACAAGGCACTGAGTTTGTTGAAAAACACGATTTGTCTTCATTAAAAGTATTAGGGTCAGTTGGTGAGCCTATTAACGAAGAAGCTTGGCATTGGTACGATGAAAACATAGGAAAAAAGAAAAGTCCGATAGTAGATACTTGGTGGCAAACTGAAACAGGAGGTATTATGATTACGCCAATTCCATTTTCTACACCAACCAAACCAACGTATGCCACGTTACCATTTATAGGTGTACAGCCAGCATTAATGGATGATAATGGACAAGAATTAAAAGGTAACCAAGTAGAGGGACGACTTTGTATTAAATTCCCTTGGCCTTCCATGGCACGGACGATTTGGGGAAATCACCAACGTTATAAGGATACCTATTTTTCTGCTTACGATAACATGTATTTTACAGGAGATGGTGCTTTAAGGGACGAAGTAGGATATTACAGAATTACAGGTCGTGTGGACGATGTTATTATTGTGTCTGGTCATAATTTAGGCACTGCACCGATTGAGGATGCTATTAATGAACATCAAGCCGTTGCAGAATCTGCTATTGTAGGCTTTCCACACGATGTAAAAGGAAATGCACTCTATGGTTATGTGACTTTAAAAGATAGTGGAGAAGGACGAGTACATAATAATTTGAGAAAGGAAATCAATCAATTAATTACTGATCGGATTGGACCAATTGCAAAACTCGATAAAATTCAATTCACAGAAGGTTTGCCAAAGACACGATCAGGTAAAATTATGCGACGAATTTTAAGAAAAATTGCCTGTAATGAAACCGATCAGTTGGGTGATACGAGTACGCTTTTAAATCCAGAAGTTGTGCAGGATATTATGGATAATGTATTGTAAACGGATTAAACGTCTTTTGTTTTTTTTGCTTTAGCCATGTCAACGATTTCTTTTAATCGTGCTTTGCGCTCAGCATCTTTACTTTTAGTTTTATTCTTTTTCTGAGCAATTAATTTGCTATGCTTGGCTTTATTGGCTGTGTTTTTTTCGCGTCCTTTTTTTGCCATGTGATGGGTTGTTTTTTCTTGATGGTAAATCTAAACATTATTTAATACAATAAAACTAAGGTTAAGGGTTCTTCTCAGAATATTGAAAGATACTTTTCTATCTTCGCCAAAAAAAAATAAAGATATGCTAAAAGCTGTGTTGTTTGATATGGATGGTGTTATTGTAGACACAGAGCCCTTGCATCGTAAAGCGTACCATCACATGTTTGATGAGGTTAACATTAAAGTTGATGCAGCTTTGTACGAATCTTTTACAGGTCAATCCACAATTAATATCTGTAAACGCTTAGTCACACATTTCAGTTTAAAAGAAACACCAGAATATTTAGTAAACTTAAAACGAAAACATTACAAATATATATTTGAGCACGATGACGAACTCGCTCTTATTGATGGCGTTTTAGACCTCATAAAAGATTACCATGTTAATGGCATAACCTTAGTTGTAGCGTCATCAGCATCAATGAAAGGTATCATTCAAATTTTTGAACGTTTTGATTTAAATCAATATTTCAGAGCAAAATTTAGCGGAGCAGATTTAAAGCAGTCCAAACCGCATCCCGAGATATTTATTAAAGCAGCAGAATTTACAGGCTTTAAAACGTCTGAGTGCATGGTGATTGAAGATTCTACAAATGGCATAAAAGCGGCACATGCTGCAGGTATTTTCTGTGTTGGTTTTAAAAGTCCGCATTCTTCAGGGCAGGATTATAGTTTGGCTAATGTTGTGGTATCTAGTTTTAGTGATATTGGTTTTTCAAAACAGCATTTGTTTTTTAAAAAGCAATAACTGTTTTATGATAAAAAACTTGAATTTAATAGAGTGAATTAAAACTAGTCTTAAAACCTAGATTTTAACAATTCCACAAAAAATAGTCTTCATTTATTTTATATCTTGTAAGGCATAAATTTATATTAATTAATCACCTAACAAATTATGATCATCAAAAAACGAAATGCTTTCAGACTTCTGTCTTTAGCATTATTAATGTGTGCGTTTATTTTACCTCAAAATTTAGAGGCACAGCGAAAAAAGAAACGAAAAAAGGACAAGACCGAAACGCCAGCTCCGAAGCCTAAGAAAAAAGAAAAATCAATTGAAGATCTTACAAAGTCTAGTGAAAAAATAGAAGGACTTTTTACAATGTATCGTGATACCATTACTGGTACGCTACATATGTTGGTAAGTGATGCGCATTTCAATAAAGACTACATTCATTTTAATCAAGTGTCTAATGGAGTAGTTGATGCAGGTCGCTTTAGAGGATCTTACGGAGGCTCTAAGGTATTTAGAGTTAAAAAATACTATGATAAAATTGAGTTTGTAACCCAAAACACATCGTTCTATTTCGATCCAGAAAATGCCATTTCAAAATCTAAAGATGCCAACACGAGTGAAGGTATTATGGCAACTGTAAAAATTGAAGCACACAATGAAAAAGAAGGCCTTTATTTAATAAAAGCCGATGGTTTATTTTTAAAAGAAACCTTAGCTCAGGTAAAGCCTCCACGTTTTCCTGGTTCTAATCCTTTTGCATTTACACTTGGTAATTTAGACAAGATTAAAACAAAAGTTAACAGTATTAAAAACTATGAAGACAACACCAATTTAGAAGTGGAGTATGTGTACTCAAAACCTTCTGTGTTAAATGGCGGATCTCAGGCTGTTACTGATGGCAGAAATGTAAGTATTAAGATGTTTCATAGTTTAATAGCGATGCCAGAAAGTGATTATGCACCTCGTTTTGATGACCCTAGAGTGGGTTATTTTACAACGCAGGTTGAAGATCAAACTGCTACCAATTCAGCACCATACAGAGATTTAGTACATCGTTGGAATTTAGTAAAAAAGGATCCTAACGCAGCGATTTCAGAGCCTGTAAAACCAATTATCTGGTGGATGGAAAACTCAACACCTGTAGAATGGAGGGAAACCATTACGCAAGGAGTTTTAGAATGGAATAAAGCTTTTGAAAAAGCAGGATTTAAAAATGCTATGGTTGTAAAAATGCAGCCAGACGATGCGGATTGGGATGCTGGTGATATTAATTATAATGTATTGCGCTGGACATCCTCTCCAAACCCTCCATTTGGAGGTTATGGACCAAGTTTCGTCAATCCTAAAACAGGTGAGATTATTGGTGCAGACATCATGTTAGAATACGTACATTTTACAAACAGAGTATTTTACGATCGCTTATTTGATTTGGCGAAAGCAGATGTAGAATTTGATGCATCAGATTATTTACAAAAGCATAAAGTATTGTGCTCATTTGGACATGTTATGCACGAAAATACCATGTTTGGCCAAGCGGTCGTTGAAGCTTCAGGCGGCTCTGACTTAGAAATGGCACGTATGAAAAAAGAATCGATGCTTGCCTTAATTATGCACGAAGTAGGGCACACCTTAGGTTTAAATCATAATATGAAGGCGAGTCAATTGTTTTCACCTGAAGAATTAGCTAATAAAGATTTCATTGAAGGCAAATGTTTAACAGGTTCTGTCATGGATTATGCTGGAATCAATTTAACAAACGACAGAAGCAAGCAAGGCCAGTATTACGATACGTCTGTAGGGCCTTACGATATTTGGGCGATTCAATTCGGTTATACGCCATTTAAGTCGGAAGCTGAAAAAACAACGTTACTTAATAGATCAACCGAACCACAATTGATATTTGGTAACGATGCTGATGATATGCGTGCGCCAGGAAAAGCGATCGATCCTAGAGTAATGGTAGGTGATTTATCTAACGATCAAATAGGGTATTCTATAAACAGAATTGAATTAGTAGATAGTATGATGAATGCGGTGAAAACTAAGTTTGCTAAAACGGGTGAATCTTATCAAGAATTAAGACGTGCTTATTATTTGTTAAGCGGTCAACGTGCTATTGCAACAGGCGTAATGTCTCGTTTTATTGGAGGCATCTATGTGGATAGAGCCATGATTGGTCAAGAAGGAGGAACACAACCATTTACTCCAGTACCTCTAGAGGATCAAAAACGTGCTATGAATGCCCTGAAAAAGCATGCATTTGCACCAGATGCTTTCAGCGCACCAAGCGATTTATACAATTATTTAGCAATGCAACGTCGTGGTTTTGGTTTCTTTAGAGGTCCTGAAGATCCAAAAATTCACAGTCAAGTGTTAACGTATCAAGAAAATATATTAAACCATATTTTGCATCCAAATACATTACAACGTATCACAGATAGTGAATTGTATGGTAATGAGTATTCACTGACAGCGTTTATGACAGATTTAAATGCTGCTATTTTTAAAGCAGATATTTATAGAAATGTCAATTCGTTTAGACAAAACTTACAACTAGAGTATACCAATAGACTTATTGATATGCTTACAGGTAAGCAAAGTAGTCGTTATACAAATAATGCAAAATCTATGGCATTGTATAATTTAAAACAAATTAGAGCTATGGCTGCACCAAGCGGCAATGTGTCTAGTAAAGCGCATAAGCAACACTTGCGTACTTTAATTGATAATGCGCTTAAGGAAGTGAAATAAAGAAAATAACATAGAACTTTTATAGAAAAGGCACAGATTGTAATTCGTTTACAGTTTGTGCCTTTTTATCGTTTAATTATTTCGTTATCTAGTAAAAAGTTTGTTTTCTAATTTGATATCGGATTTGTGTATGATTAGTGGTGTGATAAAGCAACTAATTTAGCAAATAAAAACTAAATATAAAATTCGTTAGGATTTTTGTAAGTAGGCGAGAACCAGCCATTGATTACACACGTTGTTCTACGCAGTTTTTATTCAGGTGTATTTCAAATATTTATTAATAAAATCAGAACGTTTTATTATTCTATTTTCTTGATACCAATATATTAACTCAGAACCAAGACCATCTAAATTGTCAATAAATACAGGGAAAGTCATAAAATTAATAAATTTCCGCCAGTATTTTTTTTCCAAATCTACTTTAGTGTAGTTGTCCTTATTTACGCTTATATAAGTAATATTAAATTCCGAAATCAGTTTTTGATAAGTTCCATATCCATAAAGTTCGTTACTTATTTTTTTGAATAAGTAAGTCAATTCACAGTCAAACTGTGAAAACTCTTTGTCAATTTTAAACTCAAATTTAAAATAGTTGCCATTGTTCATTTCAAAATCCAGTAAATCTTTGTCATTTTTCAATTCTGAAAAAGTGTCAGTTTCCCACAATACTGACTTAAATTCATCCATATCATAATCAGAAACTAAATCGCTGTATGCAGGAATAGAGAAAAATAAAGCAAATCTCTTTTGATTAAATTGATAGCTTATTTTGGATTTATTTGCCAGATTTTTTCCATTCAAAATCCAAATCATATTGTTCTTTCCATAGAAACTCTCTCTTTTTGAAATTTCATTAACATTTATTGGTGAGTTTTGAACTTCAATGACTAAACCGTTTTTTAGTTTTAAATCCGCTCGATGAGATTTTCCATTTCCATTATTTTTAATTGTTACTTCTCTAAAATCTTCTGGAAACAAGTTCTGCCATTTAAGATGCCATTCTGTTATTGGTTCGTACCAACTGTCACAGTCGTTTTTTGTTTTATGATACCAATGTTTAATTTTGAATGAACCTTTTCTTCCAATCACAAGAGAATTACAATCACGACATTTCGCTCTTTGTCCAGAAATAGAAACTTCTATTTTGTCATTTTCTTGGTCGTAAGCGTATCTCATTCGGTTTGGTCAAATTGCGTAGAACTAGTATTATGTTAATATAGATTCTATTATCATTACAAAGTACCTTTATAATTGTAAAACGAAGTCTTAAAGTCTAAGGCATAAAAAAGCGATAAGATGATTTACCTTACCGCTTTCAAAATTTTAGAAGTCTTTTAATGTTCGGAAGTCACTCAGAGAAACGACAAATTAAAGATACTAATTTTTTTTTAAATTTTAAATTATAAATTAGGAATAATTAATTCCTGATCTGGATGAATAACATCAGGATTCTTTAAAATATCAGAATTTGCAGCAAAAATCTCTTTATACTTCATAGCATCACCAAAATAGTGCTTTGCTATTTTTCCTAAAGTTTCACCAGAAGCAACCGTATGTCTTGCATACACAGATTCGTCAGCAACTTTAATATCAGCTACAATATCAGCCGGATTTACACCACCTGCTTCTTTTATTTTATCCCAAAGTAAGTTTTTTTCGTATTGCGTGTTTGCAGTACCTTCTACTTTTAATACTCCATTTTCTTCAGTCACATTTCCGTTCTGAATGTTTAATTTTTCACCTAAGTCTAATACGCCTTGGTATTTAGCTCTAACCATTGTTATAAGTTTTAATTGTTAATAGTATTGTAAATATACCAATTTATGCGTCAAAATTTAAAATTGTTAACATCATTTTGATATACATTATATTAGACACCAAATAAAAAATAAAGTCACTTCATTTAGTGTTTGGTTTTCAGAATAATAAGTAGTATTTTTGCAAACCTTTTGGCGGACTTGAGAGAGTGAAGAGGATAACATCATTTATAATTAATAACTTCTGTAGGTTTTCCGCAAAACTTTCTAAAACTACAGAATACAAATTTTAATTCAGCACATGTCTGAAAAAGAAACAAACCAAGCTGAGGTTGAAGCAACTGAAGCAAACGAAGCAGGAACTGCTGTAAGCGCTCCAGTAATCTCTGAAGCACAAGCAAACCCAGAAAAATTCTTAGCAGAGTTCGATTGGCACAATTACGAAGAAGGAATTGAGCAAGTAGCGGACACGAAGTTAGAAGAATTCGAAAAATTAGTATCAGAAAATTTCGTTGACACTTTAGATGACGAAGTTGTAGAAGGTACCGTAATCACTATTACAGATCGTGATGCCATTATTGACATTAACGCTAAGTCTGAAGGTGTAATTTCTCTTAACGAGTTCCGTTACAATCCAGATCTTAAAGTTGGTGACAGAGTTGAAGTATTAATTGACGTGCGTGAAGATGCAACTGGTCAATTGGTATTATCGCACAGAAAAGCTCGTGTAATAAAAGCATGGGAACGTGTTAATAATGCACATGATACTGGCGAAATCGTAAACGGTTTTGTGAAATGTAGAACTAAAGGTGGAATGATCGTAGATGTATTTGGTATAGAAGCGTTCTTGCCGGGTTCTCAAATTGATGTTAAGCCTATTAGAGATTACGATCAGTACGTAAATAAAACTATGGAATTTAAAGTTGTAAAAATCAACCATGAATTCAAAAACATAGTAGTTTCTCATAAAGCTTTGATTGAAGCTGATATCGAAGAACAAAAGAAAGAAATCATTGGTCAACTAGAAAAAGGGCAAGTATTAGAAGGTATTGTGAAAAACATTACGTCTTATGGTGTGTTTATTGATTTAGGCGGTGTAGATGGTTTAGTTCATATTACAGATTTATCTTGGTCACGTATCAACCATCCAAATGAGATCGTTGAATTAGATCAGAAATTAAATGTTGTAATCCTTGATTTTGATGAAAACAAGTCTAGAATACAATTAGGTCTTAAGCAATTATCTAAGCATCCTTGGGAAGCTTTAGGTGAATCCGTTAAGATTGGCGATAAAGTTAAAGGTAAAGTTGTGGTCATTGCAGATTACGGTGCATTTATTGAAGTAGAAGAAGGTGTAGAAGGTCTAGTTCACGTGAGTGAAATGTCTTGGTCAACACATTTACGTTCAGCACAAGATTTTGTAACTGTTGGTGATGAAATCGATGCTGTAATCTTAACTTTAGATAGAGAAGATCGTAAAATGTCTCTTGGTATTAAGCAATTAACACCAGATCCATGGACTGATATTACGACTAAATATCCTGTAGGTTCTAAGCACACAGGTATTGTACGTAATTTTACAAACTTTGGTGTTTTCGTTGAATTAGAAGAAGGTATTGATGGATTAATTTACATCTCTGACTTATCTTGGACTAAGAAAATTAAGCATCCATCAGAATTTTGTAATGTAGGTGATAATTTAGATGTTGTTGTATTAGAGCTAGACGTTGAAGGACGTAAATTATCTTTAGGACATAAACAGACTACAGAAAATCCATGGGATAAGTATGAAACTGAGTTTGCCTTAGATACTGTTCATAAAGCAGCAGTGACAGAAATGGTAGATAAAGGAGCAACAATTGAATTTAACGAAGATATAGTTGCATTTATTCCGGCACGTCATTTAGAGAAAGAAGATGGTTCTAAACTTAAAAAAGGTGAAGAAGCAGACTTCAAGATTATTGAATTTAATAAAGAATTCAAACGTGTTGTAGCATCTCATACAGCAGTATTTAGAGCTGAAGAAGCTAAAATCGTTAAGCGTGCTGTAAGAAAGCAGGAGGCTCAAGCGGCAGAAGCTAAACCAACTTTAGGTGATGCAAATGATGCTTTACAAGCACTTAAAGATAAAATGGACGGGAAGAAATAATCCCATTCCTTTAAAAAAAAGGAAATTCATTAATCTATATTATAAAGCCTTTCGTTATACGGGAGGCTTTTTTTATGAATTAAGATTTAAGTAAATGGAAAAAACTTGCTCAGAAAGGATTATGTAGAATCGAAGTAGTTAAAAATAAACCATACTTTGATGAGTTTCAAAAGTCTCTTTACTTTAATCAGACTAAGTTTAAGTACATAAATATGATAGCATAATTTATGATTACATTCGTCCTCAATTAACAACATAAAATAACCATTGCATACAAAAAATATTATCCTAACTTTGTAAGCCTACAACGTTTGGATACTATAATGAGTCAAAAAGTATTACTTAACTCTAAAGAAGTCAATATTACCCTTCACAGATTGGCTTGCCAACTTATTGAAAACCATGATGATTTCTCTAAAACCGTCCTTATTGGTATTCAACCAAGAGGAAAATATTTGGCGAATCGTATTGCCCAAATGCTCAAAGTAGACTATAAAATAAAAAACATTCAATTGGGCTATTTAGATATAACCTTTTTTAGAGATGACTTTAGACGAGGAGATAAACCGTTAGAGGCTAATACTACCAATATAGATTTTATTGTCGAAGATAAAAATGTTGTATTTGTTGATGATGTGCTTTACACGGGAAGAAGTATTAGGTCTGCATTAACGGCAATTCAATCTTTTGGAAGACCTAATAATATAGAGTTATTGACTCTAATAGATAGACGTTTTAGTCGTCATTTGCCAATTCAACCAAATTATAGAGGTAGACAGGTGGACGCAATAGATCTTCAAAAAGTGAAAGTTAATTGGGTTGAAAATGAAGGCGAAGATGCAGTGTATTTAATTGATAAATAAAATACTATAATTATGAGTGAATTAAGTGTCAATCACTTATTAGGAATTAAATATCTTAAAGAACGAGATATTGAACTTATATTTGAAACTGCAGATCAATTTAAGGAGGTAATTAATAGACCGATTAAAAAAGTACCTTCACTTAGAGATATAACGATCGCTAATTTATTTTTCGAGAATTCAACAAGGACTAAGCTATCATTTGAATTAGCCGAGAAACGGCTTTCAGCAGACGTCATAAATTTTTCAGCTGCACAATCTTCAGTTAAAAAAGGGGAGACGCTTATAGATACAGTTAATAACATTTTATCCATGAAAGTAGATATGGTGGTAATGCGCCATCCTAACCCTGGAGCAGGAGTGTTTTTGTCGAAACATGTTAATGCGAGCATTATAAATGCAGGTGATGGAGCGCATGAGCATCCAACACAGGCATTGTTGGACACGTATTCAATTAGAGAAAAACTAGGCAGTGTAAAAGGAAAAAATGTTGTTATCGTAGGTGATATTTTGCATAGTAGAGTAGCACTCTCCAACATTTATGCACTGCAATTGCAAGGGGCTAAAGTTATGGTGTGTGGACCAAAGACATTACTTCCAAAATACATTAAAGACTTAGGTGTAAAAGTAGAAACAAATTTAAAAAAGGCCTTAGAATGGTGTGATGTAGCAAATATGCTAAGAGTACAGAACGAGCGTATGGATATTAGTTACTTTCCTTCAACTAGAGAGTATACACAACAATTTGGTGTTAATAAAGAATTATTAAATAGTTTAGATAAAGAGATTGTAATTATGCATCCAGGACCTATAAATCGTGGCGTAGAAATTACAAGTGATGTGGCAGATTCAAAACAAGCGATCATATTAAACCAAGTTGAAAATGGCGTTGCAATTAGAATGGCTGTAATATACCTTTTGGCTTCTAAAATAAAACAATAGCTTATGATTATTGATAGAGACGGAAATACGACTATAATTACCCAAGAAAATTCTTCGGTTAAAACATTGGTTCACACTATTGAACAAACTTATGAGACGTATAAAAACTATCATCTTGTAGTTAGATTATCTAGCTTGGAAAAGATTGCACTAGATGATGTGGTTGAATTTTTGCGCTTAAGTAATAATCACCGATCTGCTAAGAAGTCTTTTGTAGTTGTTTCAGATAAAGCAGAATTAGACAAAATACCAGATGAAATTGTGGTCGTCCCAACGCTACAAGAAGCAGCTGATATCATTGAAATGGAAGACATAGAACGTGACTTAGGTTTTTAGTCAATGAAACTAATCATCCTAGGCTGTCACAGCGCAACGCCAAGAACAAATACTAA